>NZ_KB907307.1:1579331-1895198 GCF_000381925.1 Nocardia sp. BMG111209
ACATTCCGCCTCTCCGAGCGGTGAGTGATCCCCCCACTGTGACATCGCGATCCGGGAGTCGGGCGTTTCCCGATCCCGATCGGGTTGCGTATTGATTGCGCGTGTCATGTAAACGCGTATTACCGGTGACCTGGACCACTTTCACGGCCCGGAGTGACCTTGACCACATTCAAGACCATGTGCTTTCATGAGCACGACGCACTGCGCTGAACGACTGTTCAGCAGGGGTGAGGAGTGTGGTTTGAGCACATCCGAGAACATCTCCGCCGGCAGCGAGGAACGGTCGGCCACCGCCGAGATAACCGGTTGGATGCGCGGATATCTGGGCCGGCATCCACTGGCGGCATTGCACACCGTGGGCGGACAGGTCGTGATGGGCATCCACGCCGTCCGATATCTGATCACCGACATCGTCACCGGGCAGTTCCCGTTCCGGGAGTTCCTGCGGCAGGCGGCATTCATGGCGAAGACCTCCTACGTGCCGACCCTCGCGGTCGCGCTGCCGATCAGCGCCACGCTGTCGATTCAGTTCGGGCTCTTGGCCGGTCAGGTCGGTGCGACCGCATTGGCCGGTGCCGCAAGCGGTTTGGCGGTGATCCGGCAGGCCGCGCCACTGGTGACCGCCATGCTGCTGGCCGCCGCGGTGGGCTCGGCGATCTGCGCGGATCTCGGATCGCGGGCCATCCGCGAGGAGATCGACGCGATGGAGGTGATGGGTGTCTCGCCGCTGCGCCGACTGGTGGTGCCGCGCCTGGCCGCGGGGGTGATGGTGGCGATGGGGCTCACGGGCGCAAGCTGTTTCGTCGGATTCCTCGCCGGATATCTGTTCAACGTCTACGTGCAGAACGGCACGCCGGGCAGTTTCCTCGCCACCTTCTCCTCTTTCGCCACCGTCGGCGACCTGTATCTCGCGATGGTCAAATCCGCGGTGTTCGGCGCGATCGTCACCGTGGTCGCGTGCGAGAAGGGGTTGAGCACCAAGGGCGGTCCGGGCGGCGTGGCGAATTCGGTGAACGCCGCGGTCGTCGCGTCGATCATGCTGTTGATGGTCGTCAACGTCGGCTTCACCCAGCTGTACACCATGCTGTTCCCGAGAACGACGCTCTGATGGCCGCCCCCTATCGTCCCCCGCTGCTGCGGCCGCTGGCCGGTATCGCCGGAATGCCGGCGGGCCCGGTGATGCGGCTCGGGCATCTGGCGAGCTTCTTCCTCCGCGCGGTGGCCGCGATCCCGGTGGCGCTGCGGCACTATCGCAAGGAATGCCTGCGCATCCTGTCCGATGTCACCTGGGGTAACGGGTCGCTGGTGGTCGGCGGCGGCACCGCGGGCGTGGTGCTGGTGCTCGGCGCCGCGGCGGGCGGCATCGTCGGCATCGAGGGCTACAGCGCGCTGAAACTGCTCGGCATGGGACCGGCGACCGGCATGATCGCCTCGACCGCCGCGACCCGGGAGCTGGCGCCGATCATGGCCGCGATCGCCTTCGCCGCCCAGGCGGGCTGCCGGTTCACCGCCCAGCTGGGTTCGATGCGGATCGCCGAGGAGATCGACGCGCTCGACTCGATCGCCATCCGGCCGATCCCGTACCTGGTCACGACGCGATTGCTGGCCGCGGCGATCGCGGCGGTGCCGCTGTATCTGGCGGGCCTCGCGATCGACTATCTCGCGGTCGAGATCTTCGTCGACGTGGCCGGCGGGCAGGCGACGGGCACCTACCAACACTATTTCCGGCTGGTGCTCGACGGTCGCGACGTGCTGTATTCCCTGGCGAAGGCCGTGGTGTTCGTCGTCATCACCTCGACCATCCAATGTTATTACGGGTTCTACGCCACCGGCGGGCCGCAGGGCGTCGGCGTCGCCGCCGGTCGCGCGATGCGGGCCGCGATCACGGTGATGATCTGCGTGAACCTGTTGATGACGATGGCGCTCTGGGGTTTCGATTCCGGCTCGAGAATCAGCGGGTGAGAGATGCCCATCGCGTTCGAATCCGACGGTAAGCCGGTCTCCGACGGCCGACTGTTCCTGCGTGGCATCGCATTCCTGGTCGTGGCCGCGGCCGTGGCGGCCCTGATGATCGCCCGGTCCGAGGGGGTGTTCCAGCGGCCGGTGCGGGTCGTCGCGGATCTGGTCGACGTCGGCGACGGGCTCCCGGCCAAATCGGATGTGAAATATCGCGGGGTCCTGGTCGGGCTGGTGCGGTCGGTGACCGCGTCCACCGGCGGCGGCCCGAATCAGGTGCAGATCGACCTGTTCCCGCGCTCCGCCGTGGGCATTCCCGGCACGGTGACCGCGCGGGTGGTGCCCAGCAACGTCTTCGCGGTCCCCTCGGTGCAACTGGTCGACAACGGGCCGGGCCCGGCGCTGGCGGCGGGTGCGCGGATACCGCAGGACCGTGGCCTGGAGACGGTCCGCTTGCAGACCTCGCTGACGGCGCTGAGCCGCATCGTCGCCGCCGCCGGTCGCTCCCCCACCGATCCGACCCTGGGCATCCTCGCCACCGTGGCACAGGCCACCAGCGGCCGTGGCGCGGACGCGCTGCGCGCCGGCGCCCAGCTGGACCGGATCGCCCGGGGCCTCGATGCCGCCATGGCGCCGGACGGCAACCCGTCGATGCTGGTCGCGCTGTCCGAGGCGCTGAGCGGATTACAGTCCGCCGCACCGGATCTGCTCGGTGCGCTGCACGACGCCGTCGTCCCGATGCAGACGCTGGCCGCCGACCGGATCCAGCTCGCGGATCTGCTCTCCGGTGGTCTGGCGACCTCCACCACGGTCGCAAATGCGTTGCAGCACAAGACCGATACCATCACCGGCATCACCGGTCAGATGGGCCCGGTGCTGGATGTGATGGCCCGGGGCGGGGCGGGCTTCACCCAGATGGCCGTCTCGGAGACGCGGCTGTCGACCGTGTTCCGGAACGAGTTCTGGCACACCGACACCCAGGGCGCGACCGCCAAGGTCATCGTCGAGCTGACCCCGCACAAGCAGTACACCCGCGCCGACTGTCCCCGCTACGGCGATCTGGCCGGGCCCAGCTGCGCGACCGCGCCGGTCGGCGGGCCGAGCATCATCGGCGCCGGCGGCAATCCGAACGACGACGACAGCGCGCTCGGCGGCGCCGTCGGCCCGGTCGGCAGCCGCGCCGAACAGCAGCGCATCGCCGACGCGTTCGGCGGGCCGCCGAATTCCGCGGCCGATCTGCTGATCGGACCGCTGGTGCGCGGCAACGATATTCGCGTCACCCCCGCCCCACCCGACGGAGGATCGAGATGAGCGTGCGCGGACCGCTGTTCGGCGTGATCCTGTTCCTGGTGGCGTCGATCGCCGCGACCTGGACCGTCTACGCCACGCTGCAACGCGGGGTGCCCGGCCGCTCCGACCGATATTCGGCGATCTTCACCGATGTGTCGGGCCTGCGGACGGGCGACGACGTGCGGATGGCCGGGGTGCGGGTGGGCCGGGTCGACGCGATCGATCTGGACGGGACCGTCGCACGGGTGACCTTCGAGGTCCAGCACGGCCAGCCGATGTACACCGACACCGTCGCGGCGGTCACCTACCAGAATCTGATCGGCCAGCGCTACATCGGACTGTCGTTGCGCGGCAACGGAACCCATACGATGCTGCGGCCGGGTGCGCAACTGCCGCCGGACCGCACCGAGCCCTCCTTCGATCTGTCCAAGCTGCTCAACGGTTTCGAGCCGTTGTTCAGCGTGCTGCAACCGAAGGACGTGGACAACATCACCGCGGCGGTGATCCGGGCATTGCAGGGCGACAACGGTTCCGTCGCCGCGCTGATCGCCGAAACCTCGCGGCTGGCTGAGACATTCGCCGGTCCGGACGAGATCCTCGGGCAGCTGATCGACAACCTCGCGCGGGTGCTCACCGACCTCGCGCGCCAGCGCGGCGACCTGCAGACCGTGATCACCCAGACCGGCAAGATCTTCGACGGCCTCGCGGCGCAGCGCGACACCCTGTTCCAGCAGGTCGATTCGCTGTCGGGGGTACTGGATCGGGCCGCGCAGGTGGTGCGCGGCGCACAACCGCAGATGTCCGCATTCCTCACGCGCGAACCGGGTTTCAGTCAGCACTTCCTCGACAACCAGTACAAGTTCGCCTATCTGGGCTACAACCTGCCGTTGATGTTGCAGGGTATGACCCGCATCGTCGACAAGGGCGCGTACCTGAACGCCTACGTGTGCAACATCCGCTTCAGCATCGCGCCGGGGGTGGATCCGATCATCGAGAATCTGCTCGCCATGGCGGGGCCGAGCGGAACCGTCGAGCATTCGGCGATCTGCCGATGAGGGGGAAAACGATGTCGGTACGGACATGGTGGCGGTCGGCGCGCAGGCGGCCGCTCGCCGACTACGACCGGGTGCGGCTCGGCGTGGCGGCGATCGTCGTCCTGCTGGTGACCGTGGGAGTCACGGTGTACGTGAACTCGCTGCACCTCGGGGAGGTGACCTACCGCGCCGATTTCGCGCAGGCCGCCGGGATCGGCGCGGGCGACGCGGTGACCGATGCCGGCATCCAGGTCGGCACGGTGACCGGCACCCGGCTGGCCGGTGACCACGTCGCCGTCACCATGAAGATCCGCTCCGGGGTGGCGCTGGGGGCCGACACCCGCGCGGCGATCAAGCTGACCACACTGCTCGGATCGCGCTATGTCGAGTTACGTCCGGCCGGGCCGGGGACGCTGCCCGGCCGCACGATCGCAGTGTCGCACACCGAGGTTCCCTACGATCTGGAGACCGCGCTGCAGGCGGCCACCACCACCTTCTCCCAGGTCGACGCGGACCGCATCGCGAGTTCGATGACGACGCTGTCGCAGCAGTTGCAGAGCGTGCCGGCCCTCGTGCCGGAGGTGCTGCGCAACGTGCAGGACCTGTCGACCGTGATCGCCGGCCGCCGCGCGCAGATCGCCGCCCTGCTGACCAGTACCGCGCAGGTCACGCAGGTGATCCACGCGCAACAGGCCGATCTGGCCGGGCTGATCGGGCAGGGCACCGCGGTCCTGCAGGAGATCGCCACCCGGCACGCGGCACTGCAGCGGATGATCGCCGCGGCCACCGTACTCGTGCACGAACTGGCACCGATCGCGGTCGGTGACCGGCCACAGATCCAGCAGTTGCTGACCAATCTCGGCACCATGACGCATCTGATCGCCGCGCACGACGATCTGCTGCGCAACATCCTGCAGATCCTGCCGGTGCCGTGGCGGTACTTCTCCGACGCCACCGGCACCGGCGCGGAGCTGATCGGCAACGCGCCCGACGGCGCGTTCATCGATTCGTTCATGTGCGCACTCAGTGCCAAGGCACAGCAGGCGAATCTCACGCCCTACCTGAAGGACTGCCGATGAGCGGGCCACTGCGCGCGGTGCAATGGGTGGCGCTGCTGGCGCTCGGCGTCCTGGTCGCCGCGGGCTGCGCCGGCGACGGCGGGCTCACCCACCACACCCGCACGATCACCGCGCAATTCGACAACGGCAAGGGCCTCTACCCCGGCAACAAGGTGTCGGTGCTGGGCATGCCGATCGGGAAGGTCACCGCAATCCGCCCGCACGGCACCGGCGTGGACGTCACGATGTCGCTCGACGCCGACGTCCCGGTGGCCGCCGACGCGCAGGCGGTCACGGTCTCCGATTCGCTGCTCACCGACCGGCACGTCGAGTTGTCGCCGCCCTACCGCGGCGGGCCGACCCTGCCCGACCGGGCGGTACTCGATCTCGCGCACACCAAGACGCCCGTCGAATTCGAGAGCCTGCTCGCCATGGCGGACAAGCTGTCCGGTTCGCTCGGCGGGGACGGCAACGGCAACGGGCCCATCGCGGATCTGCTGACCGTCGGCACGAACGCCACCGCGGGCAACGGCGCCCGGATGCGGGATGCGTTGAGCGCGCTCGCGCAGGCGCTGCAACTGGGCCCCGACAACGGCGCCGCGACCCGGGCGGCGATCACCGAGGTCGTGACCGATCTCGACGCCCTCACCGCCGCCGCGGCCCGCAACGACGGCACGCTGCGCGACTTCGGTTCCGGGGTGCGGCAATTGAGCGATCTGCTCGCCGAGGAGAATTTCGGCACCGGCGACACCGGCGCGCAGTTGAATGCGATCATCGTGCAGGTCGCCGATCTGCTGCAACGCAATCGCGGCGCGCTGACGGGACTGCTCACCGATTCGGCGACCATGACGAAGTCGATGGCCGACTACCGGGACAACCTCGCGGAATTCCTGGACGTGTTCCCGCTGGTCGCCGACAACACCTACAACGCGATAGATCACGACATCGGCGCGCTGCGCGCCTCGGTGGACCTGAACCGGGTGCTGCTGGACGGGCAGATGGTGAAGGAGATCTGCAACCTGCTCGGCCTGCACGAATTGGGTTGTGCCACCGGATCGATGAAGGATATGGGCCCGGATTTCGGGCTCACCGCGATCCTGCTCGCGGCGGCGGGGATTCCGCGATGACGGCCCCGATCCGGCGGTTCGCGACCGCGGCGCTGGTCCTGCTGTCCGGCGCCGCCACCGGATGCGCGGTCTCCGTCGACCGGCTGCCGCTGCCGGCCCCCGGTCCGAGCGGCGGCACCTACACGGTGACCGCGACCTTCGCCAACGCGCTGAACCTGCCGACGAAGGCGAAGGTGAAACTCAACGGCGCCGACGTCGGCGAGGTCGAGACGATGACCGCGAAGGACTACACGGCCGTGGTCACGATGCGCATCGGATCCGGTGTGCTGCTACCCGCCGGCACCACCGCCGAACTGCGCTCGGCCACCCCGCTCGGCGATGTGTTCGTCGCGGTGAGCCCGCCGGCCCACCCGGATCCGGCCGCCGGTCTGCTGCACGACGGCGCGAACATCCCGCTCGCCGCGACCACCGACGCGGCCAGTATCGAGGAGGTGCTGGCCCGCGCGGCGCTGCTGGTCAACGGCGGCACCATCGAGAACGTCACCCGGGTGCTCAACGCGCTCGGTGAGGATGTCGGCGGCCGCGGCGACAAGCTGGCCGCGCTGATCACGCACACCCGCGAACTGCTCGACGGGCTCGCGGCCCGCGCGGACCGGATCCGGGAGGTGGTCGCGACCGCCGAACAGCTCGGCGCCACCGTGGCCCGGCAACAGTCGTCGATCGATGCGGCGGTCGCCGCGGCCGGGCCGGCCAGCGCCGCGCTGGCCGCCAACACCCGCGGCCTGACGGATCTCGTCGGCAAGCTCGCCGTCATCGCCACCGAGCTCGCGCGGTTCCCCTCGGTCCAGGGCACCAACGACCACAGCCTGATGGCCGAGGTCGATCAGCTGGCCCGCGAACTGAACGACGCGGCGCAGAGCCCGGACGCGAATCTGGACTCGCTCAACGGCATCATCGCGCCGATCCTGAAGATCCTCGACGGTACCTCCGCGCACGCCGACATCGATGTCGCCCAGGTCGCGATCGGCGCCGCGCCGGATCCGAATTTCCCGGGCGATCCCGGCGCGCGGCCACCGGATCAGACGGACTGGATCAACTTCATCGGATCGCTGCAATACAACCTGGGCCGGTTGCACGATCGGATCGCGGGACCGGGCCGATGACGGGGAGGCGGAGCGCATGACGGTGACGCGGGGAGCCCGGCCCGGCGCCGGGGAACGAGCGGCGCGGATGTTCGTCGACGGCGTGCGGGCGCTGACCCGGCACCGGACCGCGCTGTCGGTGCTGGGCCTGGTGGTGATCCTGGTCCTGGGCGCGGGGTATCTGTCGGTGGGTGCGCTGCAATGGGATCCGTGGCGGTCGCATTTCCGGGTGACCGTGGAGCTGACCCAGTCCGGTGGACTGCTGCCGAACCAGGACGTGACGCTGCGCGGGGTCCGGGTCGGGCGGGTGTCCTCGGTGGAGGTGCACGGCGAGACCGTGCTCGCGCAGGCCGAGATCGACGGCGGCGCCCACATCCCGGCCAGCGGCACGGTCCAGGTGTCGGCGCTGTCGGCGGCCGGTGAGCAGTATCTGGATTTCGTGCCGACCGGCGACGGCGGCCCGTATCTGTCGGACGGTTCGGTGGTGACCGCCGACCGCACGTCGACACCGGTCACCCTGAGCACCATGCTCGGTGATTTCAACGGCACGCTGGCCCAGGTCGATCCGGCGAAATTGCAGGCCATCACGAAGGAGCTCGGCGCCGGCCCGGACGGGCCGCGGAAATTGCAGTCGATCGTCGACGGCGGCATGTTCCTGGTGTCGACCCTGGATTCGGTGCTGCCGCAGACCCTCGGCCTGCTGCACAACAGCACCGTGGTGCTGAACACGACCGCCGAGCTCGCACCCGGGCTGCGGGTGACCGCGCAGAATCTGGCCGCGACCTCGAACGGTATCGCCGGTATGACGAACGGATTCGACACCCTGGTACGGCAGACGCCGGGACTGATGTCCGCGCTGGACGCGATCATCGCCGACAATTCACCGACCGTGGTGCAATTGCTGGGCAATCTCGCGACCGTTTCCCAGATGGCCTATGTGCACATTCCCGCGCTGGAGGAATTCTTCTTCCCACAGCAACGGACGGGTTCCACGCTCGACGCGGTCGATTCGGCATTCCACGGCGGTGTGGTGTGGGCCATGGTGAGCATCTATCCGCGCCGGGCCTGCGATTACAACGTGCCGCGGCAGCCGAGTACCGTCCCGGATTTCCCGCAGCCCTATCTCAACGCGCACTGCACCGATCCGGATCCGACGCTGCTGCCGCGCGGCGCGCGCAACGCTCCACGGCCACCCGGTGACGAGACCGCTTATGCCGCACCGGGTTCCGATCCGCTGGCCACCGCGGATCGGACACCGTCGGGGCCGCTGTCGATTCCGACTCCCTACGGTGGCACGTACGCTCCGACCTACGTGCCGCCGCGCTGACTCAGGCGTGATGCCCCGGCGGCAGCAGGCCCCGCACCCGCGCGCCACCGCGCACCGCCGCGCGATCGAAACGCGCCGCGAGACTGATCTGTTCCGCGCCGAGGAGGGTCACGCAGCAGCCGACCAGCACCGACAGCGCGGGAACGGTCTTGATCTGCCATACCAGCACCCCCAGGCCGGCGGCCATGGTGAGCAGGCCGAACACCTCGTGCCGGCCGCTGTCGGGCAGATCCTCCGACCAGGCGCCGACCATGGCCTGCACGATTCCGTGGGCGACGAACGCCATCGCGATCCAGACCGCGAGCAGCGTGGCCCATTCGCTACTGCGCATGCACGAAACACCGAGCAGCGCAACGAATATCCCGATCGCGAAGGTCGATGTCCGTATGCCGCGGCCGATCCGGGCCCGCAGCGCGACGACGAAGTCCCACGCCGCCAGCAGGAACAGTGCGAGCGTGAACAGCGCCTCCGACAGTCGCGGTGGCTTGTCCGGCCACACCGTGATCGCGACGCCGAGTACCAGGGACACACTGCCGATGACGAACGCCGCCTGCCAGGCGCCACCGTCGAACACATCGGTGCGCCCGGTGTCTCGCAGTATGGGCATGATTCGATGATATGACCCGCATTGCGGTAGCTGTCCATTCGCTCTCGGCGAATTCCGCTGCCGCAAAACCGGAACGATTTCCGTTGTGTGACAGGTGACCGTACGTTCTCGCCGAACAACCCGGTAATTGCACGGAATTCATGCAATATCCGTTCCGATTGTTCCGGCCGCTACCGGGCCTGTTTCGTGCGCAACCGGCGACCGGATCGTGACCGGTCCGTGACGGCCGCTCAGTGCACCTCGTTGATCCGGAGCAGATTGCCGGCGGGGTCGCGGACCGCGCAGTCGCGCACACCGTAGGGCTGGTCGGTCGGCTCCTGCACGACATCGGCGCCCCCGCCGCGCAGCCGCTCGAAGATCGCGTCCAGATCCTTCGTGGCGAAGGTCATGATGGCGAAGGTGCCCTTGGCCATCATGCGGGCGATGGTCGCGCGCTCGTCGTCGGTGCGGCCGGTGTCGGCCTCGGGCGGATACAGCACGATCGATGTCCCCGGCTGCCCGGGGGCCCCCACGGTGATCCAGTGCATCCCGTTGAATCCGACGTCGTTGCGCACCTCGAACCCGAGCAGATCGCGGTAGAAGGCCAGCGTGGCCTCCGGGTCGGTATGCGGCAGGAAGGCCGAGTGGAGGGTGATATCCATGGGCACCAGACTAGGTGCCGGAAGGTAACCTATGCTTCTCGATTCCTGATCGGTCGGGTGATCTGCTTCGCCACGCAGGCCGGGATCCCCTCGACGTCGCCCACCTGATCGCGCCGGTAGACACTCGGCGGCACCCCCACCAACTCGGTGAACCGGGTACTGAAGGTGCCCAGCGACGAGCAGCCCACCGCGAAGCACACCTCGGTGACGCTGAGGTCCCCGCGCCGCAGCAACGCCATGGCCCGCTCGATCCGCCGGGTCATCAGGTAGCTGTACGGTGACTCCCCGTACGCGATCCGGAACTGCCGGCTCAGATGCCCCGCCGACATGTGCACATCCCGCGCGAGCGCCTCCACATCCAGCGGCTGCGCGAAGTCCCGATCGATCCGATCCCGGACCCGGCGCAGCAGCACGAGATCACTGGGATGCTGGGCGGTCGGCTTGTTGGTCATCCCCGACATCGTGCCACGCGGTAGTGGGCCGTGCCAGCGGCTACAGCACGCCGTTCTCGATATCGCGCTTCAGCGCGAGCTGATAAGCCCGGTGGGAGGCCGTCCCGTTGTCGGCGGTGAATTGGATCAGGGCCGGATCGGCGAGGAAGGTCAGGCGCTCGTCGACCGTCGTGGTCCCGTCACCGTTGTCGGTGAAGGTGATCCGCTGATGCGTGATGATGTCCGGGACATCCCAGCTGTCACTGGTGTAGTAGTGCTCGGCGGCATGAATGCGCTGCTGCGCCTGGGTGTGTCCGGGGAAGGTCACCGGGCCCATCGGAATGTCTTCCAGCGCAGTGAAATCAATGACCTGAATGCCGTCCTCGTCGCAGGTGCGGTGGGTGACGACATCCTTCAGGAACGGATGGCGGCCGATATCGTTGCGGATGTCGGAATACACCGTCCAGACCTTCTCCGGCGCGGCGGCGATGGTGATCGGCAGATCGGCCTCGAGCACGGACCGGGAATCGCTCGAATTCCGCTGCTCCGCTTGATAGATCGACCAGCTGGCCTGCCACTCCGCCGTATAACCGTTCGCCGACTCGGCACAGGCCGGCGTCGGCTCCGCATGCGCCGCAGGCGAACTCAACGCAGACGCCACGACAGCCAACGCGCACCCCATCACGAACCTCACGCGCAGGACCTTACCCGACCGCGAGCGGACTGCTCCCCGGTTTCCGGCTCCCCTTTCGGTACCGCCGATTCCTTTTCGCGGCGGCCGGGATCTACCTGTCGGAGGCGCGGCCCGCGACGGGCCGGTCTCGATCGTGTACGCCGAGAAAGAAAGGCCCGATATGAGCATCCCCGCGACCATGCGCGCGCTACAGCAGACCTCCCTCGACGGTCCGCAGGACATGCGTCTGATCACCGACGCACCGGTACCGAGCCCCGGTCCGGGTGAGGTGCTGATCCGAGTCGCCGCCGCCGGTGTCAATTTCGCCGACATCTCGAAGTCGCACGGCACATTCGGGGACGGCCCGCGGCCACCCTATCCGGCGGGTTTCGAGGCTGCCGGTGCGGTGGTCGCGGTGGGCGAGGCGGTGACCGGCCCGCCGCCGGGGACCCGGGTCGTCGGCATCGGAGACGGCGCTTTCGCCGAGTACATGGTGCTGCCCGCGGCCGCGGCGGTGCCGGTGCCACCCGGCTGGACGGAGCAGCAGGCGCTGGGGCTGATGGTCAACTGGCCCACCGCGCTGGCCGCGCTGAAGCCGCTGGGTGGCATCACCGCCGGGCAGACCGTGCTGATCCACGCCGCGGCGGGAGCAACCGGCCGGGCCGCGGTCGCCATCGCCCGGCACTACGGCGCGACGGTCATCGCCACCGCCTCGCCGACCAAGCACGAGACGGTGCTTGCCTCGGGTGCCGACCACGTTCTGGATTCCCGCCGCGGCGATCTCGCCGCCGAGGTGTTGCGGCTGACCGGCGGCGCCGGCGTCGACGTGGTGCTGGAATCCGCAGGCGGTGCCACCTTCGAGGCCGGACTGGCCGCCGCCAAGCGGGTCACCGGCCGGGTCGTCGTCTACGGCCTGGCGGGCGGTGCGGCCGGGATCACCAACTGGGATCTGGTGTACAAGCATCAGGTCCAGCTCATCGGTCTCAATATCGGCGTGCTGATCCGGTCCGCACCGCAGATCTTCGGCGAGGTGATGGGCGAGCTGTCCACGCTGATCGCCGCCGGTGTGCTCACCCCCACCCGGCCCACGACCTACGATCTGGCCGACGGACCGAAGGCGCTGGCGGAACTGGAGGCCAGGGCCACCGTCGGCAAGCTGGTGCTGCTGCCCTGAGAGGGCGAATATGATCGTGGTGGAAGTCGTGCCGGATCGGGACCGGTTCACCGTCGAGACCGAACGGTTCCGCCGGGAGCTGCTGGCGCACTGCTACCGCATGGTCGGCTCGGCGCACGACGCCGAGGACCTGGTGCAGGAGACCTACCTGCGAGCATGGCGGTCCTGGTCCGGATTCGAGGGCCGGGCGTCGATGCGTTCCTGGCTCTACAAGATCGCCACCAACGTCTGCCTGAAGGCGTTGGAGCGGCGCCGGATCCGCGTATTGCCGTCGGGTCTGAGCGGTCCGTGCGACGGACCCGATCGTACGCCGAGTCCCCTTGCGCCGGGCGAGGTCTCGTGGCTGGAACCGTTTCCCGACGCATGGGTCGCCCCACTGGACGGCGATCCGGCCGCGGTGGTGGTCGAACGCGAATCGTTGCGGCTGGCGCTCATCGCGAGCCTGCAGCATCTGCCCGCCCGCCAGCGCGCGATCCTCATACTGCGCGAAGTGCTGGCGTTCTCGGCGACCGAGACCGCGGAGATCCTCGGCACCACCACCGCGGCGGTCAAGAGCGGCCTGCAGCGGGCCCGCGCCAGGCTGGACGAGCTGGCGCCCGAGCCGGAGAAACTGCTCGAGCCGACCGACCACCGAGCGCGGGCCCTGCTCGACGGCTATATCGCGGCGTTCGAGCGCTCCGACGCGGGCCTGCTCGAACAGGTGCTGCGCGTCGACGCCGGCCTGGAGGCGACACCGTTCGGCGACTGGCAGTCGGGCCGGGCGATGTGTATCCACATACTCGGGACCTACGTACTCGGCACGCCCGGCGATTGGCGGATGATCGCGACCACCGCCAACGGACAGCCGGCCGCCGTCGTGTACCACCGGGATTCGGACGGCGTGCTGCAAGCCGACGGAGTCGTGGTGCTGGCACCCACCGCCACCGGTATCTCCCGCGTCGTCAAGTTCCACGATCCGGCGCTGGTCACGACGTTCGGCTTCCCGGACGCGCTCGGGCACTGACCCGCCGGTGCGGCTCCTCGCGACCCACCTGTGCGGCTCCTCGCGACCCACCGGTTCGGCACCTCGCGACGACGTCTGCGAGGACACGCGGTACCGGCAACCTCGCTACGACGGCCGCGAGGACGCGCGGTATCGGCAACCTCGCTACGACGGCTGCGAGGACGCGCGGTATCGGCAACCTCGCTACGACGGCTGCGAGGACGCGCGGTATCGGTGATTGGTGCGTACCGACGTCACCCGTCCGAGGTTTGCGGGCGTGCTCGCCGAGTGTCGGCGAGGAGTTCGTCCAAGAGCCGCTCGGCGCGTTCGGCGCGCGCGAGGGTCTGTGCCCGAGCCTCGTCGGCGGCGGTGAGCCGTTCGGCGAATTCACGTTGCGCCTGTTCGAGTACCCGGGCGCCCTCGGCGCGTACGGCGCCGACATCGGTGGCCGCCTGTCTCCGCAGATCGGCGAGTTCGGCGCGGGCGGTGTCGGTCTCGGCGCGGGCCCGCGCGAATTCTTGCTTGCTCTCGACCAGCGCCTGGCTTCGCTCGGCCACCGCCGCCTCGGCCCGGCTGATGGCCCGTTCCGCGTCGGCGACCCGCTGCACGGCCAGATCACGTTCCGCGGCGGCAGCGGTAACCTGTTGCGCCGCTTCTCGTTTCACGCGCTCGGTCTCCGCCGCGGCCTTCTGCCGGGCCAGCTCGATTTCCTCGGCTGCCTGCTCCCGAGCCCGCTGCACATCGTCGGCGGCCTCGCGCCGAGCGGTACGCACCTCGGTTTCGGCCTCGGTCCGAGCTTCGAAAACCTCGTCGGCCGCCTGCCGGGTGACCTTCTCCACCTCGCGCATCGCATCGTCGCGCGCCGCGAGCGCCTCGGCGATCCGAGCCTCCGCGGATTCGGCGGCGGCCGCGGCATCCTCGGCCGCGGCCTCCGCGCCATCCCGCGCTTCTTCCGCCTCGCGCCGCGCCTGCTCCGCCGCGACAGTGGCCATCTCCGCCTCGGCGATCCGCCGCGCGGCATCCGCCTGCACCGCCTGGATCTGCGCCTCCGCGACCGCCGGATCCGCCAGCGTGGACAGCTCGGCCACCGCCGCATTCAGTGTGTTCCCGAGCTGCCCCGCGAGCTGACGGAACTGAACCAGCAGCTCATCGGCCCGCAGCCGAGCCGTGGTGGCCGGACCCTGTTGCGTCACAGTGACGTTCGTGGCCGGTGTCTCGACCGCCTGCTGTTGCCGCTGTCGCTCCCGCCAGGCTCGCCACCGAGTGTGCTCCGGGTGGTCACAGTATTCCGACGGCCGTCCCGGCCCACCGCCGCGCGTGATGGGCCGCGCACATCCCGGGTAGTTGCAAACGTTCGACACCCGCAAATCGTAGCGTTGGTTTCGTCGAATCCAACGAATCAACACGCAACGAAACCTGTTGGGGCCGTTCCGAACCGGCAAGTGCCTGACCACCGATAAGTGAACCTTATCGGCGGTCAGCCTGTCCCACTTCCCCATTCGTCGACGGAATTAATACGTTTACGTTTGGTTTCAGCCAACGCAACTATTCTGCGACGTAACGCATCGAAAACTAGGCTCGCTGAGACTCTCGTACCAGATCGCGATTTTCATCCTGTCTGCAGAGACTGTTGCTCGCTGTTATCCGAACGGATAATGTTATACACATGGATAACGCAGTCTCCCGCCGCGATGAGCCCCCGGCCGATCGGCCCGTGGGCCACGCCGAGGTCGGCAAGCAGGCGCAGTGGTCATGACCATCCATCAGGCGGCGACCGCGGCCCGCCGACAACAGATCACCCGCACCGCGATCGCCCTGCTGAGCGAGTTCGGCTACCAGGCCACCACCTTCGAGGCCATCCGCAACCGGGCCGGGCTCAGCAGCAAACGACTGATCACCTATCACTTCTCCAGCAAGGACGAACTGTTCGCGGCCGTCGCCGATCAGATCGCCGCCGACGCCGAGTCCGACATGCGGACCGCCATCGAGGCAGCGACCGGCGCTCGTGAGTTGCTCGCCACCGTCATCCGGGTGAATGTGGCGTTCATCGCCGGTCATCTGCCGCAGGTGCGGGCACTCCAGCAGATCCTTCTCAACGGCGATCACGGTGTCTGGGAACGTCACCACACCGAATCGCTGAACCGGCTGGCCCGTCTGTTCGCGGAGGGCCAGCGCACCGGAGCCTTCCGCCCTTTCGATCCGCAGGTCATGGCAGCGGCGCTGCGAGCCTCCATCGACAGTGTCGTCCCCCTCCTTTCCGCCGGACTCGACCCCGACCTCTGCGGAAACGAAATAGCCGAACTCTTCGACCGCGCGACGAGTGAACAGCCCGCGCCGCCGGGCGGCGAACGGAAGGAACAGCAGTGACGCATTCAGAGGGTGCCGGGCGTACATATGTCGTGACCGGCTCCGCATCGGGCATCGGCGCCGCGACGGCAACGATGCTGCGCGAGCGCGGCGCCGAGGTCATCGGCTGCGACCTCGGCGACGCCGACATTCAGGCAGACTTGTCCACGCCCGAGGGCCGACGATCGCTGATCGACCAGGTGGCCGCGCGTGGGCCCATCGACGCGGTGCTCGCCATCGCCGGCGGCGGCAGGACAGGTCTCCTCGAGACGAACTACTTCGGCGCCGTCGCGACGCTGGAAGGGCTACGGCCACTGCTGGCGCAGAGCGCGGCACCCCGAGCCGTGGTCGTGTCCTCGACCTCGTCGCTGGCACCCGCAGACGAGCGCGTCGTACAAGCATGCCTCGACGGCGACGAAGCCGCCGCCATCGCCTACCTCGACGCGGACCCGTCCATCGGAGGCGCCACGGGTGCCTACGGGATCGCCAAACGCGCGCTGAATCGCTGGGTACGCCGAGCCGCCTCGACACCCCTGTGGGCGGGAACCGGCATCGCTCTCAACGCCGTCGCACCCGGGGTCGTCGACACACCGGCGGCCGCCTGGATCTTCGCGAACGAGGACACCCGCACCGCCGTGGAAACCGCAGCGCCGCAACCGTTCGGTGGCTTTCCCGGGCACCCGGAATGGGTCGCCGAACTCATCTGCTGGCTCGCCGGCGCGGGCAACCGGTTCGTGACCGGTCAGATCATCTTCGCCGACGGGGGTGCGGAGACGGCGTTGATCGGAGACCAGCACTGGCGTTGACTGCCAACGGAGCACCACCGCCGCCGGATTCCCCATGACGCCACGATCCTCACCGGCACAGTGGTAGCCACAAGGAGAGATGAGCGAGTGGACGGACAAGATCGGCGCGTTCTCGGCTCGTCGTTCGGTAGCGCGGCAGGCGCGTACGCCGAACATCGCCCCCACTACGCGCGAGCTGCGGTGCAATGGGCACTCCAGTACGCGCCTGGTCCGCGAGTGCTCGACCTCGGCGCCGGAACGGGAAAGCTGACGGCCACACTCCTCGAATTGGGCATGAACGTCGTCGCGGTCGAGCCCGATCCGGCGATGCTCACCGAACTGCGCCGCGCATTCCCGGATGTTCACGCCCTGTCCGGTAGCGCGGAAGCGATTCCCCTGCAAGACGATTCGGTCGATGCCGTGGTCGCAGGCAACGCCATGCACTGGTTCCACATGGATACCGCGGGACCCGAGATAGCCAGAGTCCTCGCCCCCACCGGCATCCTCGCCGGCCTGTGGAACGTCATGGACGACCGCGTCGACTGGGTCGATGGACTCGCACAGATCAGTGGAAGCGCGGCCATCGGCCCACGGGACACTCCCGACAGCTGGCGCATCGAGACAGCCGACCTGCATCTCCCGAGATCCGTTGCCGCACAGTTCGGTTCACCGGAACAGGCCGAATTCCCACACGGCCAGCGCCGCACAGCCGACTCCCTCGTCGCGACACTCGCAACGAGGGCCGGAATGCTGGTCATGCCGGAACAACAACGCCAGGCCACGCTGGGCCGGATCCGCACCTACCTCGCCACCCGATCCGAAACCGCCGACGAGGAATTCACGCTGCCGATGCTGACATGCGTGCTGCGCGTCCGGCGGATCAGCCGCTGAGAGCCGCTGGTGCCCATCCCTCGAGTGCCCCGATCCGATGCCGAACTCCCCGAGGCCGGAATCGACGACCGGGGTGTGACCGCAACGGCGCGGCAACAACTCGGGCTGCAGCAGCGCCATCCCGGGCTCGATCGAGTCGTCCGGCGCGCGCAGCGCGTCGGTTGTGACATGTCTCCCGGTCGCGGACCAGCCGGGTTCCCGAATCGGTACCCGATATCGTGAGGGCGTGTACTGGGATCCACTGCCTACCGTCGTAGCCTCCGGCAACGAACTTGTTGTCGGCTCCAAGCCACGGTTGTTCGGGCCGCCGGAGGACTATCTGTGTGGTCAGTGGGAGTTGCGGGATTGGCGCAACGTTCCCGGACCGTTCTACGGTGCGGGTACCGACACCTGCCAGCTGGGTCGGGGCATCGCACCGGATCATGTTGTCTACGAAGACGATCAGTACAGCGAAGTGGTGTTCCGCCAGCCACGGACCGTGCAGGAGACGTACCTGGTCCTGACCGCCGCGTGGGTGGATCCCTTCCGCGCCTACGCATGTGACGGCGACGACCGGTGGACCTGGGACGCGATCCGCGAATGGTGGTCCGCGCGTGACCGTCTCGGGCAGTGGCTCGACAACACGATCTCTGTGCAGTCGGCCGGCTCCGACATCTACCGTGAGAACGCCCAGGGCCTGCGAGGCTACCGCGCCTACCTGAACGACGGGCTCGACTCCTATTTACGGAATCATGGATTCTGGCTCGACCATCACCGCGCCGCCCAACCTGGCGAGACGCTACCGGCCCTGAACTGACCTATTCGATTGCGCTGCAGGTGGAAAACCGGTCGAATTCCGGTTTCGGGGTGTGGTGGGATCGGGATCGTGAATATCCGCCAGTACTGCTATTTCGCCCTCAGGAGTGACACGCGGTCTGCTGCGGAGATCGCGGCGCGACTGGGGATGGAGCCGGACGAGGTACGGGTACGAGGGAGCCGGTCGGCCGAACATGTGATCCCGCGGTGCCATGCGTGGATGATCGTCCGGCGCAGCGATGAGAGTGTCGCCGACCAGATCCAGCACGTGGTGGATCGGTTGGAGACCATCCGTTCCGGGTTGGTTTCGTTGTGCGCAGAGGACGAGATCGGTTCGATGATGCACGTCGTGCGGTATTTCCATGACCCGGACGGAGTCCGAGAGCCGCCCGGCGGAACTTCGTGGGAGCAGGCGAGGCAGTGGCCCCGGCCATTGGGGTGGCATCTGTCGATGCCGGTGCTCGAATTCCTGTCGGCAACGCGAACCGAACTCGACGTCGATGAATACGACTGTAGCGACGACGTAGCCGCCGATTCCCGGGCCTGAAGCGCTTTCGTCGGGCCCGCTGTGCTCAGGGTGTGAGTAGCGTTCGGGCGGTGCGGATTTCGGGGATGCCGATCATTTTTGCGGCGGCGAGGAATGAGATTGTGCCGGTGGGGGTTCCGGCGGCGAGGGTGATCAGTTTGACCTTCCAGCGGGTGGAAGGTGCAGGTTGGTGGCATGGACGAAGAGACGGACCGCTACACGATCGGAGAGCTCGCTCGCCGCACCGGATTGTCCGCACGTACGATCCGGTTCTGGTCCGACAGCGGAGTCATACCGCCCTCGGAACGGTCCGCGGGCGGCTATCGCCTCTACGGCGCCGACGCGGTCGATCGGTTGCATCTGGTCCGCACGCTTCGTGAGCTCGGCTTCGGCCTGGATGCGGTGCGAGAGGTACTCGACCGGCAATCCACGTTGGCCGAGGTCGCCGAGATCCATGTCGAAGCCCTCGATACCCAGATCCGGATGTTGCGGCTGAATCGTGCGGTTCTCCGCAACTCCATCCGCCGGGAGAACAAGACCGAAGGACTGTCCCTGATGTACGAACTCGCCCGGCTCCCGGCCCGCGAACGGCAACAGCTCATCGACGGTTTCGTCGACAAGATCTTCGACGGCGTCGACGATACGGACGCCATCGCCATCGCCGACTTCATGCGAGAGCTGCCACCGCAGCTGCCCGACGACCCGACTTCCGCGCAGGTGGATGCCTGGATAGAGCTGGCCGAACTCGTCTCGGACGACGACTTCCGGCACACAATGCGACAGATGGTGCTGCGCGGCGAATCAGACAACCGCATCGAATTCGGCCTCAACATCCGGCCACTGGTTCTCGAGCACGCCGGTCCCGCTGTCGAGAAGGGAATCGCCGCGGAATCCGACACCGGTCGTGCGATTCTCGACCGCATCGTGCCCTCGGATCTCGGCGACACCGAGTCGCAGGCACTGCTCGAATGGTTGAACCTGGTGGCCGAACCTCGCGTCGAACGCTACTGGCAGCTGCTGAGCCTGATCAACGATCACCCGCCCGCTCCACCCAGCGTGCCTGCTTTCACCTGGCTCGCCGCCGCCCTGCGCGCACACCGATGATCCGCCACGTGTAAGTGAGGTGGCCGACCCGAGGTCTCTACGAGGTTATCAGGGGACTCACTGAAAGCTGCTGACAGCAGCGAAGTTTCAGTACCTTCCATCAATGGATCGACGTCGCGCAGGTTGCGTCGACGAAGCAGCCGTCGACGAGGACCGGTACGGAGCGGCTGGTCTCGACCTCGATCGCGATGGCGACGTCGGCGCCGAACCCTCCGGCGGCCAGCTCTCGGCCGGAAGCGCAGTCGCGCACCAGCGCACGGACATCGCTGACGGCGGCGTACCCCGACGCAGCGATCGATGCCTCCGGCGACAGCGCCTGGGCACCATGCTCGGCGAGCGCGGCGATCACCGCAGCGGCCCCGAGCCAGTCTTCGACCGCCGGGCGCAGCGTGGCGCGACCCGGCCAGTGTTCGCCGGCGGCGATCACCGCGACAGGGTGTTCCACGGTGCCCCACCGCTGCCCGATGATCCAGTCGGCGACCGCGCCGGCGTTGCGAAGACATGCCGCTATCACCGGAATCCCTTCGGCAGCAGCGGAAATGGCCGATCCGTTCGGCGACGGCAACACCAGCCGTTCCGGTGCGGGAGCGGCGCGTAGCGCGGCGGGAGACAGCGACCACGGTTGCTGCTGTGACACTGCGCGGCGGCCGACGGCCAACTCCGCACCCTGTTCCGCAGCGAAGGCGGCGGCAGTGTCGTCGCGCCACGGATACGGCAGAACTCGCGTTCCGGCCTCGACGGCTACCGACACCGCGGTGGTGAACGACAAGACGTCGACCACCACCAGCGCCGCACACTGCGGACCGAGCGCCTGCGCACCCACCGGCCCCCAATCGAAACGGACACCGGTCGATGACTGCACAGACCACTCGGGGAATTCCGACATCCGTCCATCCTCGCGGAGAGTCCGCCGCGCTCGTAGCCGCGCCATCGACAGCGAACCCTGTTCAGTCGAGGCAGAATTCGTTGCCTCGATGTCCTGCATCACGATGCACGATTCGTTGTAGCCGTCGGCGCGCAGCAGTCGTACGCGTACTGCGCCGAGCGCGGTGAGGCGCGCACACTCGGCTTCGATTGTGGCCGAGCGCTTTTCGCCTACGAAGCCGGTGCCGACCCGGACGTCGAGATGCACTCGATTCTTGACGACCTTTCCTTCGGGAACGCGCTGGAACAGCGGCCGCGGACCTACTCCCGAGGGGTCGATGCAGGCGAACGACATACCCTGGCGCTCGAGTGGTCGTGAGCGCTCGGCATCGTCCCAGGTCGCGAACCCTTGCGGTGGCGGCGGTGCGACGTAACCCAGTACCTCGCACCAGAATCGGGCGAGGCGCTGGGGTTCTGGACAGTCGAAGGTGACTTGGAACTGTCTGACCGATGCCATCGGAACACCTTGAAACTGTGGGCCGGCCACCGGGCCGCCGGGCGAGGATCGGAGAGACGACATTCGCACCGGCAGAGGAACATTCGCGCGCAACCTATCGACTACGGCACTGCCCACCGCCATCGAGGAAGGGTGGACCTGTCCTCGATGAGCGGTGAGCGGTCGGCATACTGCTATCGCCTGCTGCCGGAGTAGAGGTTCGGGCTCACTTCAGGTGCCGGGCGAAGAAGCCGGCGGCGTCCTCCCCGGCGGACTGGGGGACGCCGGTGTGTCCGCCCATGTTGGCGAGCAGCGTCTTCTCCTTCGAGCCGAAGGCGTCGAAGAGGTCCAGGGCGGCTTGCCGGTCGTTGCCCTCGTCGTCCCATTGCAGCAGGACGTGTACCGGGATGGTGATCCGGCGGGCCTCCTCGAACATGGTGCGGGGCACGAAACTTCCGGCGAACAGGCCCGCGGCGACGATGCGGGGTTCGACCACCGCCAGCCGGATTCCGATGGAGATCACTCCGCCGGAGTATCCGACCGGGCCGCCGATCTCGGGCAGTGCGAGGAGGGCGTCCAGGGTGGTCTGCCATTCCGGGACCGCTTTGTCGACCAGCGGGAGGATGAGGGCGTCGATGATCTCGTCGCTGACCGGGTCGCCGGCCTGCAGCGTCCGGCGGAGGTCGGCGCGAGCCTGTTCGGCGGCGGCCCATCGGGGGCGGTCGCCGCTTCCGGGGAGTTCGATGGTGGCCGCGGCGAAGCCCTCCGCCGTGGCGCGGCGGGCTCGGGCTGCCAGCCGGGGGTACATCTTGGTCAATCCGAGGGGTGGGTGCCCGAGCAGGATCAGCGGAACCGGTTCGGTGGCGGATTCGGGTGTCCACAGGATGCCGGGGATCTCGCCGAGGGTGAATTCGCGTTCCAGGACGTCGTTTTCGAGGTGCTGTTCGGAAGTGAACTGCATGGTCGTGCCTTTCGGGAGTGCTCGTGAAACGGCGCTCCCGGACGACCTATCGCCCGACCGTGACCCCTGAGGGGAGCACCCATGTAGTTACTGCGTTCACGGGTACCACCTCCTCGTTGTCCTGCACGGCTCCCGGAAGGCTAGCAGTGGTCGCCGCCGTCCGCCAACGGGATTTCCGGAGACCTCCGTGGCCGGGGACCCGGCTCAGGTCTGCTTCATCGGCGCGTAGTCCTCGGCGGCGAGGTCGAAGGTCCAGGCGACGCCGGCGCGGGCGGTCTCGGTACCGGGCGGGACGCGCAGCCAGTAGGTGTGGTGGGTGCCGTCCGGTTCGGGGGTGGAGTTGACGACCTCGACCATGACGACGTCTTCGTCGTCGGGCATCGGGATGCGCCAGAGGATGCCGGTCTCGTCGCGGTGTACCGGTTGCGCGCCGGATTCGGCGAGGTAGCGGTCGTAGCCGTAGTGCTCCAGCAGGACTCGGCGCAGCTCCGCGTTCTCCTCGTCGCGAATACGGGCGGGGGTGAGGCTGGGGAGTTCGGTGAGGAAGTCGGTGGGTACGGACATGCCGTGCCAGGCGTGCAGGGCGAAACCGTCGGGGAACAGTACGGCCGGGCCGTCGGCGGCGTGCAACCTGCCCGCCTCGTCGCGCAGCAGCCGCGACGGGCGTTCGCAGAGCACGACCGCGTGTTCGAACGGCCACCACCAGCCGGTCGCCCGCGCGACGGCCGCGAGGCCCGCCAATTGCCCGGCTCGGTCGTCGAAGGCCGCCAGCCAGGGGGCTTCGTGCTGGCCGAGTACGGCGTCCAGCAGGAGGCCGCGGACCTCGGCCTCGGCTACCGTCGCGTCGGCGTCGGCGTAGCGGGGTGATTCGAGCATCGCCGCCACCACACCGGCTCGCAGCCGGTCGGTGAGCATGCGGGTGGTGTCCCACAGGTGGGCTCCGGTCGCGTGCCACCGTTCGGTCCAGCCTGCCGGGCCGAGTTCGTCGTGCACTCGCCGGCGTTCGGCGGCCCACGGGCGGGTGCGGATGTCCTCGCGCACCGAGCGGCCGGGGGCCTCGAGGTCGGCGAGGGCGAGTACGCCGCTCAGCGGTGAGTCGGCCCAGACGAAGCGGGTGGGTTCGGCGAGGCCGGCCAGCCGATAGGCCTGCCGCACCGCGGTGTCGGCGGCCGCGCGGTCGGCGGGGCCGGTGGCGGCCGCGACGGCCCGCCAGGCGTCGATGTCGGGCATGCTGAAACTCCTTGTGCAGTAGACGGATTCGGTGCGAGAGGTCAGTCGGCGACGATCCGGACGGCACCCGGCGTGTACTCGCGCTGCCGGACCACCCGGTACCAGCCCTTCGGCAGCACGATCGGCGCATGCTCCTCGTGCACCAGCCGCCCGCCTTCCGGCAGATGCAGCAGCCGGACCGACGGGTCCGAACGCAGCAGCCGCCCCGGCGCGGTCAGCGCGTGCGCGTGGCCGCTGACCTCGCCCAGCGCCAGCACCATGCGGCCGCGCGCGTCTCGCGGTTCACCCGGCGCCTCGCGCAGATGCCCCGGCACCGCTTCCTCGGCCATGGGCACGATCAGGACATCTCCCTGCCGAAACATGTTCTCTCCCTTCCCCGCCGTCACCCGTGTGCCGGCTCGAGGACGAACCTAGCGCGGGGGTCCGACAGTTCGCCACAGGCATGGAACCCCGGCCCGTGGCTGTCGGACCGGCTTGGTAGAAACGTCCCGATACCTCGGATCGGCCGGATCGTCACCGGCACCGACCTCGCCCCCAGGGAGCCTGCGACATGACCATTTCCGAGCACATGGAGACATTCCACGGTCTGCCGATCTTCGAATTCCCGGAGCCCGGCGAATCACCGGCGTTGCCCGCACCCGAGGCGGCGGCCTGGCGGATCTCGGTGTTCTACGACGCCGACGAAACCTGGCCGCAGGCCTTCGAACGCTTCCTCGCCGCGGTCGACCCCGCCCCGGTGCGGGCTCTGGTGATCGGCAACTGGGCCGACGAACCCGGCGAGGGCTCCGAGGATGTGGTCGCCGCGCTGGTCGCGGCGAAGGACCGGCTTCCCGCGCTGCGGGCGCTGTTCCTCGGCGACATCACCTACGAGGAGAGTGAGATCTCCTGGATCAACCAGTCGGATGTCACGCCGCTGCTGGAGGCGTTCCCGGCGCTCACCGAATTCGGTGTGCGTGGCGGCGACGGCCTGGTGTTCCCGCCGATCACCCACTCCGCGCTGCGCTCACTGAGCGTGGAGACCGGTGGACTCGGCGGCGAGGTGGTCCGCGGTATCGGGGCCAGCGACCTGCCCGCACTCGAACGCCTGGATCTGTGGCTGGGCACGTCCTGGTACGGCGGCACGGCCACCGTCGCCGATCTGGAGCCGTTCCTGTCCGGCACGCGGCTGCCGCACCTGACCTCGCTGGGCCTGCACAACAGCGAGATTCAGGACGAGATCGCCGTCGCGGTCGCCGGCGCGCCGGTCGTGGCCCGGCTGTCCACGCTGGACCTGTCGATGGGCACGCTCGGTGATGTGGGTGCCGAAGCCCTGCTGGCGGGTCAGCCGCTGACCCACCTGCGCACGCTCGACCTGCACCATCACTTCATGACGTCGGCGATGGCCGATCGGGTGGTCGCGGCGCTGCAACCGGCCGGTGTCACCGTCGACGTCTCGGAGCCGGAGACCGCCGACGCCGAGAACCGCTACACCGCCGTCGCGGAATGACCATGTCGGATTCGGCGGAGGTCGACCGCGGCGCCACTACGGCCGGGCCGCAAGGGAACTCGGCACTGCGCCTCGCGCTGATCGGTAATCCGGAGAACCGGCGGGTCACCCTGTTCCAGGATGCACTGAGCCGGGCGGGCCGCCCGCCGGCCCGGGTGGTCGCCTGGCACGAAATACTGTCCGGCCGTGCCGAATTCCGCCCGGGAGAGCTGGTACGGCTCGACTCACCGGGCGAGAATCCGGCGGTGGACGCGGCGCTGCGCGGTGTCGCGGATCCGGTCCGCGCGGAAGGCACCGCGCTGTGGTACGAGCGATTCCTTGCCGCCGCTCGATTCGCCGCCGACCGCGTAAATGATTGCGGCGCACGCCTGCTCGACGATCCGGACGAGCTCGCCGTGCTCTTCGACAAACGCCGTTGTCATGCCATGTTGTCCGATGCCGGTGTGCCGGTACCGTTCTCGCCGACCTCCGGGGTGGCCGCGCCGGTGCGCGGCTGGGCCGATGTCCGGCAGTTGATGGCCGCCGCGGGGATGCGCCGGGTATTCGTCAAGCTCGCGCACGGCTCGTCCGCGTCCGGCGTGCTGGCGGTGGAGACCGCGAGCGGTGGCCGGGTGCAGGCGACCACCTCGGTGGAACGCGACGAGCGAGGCCGGTTGTTCAATTCGCTACGGGTGCGCCGGTATACGACCGAGGCCGAGGTCGCCGCGATCGTCGACGCGCTGGCCCCGGACAACCTGCACGTGGAACGCTGGCTGCCCAAGGCGTCGCTGCACGGGCGCAGCGCCGATCTGCGGATCGTCGTGGTCGGCGGCCGCGCGACCCACGCGGTGGTGCGGACCGGCCGATCACCGATGACGAATCTGCACCTCGGCGGCGCACGCGGCGACCTGGCCGCGGCGCGCCTGGCGATCGAGAGCGCCGGCGCCCGCTGGTCCGAGGTGCTCACACTGTGCGAGCGCGCAGCGGCGTGCTTCCCCGGATTCTCGCGGGTGGGTGTCGACCTGCTTCCCGTCATCGGCTGGCGGCGGTTCGCGATCGGCGAGGTCAACGCCTTCGGCGATCTGCTGCCGGGCCTGAACGGACTGCCCGGCACCGGCGCCGAACACGGCGACGCCTACGACGCGCAGGTCGCGGCGATCGTCCGCCGCTCCGGAAACGAGCGCTCACATGCCGCCTGAGTATTCGGCACCGGATCCCGGCCGACGCATAGATCCTGCTGCGCAACAGGATTCGGCCGATCACCCGGACCTCAGCAGGCAACCGGACATGAACGACGTGCCGGACCCCAGCGGGCAGCCGGACATGAACGACGTGATCGGCCGCGACGACCTGCTGTTCGTCACCCTCGACACGCTGCGGTACGACGTGGCCACGGAACTCGCCGCGGCCGGCCGACTACCCACCCTGAGCCGAAACCTGCCCGATGGCAGATGGGAAAAGCGCCACGCCCCGGGCAATTTCACCTACGCCTCGCATCACGCCATGTTCCAGGGGTTCCTGCCCACCCCCGCCACACCCGGCCCGCATCCGCGGCTGTTCGCGGCGCGATTCGCGGGCAGTGAGACCACGGTGGGCCGCACCTTCGTCTACGACGCTCCCGACCTGGTCGCCGCGCTGGCCGCCGCCGGGTATCACACCGCCTGCATCGGCGGCGTGGGCTTCTTCAACAAGCAGAGCGAGGTCGGCTCGGTGTTGCCGGGCCTGTTCCGGGACAGTCACTGGGAGCCGGCGTTCTCGGTCGCATCTCCCGGTTCGTTCGACGCTCAGATCGACTGTGCCGAGCGCATCGTGGCCGCGTTGCCCGCGCAACGCCGACTGTTCTTGTTCGTGAACGTGTCCGCGCTGCACCAGCCCAACTGGTTCCACCTGCCCGGCGCCACCGCGGCCACCGGCGATACCCGCGAAACCCATGCCGCCGCACTGATTCACATCGACGACCGGATCGGCCGGCTGTTCGCCGCCGCGAGCAGCCGGCGCCGCTGCTTCGCCATCGTGTGCTCGGACCACGGCACCGCCTACGGCGACGACGGGTTCACCGGTCACCGGCTCGGCCACGAATCGGTGTGGACGGTGCCCTATGCCCACTTCTTCCTCGAACCGGCCGCGCCCGCGCGGCCGCAACCCGGAGCGGTATGAGAACCGTTGACGCACAGCCATACCGGAGTAACCCGAACGGATTGCACATGACCACGATCCTCCGCACCCGCCCCTACCAGGGATACGTGTACGGCTATCCGCACAAGACGGCCTACCGGCCGCTCACCGACCGGCCGTCGCTGCGCGACCTCTGGGCGGGCGAACCGACGGATGCGCTCTCGCTCTACGCGCACATACCGTTCTGCGAATATCGTTGCGGCTTCTGCAATCTGTTCACCCGGGTCGGCGCGCCGGACGGTCTGGTGGAGCGCTATCTGGATGCCCTCGACCGCCAGGCCATCGCGGCGCGCGCGGCCCTCGGCGACCACGGTCCGGTGCGTTTCGCGACGGCGGCCTTCGGCGGCGGCACCCCCACCTTCCTCACCGCCGCCGAACTGGATCGGTTGTGCGACATCGCCGAACGCCGGATGGGCGCGGATCTGCGATCGATCCCGCTGTCGGTGGAGACCTCGCCGGCCACCGCGACCGCGGACCGTCTCGCCGTGCTCGCCGATCGCGGCGCGACCCGGATCAGCATCGGCGTGCAGAGTTTCCTCGACGCCGAGGCGCGCGCGGCGGTGCGACCGCAACGGCGCGCGGAGGTCGAGGCGGCCCTCGACCGGATCCGCGCCGCACGCATCCCGGTCCTCAACATCGACCTGATCTACGGCATCACCGGCCAGACCGAGCGGACCTGGCGCACCTCACTGGACGCCGCCCTGGCCTGGCAACCGGAGGAGCTCTACCTGTACCCGCTGTACGTGCGGCCCCTGACCGGGCTGAGCCGCCACGACACCGAGGCCGACTGGGACGAACAGCGCCTGCGCCTGTATGCCGCCGGCCGTGACCATCTGCTCGCGCACGGCTACCGGCAGCTCTCGATGCGCATGTTCCGGCGCGCGGACGCCCCGGACGCCGGCCCCGGTGACCATCGCTGCCAGACCGACGGCATGGTCGGACTGGGCTGCGGCGCGCGTTCCTACACCGGCCGCCTGCACTATTCGTTCGACTACGCGGTGGCCCCGCGCGAGGTCCGCGGCATCATCGACAGTTACACGCACGCAACGGATTTCACCGAAGCGACCGTCGGCTACCGAATCACCGCCGACGATGCGCGCCGCCGCTACCTGCTGCAATCCCTGCTCCAAGCCGAGGGGATGGACGTCGCGGCCTACCGGGCACGGTTCGGCGCGGCACCGCACGAGCACTTCCCTGCCGAACTGGCCGAATTCGAGGCGGCCGGCTGGCTCGATCCCGCAGCGGGTCCGGACCTGCTGAAGCTGAGCCCCACCGGTCTCGCCCACTCCGACGCACTGGGCCCGCGCCTGTTCTCACCCGCGGTGCGCGCGGCGATGACCGCCTACGAACCGAGGTGACCCGTGGACCTCACGATCCTGTACCGCGGCCCGCTGGCCTCCTGCGATTACGACTGTCCCTATTGCCCTTTCGCCAAACGCCGCGACAGTCGCGAGCAACTGCGCGCCGACCGCGCCGCACTGGACCGCTTCGCCGACTGGGCCTCGGCCCAGCACGACGACCGGCTGTCACTGTTGTTCACCCCGTGGGGCGAGGGCCTGGTCCGGTCCTGGTACCGGCAGACCCTGGTCCGCCTGTCGCATCTGCCGCACATCCGGCGCGTCGCGATCCAGACCAACCTGAGCGGCCGCACCGGCTGGCTGGCGGAGGCCGACCGCGACACGCTGGCGCTGTGGTGCACGTACCACCCCGGCCAGACCCCCTACGAGCGCTTCGCCGGAAAGTGCGCCGACCTGGCCCGCCGCGGCATCCGCTTCAGCGTCGGCGTGGTGGGCCTGCCCGAACACCTGGACTCCGCCCGGCGCCTGCGCGCCGACCTGCCCGAGCACGTGTACCTCTGGGTGAATGCCCCCGAAGGACAACAGCTTTCGGACGCCGACGCTGCCGCGTGGACGGAACTCGATCCCCTCTTCGAATACAGCCTTCACCCGCACCGATCGGCCGGACTACCTTGCCGCACCGGCGAATCGGTGATCTCGGTCGACGGCGAGGGCACCGTCCGGCGGTGCCACTTCGTCCGCGCGGAACTCGGCAATCTCTACGACGGCTCGTACCGCGCGAACCTCCGCCCGCGTCCCTGCCCGGCCCAACTGTGCGACTGCCACATCGGCTACGTGCACCTGGAGACGCTGCCGCTGTACGACGTGTTCGCCGGCGGCGTACTCGAACGCATCCCGCAGCACTGGCCGGACACAACCGGACCCGTCCAGGCTGGACACCACAACTCCACAGCGGCACTGAGGATCTCTCGGTGACCGGCACCCGTCTCCCGGTTGCGTCCTTCCGCGACATCGTGCGATGAGCGAGACGAACGCCTGACTGGCGCAGCGTGTTTGGCGCGCACACGTCGACGGACTGGCCTCGAGGCACGCGAACAGGGATCGGGCCCCGCGACAGCGGTCCGGGAAACGGCGAGAATCGCCGGGCCCTCGGCGCGCGTCACGACGCCGGCGGCACTCCGAACAGCGGCAAACACTCCTCCAACCCCGCCACCTTCACCGGAATGCTGCGATGGGCTTCCCATCGAACACGGGTCAGCCGCAGTCGTCGCATCACCGCAGGTTTGCCGCGCACCGCGTGCATCGCGAGCCCGTCGTGCTCGTACCCGAGCTTGCGGGAAACCCCCTGCGAACCCAGGTTGTCCTCGAACGCAGCCGATACCGCCGAGCCGGCCCCGAGCCGTGCGAAGGCCAATTCCAGCACCGCCGCCCGCATTTCCGTCCCGATACCTCGGCCGTGGTGGGCCGAACCGAGCCAGGATCCGGTGTGTACCTCCGAGCAGATCGAGAAGTCCTTCGCGCTGATCGCCTGGCTGCCGACGACCTCCCCGTCCCGGAGCACGACGAAGTTGAGTGTCCACTCGTCGACCCGCCAGTCGGCCCAGCACCGCCAATGCCACCGCAGCACCCGGCGCGCACGCTCCTCCGGCTCCGCATCCGTCCACGGCACGGCGAACGGCTGCACCGCCGGATCGTGCACACCCGCAGCGGCCAGCCTGGCCAGCACACCCAATTCCGCCGAATCAGGGATCCGCAGTTCCAGGCGCGGTGTCCGCACCCGCAATCCGGCCAGCGGCCAGTACGCCATCAAGCTCATGCCCGCCATCATCGCGGGATCGCAAGCAGCAGGCCACGTTACGGGACGCTCCTGTCGAATCTCTGTGCGGCGCTACCAATACCAGTACGCGCTGCTGTCCGCAAGCGGCTTCACCGGACATCCTCAGGAATACGCTTCGGCACGACAGCACGCTCAGCAGCTTGATCGACCCGGTCCGATAGCGATTTCGTCTACGACCGCCGGCGGATCGAGGCGGGTATCAGCCCGGCCACGAGTACTCAGCGCTTGGTTTCATACCTGGTCAGGAGCACGCCGTCGGGAAACGTCCGGGTCTCCACCAGGTTCAGGTTCACCCAATTGTCCAGGGTCGTGAAGAACGGCGTGCCGCCTCCGACCAGGACGGGGTGGGTGACGATCGCGTACTCGTCGATCAGCCCGGCGCGCATGGCCGCTGCGGCGAGTGTGGCGCCGCCGATATCCATGGGGCCGCCGTCCTCGGCCGCGAGCCGGGCGATTTCGGTGACCGCGTCGCCGGTGACCAGGCGGGTGTTCCAGTCGACCGTGCTGATCGTGGAGGAGAACACCACCTTCGGCATGTCACGCCAGCGATGCGCGAACTCGATCTGCGCCGGTGTCACGCCGGGCTGCTGGTCGGCGGTCGGCCAGTGGGAACTCATCGCGTCCCACAATTTGCGCCCGTACAGCGCCAGGCCCGTCGCTGCCACCCGGTCGGACCACCACTGGAACAACTCGTCGCTCGGCACACTCCAGCCGAGGTCGTCGCCGGGCGCGGCGATGTAGCCGTCCAGGCTCAGGTTCATGCCGAAGGTCAGTTTCCGCACAGCGTCACACTCCCGTGAGTCGGTATTCGATGTACCGGACCGGTACGACGCGAGAAAGTCATCGGTCAGGTCAGCGCCGACAAGTATTGCGCTGGGCACCGACAGCCGGGGTTCGCTCGTCGACGAGAGTGTCGGGATCGCGCAGCGGCAGGAGGGGTTACGGGGTGATCCCGTCGAACTGCATGACCCAATAGGGATTACCGGTGAAGGTATTCCATTGCGAGACATAGAGAGTCACGTCGGTCGGCGAGACGGAGAGCGGGTGGATGTATCCGCCGTAGAGCTGGGGGAACGATTTCACCCAGAACTGCCACCACGGCACCTGCCCGCGGATCTGCTGTTTCGGGCCGGTCCACACCTGGTCGACGGCACCGGCGGTACGGGTGGAGATGCAACTGCCGGTGACGTCGAAGTACGACATCACCCAGGTGCCCTGAATATTTTTCACACTCAGCTCACCGATCGGGCCCAGCCCGTTGAACAGCGGGGTCGGGGCCGGATTGCCCCATACCCAAGCGCTGCCGTTCCAGCCCCAATACTGATACTGGGCCTTGGTGGTGATCTGCTGCCACGGCACTCTCATCAGGATCGGCCCGTTGCGATTGTGGTTGCGACCCCATTCCTTCGACACGATGTAGAGGTAGCCGTCGCCGTTGTTGTTGCCGATGCCGGCGAACGACTGCATCATCAGCGGTGACCAGCCGTTGTAGCCGTCGCTGCCGTCGTTCTTCCATACCGCCGCGTAGTCGGTCCACGTCCGGCCGTCGTCGTCGGAGTAGGCCAGTCCGCAGAACAATGCGCCGTACCGGTCGTTCGTGGCATTCCAGTCGTGAACGCTGGTGTAGGTCAACCAGGTTCGGCCGTTGGGGTCGACGAAGGCATCGTTCGGGATCCGGGACACCTCGACCCCGTAACCGTTGTCGGCGTTGTGGGTGTATTTCAACACCTGCACCGCCTGCGCCCCGCCCGATGCGGCATCGAATGCGGTGGTGGCATCGGGCGATTGCGCCGAATACAACAGGATCGGGGATCCGAGCCAGGTCCCGCTGCCCTGATTGGTACCGGTGAACGTGTCGCCGAACACGAACCCCGAGTGCCCGGCCGCGAACCGGCTCCGGTCGTACGGGATACCCAGATCGGAGCCCCCGACCCCGAATTGCTGTGCGGTGCTGCCACTGAACCCGTTGATCGCCGTACCCCAGTGCGCAGACATTCCGATCCTCCCCGATCCACCGAGAAGCCGTGTCGCACAATGATTCTCATGCAACCGGTCCGACCACCGAACTGCAATTCGCGAGCTGGAAGCCAACCGGCACGCCGCAGATGTGCCCGGACATATCGGACACACTCGTAACGATGCGACTCACGCTGTCGGCCACGGGTTTCGCCTACTCCGAGCGACGAAATCCGACTAGCCACATAGTAGCCCGTAGTCCGCGAGCATGTCGCTGTTTCGGACCGGACAGCGGTCCGCGCGGCTGCGGCAGAAAGCCGACCGATCCGGGCCCCGCATTACCGGTGAGCCGCCGGCCCGAGTCACGTCATCGGACGGGCCCCGTGGCAACCAGCGTCGCGCTACAGAATCTGTGCTCGACCTCCTGGTCGCTCAGTCCCGAATCTCCGCGTACCCCTTCGGTATCGGCTCGGCACGTACTGCCTCCGTCCGCGGTGTAAGTGCGGACGATTCCGGCGACCGGCCGAAGCCGGTCGTCGGCGAAATGCCAGAAATCGGTGTATTTGTCGGCGGGACCGCTTTTCGACGTCGTCGCGATGAGACCGTCGGCGGTCCGATCGATCCCGAAGCCGACAACTTCTCCCGCCCATGCGAATTCGGGCGCAGCGTCCGTTGCCCGATATACGGCGTAGGTGACATTTCCGACGATCGCGAGGCCGAGGGGCACGACGAGTTGATCGCGACCGTCACCGGCCAGGTCCAGCAGCGCGGGCTCGGCGGACGACGTGATGCTCGTACCGTCGCCCGGTCGCACGTCGAGGTTTTGCCGAACCTTGCCGTCGGTCCCGGTGATCTCGATACGCAGGCTTTCGACGCGACCGTTCCCGTCGACGGTGTGCCGCACGACGAAGGTGAGCCCAGCACGATCGCGGGAAACCAGCGTGCAGTCCGGCGGAACGTCCGCTCCGCCGGACCGGACGCCGTCACACCGCGGCATGACCATCGGGACGCCCTGCGCCATCGGTCCCGGCGCGGCCACCGCGGCCGGTGCGGTTTCACCGGCCGGACCGGCGGTGGTCGAGTGGCTCCCACCGGATTCGCGCCCGCAGGCCGCGAGTACGGCGAGCGCCAAGATGACTGCGATGTACCGGATCCGCCCCATATCGTGCAGCTTACGTTGGTTCGCGAGCGCTCCGGCGCGATCACGGGTGCGGGTAATCCGATGTCCCGCGCGCATCCCGGCCACTATCCGCTGCAACTCCGGTCCGGGTGTGTCGACTTGCGTCTCCATCCAGGGGAGGCAGCAGGCTTGGGGTATGGACGACGAGATGCTCTTGACGATCGGGGCGCTGGCCGAGCGGACCGGTTTGACGGTCAAGACGATTCGGTTCTACTCCGACAAGGGGATCATCCCGCCGACCGGTCACAGCCCGGCCGGCCATCGCCTCTACGACATCGACGCTCTGACGCGTCTGGAGCTGGTCAGGACACTGCGCGAGCTGGACATCGGCCTGCCGACGGTGCGGCGCATTCTGGCTCGCGAGACCTCGTTGGCCGACGTCGCCGCGGCGCACGCGGCTGCCCTCGACGCGCAGATTCGGGTGCTGCGGTTACGGCGCGCGGTGTTGCAGGCGGTGGCGAACCGGGAATCGAACCCACAGGAGATGGATCTGATGCACAAACTGGTGAATCTCTCGCAAGCCGAACGGCACCGCTTCATCCACGACTTCATCGATGACACCTTCGGTGGTGTCGATGCCAATCCGGCGATGGTGGAGTTGCTGCGCTCGAGCATGCCCGACCTTCCCGACGAACCGACCTCCGAGCAGGTCGAGGCGTGGCTGGAGCTGGTACGGCTGGTGCAGGACAACGACTTCCGGGCCGCGGTGCGGCGCATGGCCGAATACCAGGCGAAGGAACGCGCCGACGGGGACGACAGCGGGCTGCATCACGATCTGACCGAGACCGTGTGCGACGAAGTCGGCCGTGCGCTCGCCGCCGGGACGGCTGCGGATGCCGCCGAAGCGGTAGCCGTCGTCGACATTCTGACCGCGAGGTACGCCGGCACCTTCGGCAGACCCGATGACGCGGACCTGCGGCGGTGGGTGCTCGAGCGGTTGGAAGTCGCCAATGATGCTCGGGTGACGCGATATTGGCAATTGGTGGCGACCATCAACGGCCGGCCGCCGATGGCGGACCTGGAACCGGTGTTCACCTGGTTCGTCCGAGCCCTGCGCAGCTACCCGACCGAGTAGCCGACCGGACTGGGGTGTGTTACGGCTGCTCCGGGGGTCGGCCGGAGGGGAGTACCGAGGCGCCGGCGCGGGCGACGATTTCCTGGAGTGCCAGTACGTGGCGGGCGAAGGCGGTGCGGCCGTCGGTGGTGAGGCGGGCCGAGGTGCGTGGTCGTTTGCCCACGAAGGTTTTTCGGATCTCCACGTAGCCGGCATCCTCCAGGGTGCTGAGCTGTTTGGAGAGGGCGGAGTCGGACAGGCCGATGTTGTCGCGCAGGACGGCGAAGTCGGCCCAGGTGGTCGCGGTGAGGAAGGCGACCAGTGACAGTCGGGTCGGGGCGTGGATCAACTCGTCGAATTCCGGCGTGATCACGGGCGGCTCCGGGTCAGCACGGTTTGCTCGTATCGCACGAGCAGTCGGCCGCCGATCGCGAACACCACCGCCGTGACCGCCGCGGCAATCGTTGCGGGGCAAGGTATTCCGGCCGCCTTCAGGCCGAAGGCCGTTGCCGACAGGGCGCCGATCAAGGCAGCGACGAAGGCTGCCAAGCCGATCAGTGTCCTGCGCATGACCCTCGGACCGTCGGGTCCGCGGCGTAGCGGGGCGGCGCGGGCCGCGCGGGATACCGGGCGGTCGATGATCAGTGCGGCGAGCGCGTATCCGGCGATGCCGATGGCGAGGAGTACGGTGCGGCCGGATTCTATTGCTGCCGTGAACGCGACGATCAGGGCGGCGTGTGCCCACCAGTACCAGCCGGGGAAGACCTTGCGCCGGATCGCCTGTTCGCGGCGCCGGCCGATTTCGTCCAGGGCGCGTACGGCGTCCTCGTGGTCGATTCGATCGTTCATGTTCCCACCTCGAAAGTACTTTCCTAATTGGAAAGTACTCGCAGGCGGCGCCGGATCGCAAGTACCGCGGCCGGATTCACTCGTCCGGGAAGATCAGTTCCAACAGGACGTTGTTCGGGTCGTGGACGAAGATCTGGCGCAGTCCGGCCTGCCCGTCGTTGACCCGGTGTTCGATTCCCAGTTCGCCGGCGATCCGTTGCATGCCTTCGAAATCGGTGCAGCGCAACGCGATATGGTGTACCGCACCGGTCGGGCCGCCAGGGGTGTGGCCGCGGGTGGTCTGTTTGGCGGGGTCGTTCCACAGGACGTGGATCAGAGCGTTGCCGTGGGTATCCGACATCCAGGCGCTGCGGTAACCGATCGACTGTCCCGCCGAGGTCGTTCTGGTGAGACCGAGCAGCCGTTCGTAGAAGGTACAGGTTCCGTCGAGGTCGTCGGTGACGATGTTGACGTGGTCGATTGCGTTGACTCGCATGAGTTTCCGTCCTTCCGAGGGATCGTGGCGCGCGGGGCTCACACCGGGGTGCGGTCGTCGTCCGCGGCGAGTTCGGCGAGCAGTGCACGGGTGGCGTCGACGGCCGGGCGGAGCCGGTGGTGGGCGTCGACGCCGGCTACGGCGGTGGCGCGCAGGGGGATTTCGAGGCCGATCACGCGGTCGCGGGGCAGCACTCGCAGCAGTTCGAGCAGGGGGAGTTCACCGTCGCCGGGGATTCTGCGGTCGAACATGGCCTCGTTCATATAGTTCGGGTCCGTGGCCACGACCGGGGCGTCGCTGAGCTGGATGTAGCCGATGCGGTCCGGGTCGACGCGGGCCAGGTCGGCCGGCGTGGCGCCGGATCGGAGGATGTGCATGCTGTCGATCAGCAGTCGGAAGTCGGGGCGGCCGATCCGGTCGATGACGTCCAGGGCGGTGGGCAGGTCGCCGACGGTCAGGCCGGGGCTCGGTTCGACCGTGGTCTCCATACCGTGCGCGGCGGCCAGTTCGGCCAGGGCGGCGAACTGATCGACGCTACGGGACAGGTCCGGGTCCAGTGACACCGTATTGATCCGCCGCACACCGAGTTCGGCCATGAGCGCGAGATCGGTTGCGCGGTCGCGGATGTCGAGGCCGGCCCGGATGTTCATCCCCTCGCCGAGCGCGATGCTCACGCCCTGGTCGCGCATCGCCGCGATCATCTCCCGGCGCAGCGCGGCATCCTCGCGCAGCGAATACGGCGGGTATCCCAGTGGTCCCGGCGGCCCGGACTCCAGCCCGCACGAGATGTGCCGGCAGCCCAGATCGGCTGCGAGGCGGACGAATTCGAGCGGTGGCATCCCGAACACGCTGAGCAGTTCGATTCCGATGTCCGACATTGATTTCCTTCCTTCGCGGGTGCGGCGAAATGTCCTGTGCGTCAGTCGCGTTTCGCCGCGGCGGCCTCGAACCCGGCGACCAGTGCGAGGATGTCGGCCGAAACCGCGTCGGCATAGGACTTCTCGCCGTACGCGCCCGAAGCCCAGTGCCGCGCACCCTCGTTGACGAGGATCTGGGCCAGATGGGACAGATGGTCCGCGTCGACCTCGGCCGCGAGCCGACCGTCGGCCCGCGCCCTGACGAACACGTCGGTGAACAGGCGGCTCGCCGGCTCGGTGCGCGGATCGGCGGCCGGTCGATGCTGGCGGCGGTAGCCTTCCAGCACCGTTTCGACGACCAGGTCGGCGGGGTTGCGGGCCATCGATCGCCCGAGCGAATCGAGTACCCGATGGATGATCGTCTCGAGCGGGTGGTCGCCGTTGCTCAACTTCGCGGCCAGATCCTGTGCGGCACGGGTGGATTGGATCCCGACCTCGAACAGCAGATCTTCCTTGCTCGGGAAATAGAAGTAGAACAGTGCCCGGGACACGCCGGCGGCCTTGCAGATGTCGGCGACGGTGGTCGCGGCGTACCCGTTGGTGCGCCACAGGGCCGTCGCGGATTGCGCCAGCGCGGCCTTGGTCTGCTGCGAGCCGGATCGCTGGAACGTCGCGCGACGCTGACGCTTGACAGCTCCTGCGACCTGCGCTTTCTGGGGCATTACTCCACCATATACACAGATATCGGGCTTTATCCATAGTTGACGGCTGTCCAACCAACTCCCTATCGTGCTGCGGTGGGGCCGGCGTGTGCGGGCCCGGAATCCAGCCGGAAGGAACCGATCGTGACCCCCGTCCTCGAAGGCCGCCGAATCCTGGTGACCGGCGGCGCGACCGGCATCGGCGCCGCGGCCGTCCGGGTCCTGCACGCCGCCGGCGCGACAGTCGCTGCCACGTACCACAATTCGCGGCCGGCCACCGAGCTGCCGGTCGCATGGCTGCACTGCGATCTGCGCGACGAGGCCGCGGTCACCGGGACGGTACGGTCCGCCGCCGGAACCCTCGGCGGCCTGGACGTGCTCGTGCACGCGGCCGGGTTGTGGCGGGGCGGTTTCCCCGGCGCCATCACCGGCGCCGACGTCGACGCGCTGTTCGACACCAACTTCAAGACAACGGTTTTCACCAATCAGGCCGCGCACGCCGTCATGCGCGAGAACGGTGGCCGCATCATCAATTTCGGCTCCGCCGAGGCCGTGCTCGGCAGCCCGATGTCGCCGATCTACGCGGCCACCAAGGCCGCCGTGCAGGCCTGGACCCGGTCGGCGGCGAAGGCCTGGGCCGCGGACCAGGTCACCGTCAACGCGCTCGCACCCGCCGTGCAGACCCCCGGCGCGGACCGGCTGCGCGAATTCCTCGGCCCGGCCGCGGAACATCTCGATGCCCAATTGAAGGCCACCATCCCGTTGCGCGGCGCGCTCGGCGATCCCGAACGGGATCTCGGCCCGGTGCTGGTGTTCCTGGCGGGTACCGGGTCCGGATTCATCACCGGACAACTGCTACCGGTCGACGGCGGGCTGCTCATGCTCGGCGCCTAGGTCGCCGACGACCGGCGTGCCGGTGGCCGCCGACCCGCGAACATCACACGACCCTCCACTTGACTTTACTTCCCTGGAGCCAGAGACTTGCTCCAGCTGACTTTAGTTGGCTGAAGTGATCCGAGAGTCATACTCCACGGAAGGACACGAGCGATGAAGATCCAGGATTCGGTAGCGGTCGTCACCGGTGGTCAGCGCGGGATCGGCAAGGCGCTCGTCGACCGGCTGCTCGCCGGCGGGGCCGCGACCGTCTACGCCACCGCACGTCAGCCTCAGCCCAGCACCGATCCCCGCGTTGTGCCGGTGCCGCTCGAGGTCACCGACCCCGAGTCGATCGCACACCTGGCCGCCGTCGCCCACGACGCCGACATCGTGATCAACAATGCCGGCATCGCGAGCACCAACGGCCTGCTGGCCACCTCCGACGACGAATTGCGGCAGGTGTTCGAGGCGAACGTGGTCGGCCCGATCCGGATCGCGCGGGCCTTCGCCCCGATCCTCGCCGCGAACGGCGGCGGTGCGCTGGTCGACATGCATTCGGTGCTGTCGTGGATGCCGGGGTTCGGGGCCTACGGCATTTCCAAGGCGGCGTTGTGGTCGGCGACCAACTCGCTGCGGCGGGAACTGGCGCCGGCGGGCACCTTGGTCGTCGGTGTGCACGTCGCGTATGTCGACACCGATATGACCCGCGATATCGACGCCCCGAAATCCGCTCCCGAACAGGTCGCGGCCGCCATCGTCGCCGGGATCGAGAACGACGAGCCCGAGGTTCTGGTCGACGACGTGACCCGTTACGTCAAGTCGATCCTGTCCGGGCCGGTGGAGAAGCTCGTCGCGTCCTGAGCCCCACCGGACCCGGGCGAGGCCGGTGTCGCGGGGATTGCTCGCCGACGGTAGCCCCGGGACACCGCCCGCCGTCAGGGGTTCAGTTCGCGGATGAATTCGGTGGTGTCGATCACGTCGGCCTGCGGAGGAAACACCGTGTCCAGCAGGACCCGATTCACCTCAGGGTCGGTGTCGGCCACGCCGTCGGACAGGACCACGACGTGGTAGTCGAGATCGGCGGCGGCGCGCACGGTCGACAGCACGACGCCGCTGGTGGCGAGGCCGGTCAGCACGATGGTGTCGATATTGCGCGCGTGCAGGGTCCGGTCCAAAGGGGTCGAACCGAACGCGCCCACACGGTGTTTCGTGATCACCGGTTCGTCTCCGGCCGGGGCGATGCGAGGGTCGAAGGCGGTTTCGGGGCTGCCGTCGAGCATCTTTCCGGTACCGGCGATCCCGGCGAAGGCCTTGTTGTGCGGTGATACCTCGGGGTATCCCGGTGTGAACGCAGTGCGGACGAACACGACCGATGAACGGGCCTGGCGCACAGCCTGTTCGGCGGCCGCGATATGGGCCGTGAGCGGGTCGGCCGATGCGCCGGACATCGCAACGATGCCTTGTTGCATGTCCATGACCAGCAGCGCGGTGTGGGTGGGATCGATCACCGGGCCGGCGTTCGAGGGGGCGACACCGAATCCTGTTGCCGGCAGCACTGTTACGAGGACGGCGACGGCGAGGCGGAGGAGATGGCGCATCGGTCAGCGCTCGAAGGTGCCGGTGAGGCGGCCGCGGGCCAGGACCGGTGCGGGGACGGCGGGAAGAAGAGTGCGGGGGCGTGCGCGCTCGGGGGCCGGGTGGCCGAGCCCGGGGTCGGCGAGGGCGAACAGTTGGAAGATATACCGGTGTGGCCCATGGCCTTCGATCGGCGCGGGGCCGTGGTAGCCGCGGCCGATAGTGGATCGCAGCAGGCGTACGCCGGTGGCCGGTTGCCGGGCATGGAGGGCGCCGGGATCCAGGTGCGCGTGCGACGGGTCGATGAGGGCGAGGCAGTGTACGGCGGGTTTCGCGATCGGGACGTCGATGTCCTCGACGACCAGCAGCAGCGCCGCGGTGCCGGCGGGCGGTTCGGTCCAGGACAGGTGGGGTGAAAGGTCTTCGCCGCCGATGGTTTTCGCGCAGTGGGCGCGTGGGATGGGCTCGCCGTCGCGGAAGTGCCGGCTGGTGAGGGTCAGGTGTCCGGGGGCGTGCAGGTTGGGCAGGTTCCACGCGGTGTGGGTGTCTCCGGCCCTGCGGTTCTTCAGGATTCGGCCGAGCAGGGTCATCGGGTCGCTCCGGCCCTCGCGGTGATCTCGGCGGCGGTGGCGGTCTCGCCGAGTTTGGGGAAGATGCGTTCGACGCTGTGGCGGTGGGCTTCGGTGTCCGGGTCGCCCATGGCGTCGGTGGCCAGGACGACATGGTAGCCGTGGTCGCAGGCCGAGCGGGCGGTCGATTCGACGCCCGAGCTGGTCGAGATGCCGGCCAGCACGACCTGGGTGACGCGCAGATCGCGCAGCAGGGTGTCCAGGCCGGTGTCGTGGAATGCGCTGCGCCGCCGTTTGGTGATCAGGTGGTCGGTCGGCGACACGTCGAGTTCGTCGATGAGGTCGGCCCAACCGGGTGGGAATGTCGTTGTGCCCGTGGATGTCCCGGCATCGGTGCGGCCGGGCGCGCGGCCGGTGACGTTGACCAGGACCACGGGCAGGCCGTGCCGGCGGAACTCGGCGGCCAGCCGGGTCGCCCGGGTGACCGCCGCGGCGATCGGCGGCGCGGGGTGGGCCGAGACGATGCCCTGCTGCAGGTCGATCACGACCAGCGCGGCGGTGGGCTCGAGCGTCGTCAGTGTCATTTCTGGTCTCCTGTGGGCCGGATGTGCTGGGCCAGTCGTTCGAGCAGGGCGGCGGCCTCGGCGAGCCGGCCGAGCTCCGCCGGGGTGAACGCGCCGCTGGTCAGGGCCGCCGCGAGCTGCTCGGTCCGCGCGTCGCGCTTGTCCTGTAGTGCGCGGCGGCCGGCGGCGGTGAGGGTCAGCACGACCCGCCTGCCGTCGTCGGGGTCCGGGTGGCGTTCGACCAGGCCGCGGGCACGCAGCGCGGCGATCGTCGTGCCCATGGATTGGGCCGTGACCTGCATTTCCCGGGCCAGCGCCGAGGATGTGGCGGGGCCGCCGCGATCCAGCCGCGACAGCGCGGCCCGCTCGGGCATGGTCAGTTCGCCCTCGGCGGGCACCTGCCGGACCCGCCGCAGCAGCACGCTGACGCTCGTCAACAGGACCGCGGCGACCGCGGCGGGATCCGGATCGGTCATATACTAAGCCTAGCTTATCAGTTTGACTTAGCAAATCCGGCAGAACCGGCTCACCGTGGCCGCCCCCAGACGCCGGAGACGGCCGCCTCGCGTACGAACCGTTCGAAGGGGGCCGGTTCGCGGCCGAGGATCTGCCGCACGCCCGGATGCGGGACGCTGTAGGCGCCGCCGGCCTGGCCGAGCTGGTTCACGGTCACGAAGTCGATCGCGCGCTCGGACAGGCCGCGCTCGCGGGCCTGTTCCAGCCAATCCGACAGCGGCACAGCGTGATAGGTGATCGGACGGCCGAGGGTGGTGGCGATGATCGTGATCGCCTCGCGGAAGCTCAGGACCCGGGGACCGGACAGCTCGTAGGTCGCGCCGCCGTGGCCGGCGCTGGTGAGCACCCGCACGGCGACCTCGGCGATATCGGCGACATCGATGAAGTCGACCGGTACGTCCGGTGCGGCTTCCACGCGCTCCACCGCGCCGGCCCGGATGCCCGCCTGCCATGCGGGTGCGCGGAAGTTCTGCTGGAAGACGCCGGGGCTCAGGATCGTCCATTCGGCGCCACCGGCCCGGACCGGCTCCTCCAGCGCGTTCATGTAGGGACTGGGTGGGTCGGCCCGCGCGCTGCGCCCGGCCAGCAGCACCAGCCGTTCGACACCGCGGGCCGTGGCGAACCGGACGAAATCCGCGACCGCGGCGGCGCCGAAACCCTCGCCGGTCATCGGCGTCGCCAGATAGACGGCGTCGACGCCGGTCAATGCGTCCGGCCAGGTCAGTGGGTCGTTCCAGTCGAAACGGACCGGGCCCGACCGACCGGCCGCGCGGGCGTCGATGCCGTGCTGCCGCAGGCCCGCCACCACTCGGCTGCCGGTGTTCCCGGTCGCTCCCGTCACCAGCACTCGTCGTCGTGTCACCATCGGGTCCTCCTCCGTCGGCTGCCGATGCTCCGCCGGGCGGAATGGACCCGCAAGTACGGTTTCCGGCGCGGATCTACACTGGGCCGATGCCGCCGCGCAGCACCGCCAAGGGGCGCGACACCCGGGCCCGGATCCTGGCGGGCGCGACCCGTGCCGTGCTCGACATCGGTGTCGCCGCAACGACTCTCGACGACATCCGGGAACGTGCGCAGGCGAGCAAGAGTCAGTTGTTCCACTACTTCCCCGGCGGCAAGGACGAACTGCTGACCGAGGTGGCGGCCACCGAGGCCGACCGGATCCTGGGCATCCTGCGTGAGCGGGTCGACCCGCTGGTCACCTGGCAGGCGTGGGATCGCTGGCGGGAGCAGTTGCTGGGTGAATTCGACCGCACCGACGCCGACTGCCCTATGCAGACGCTGCTGCACCACCTCGCGACCGTCACGCCCGGCGCGACGGCCGTCGTCCGGCAGCTGATGCTGCACTGGCACAACATCATTCGCGCCGGTATCGAGCGGATGCAGGCCGACGGCGCGATGACGGCGACCGTGAATCCGGACCGGGCGGCTTCCGCCGTACTCGCCGCCGTGCACGGTGGCGCGATCCTCGCGACGGTCACCGGCTGCCCCGATCATCTCGCCGCCGCCTTCGACGCCGCGGTCGGCCGGCTCCGCCCGTAACCGGCGATCCGCGCCGGGCCGGCGCCGATCGAACACCTTGCCGCACCGAGCATTTGCGCGATCCCCCGCCGATCCGGACCGGCCCGATCCGGACCCTTGCGCCGCCGCTATTCAGTGTTACTATCTAGTGGTAGTCAGCAGCACTGAGTACTACGAGGGAGGTGATCCATGAGCAAGCAGATGACGGAAATGCTCAAGGGGACATTGGAGGGCATCGTTCTCGCGATCCTGTTCGCGCGGCCGGCCTACGGCTACGAGATCACGGCGTGGCTGCGGGATCAGGGTTTCACCGATATCGCCGAAGGCACCGTCTACGCCCTGCTCGTCCGGGTCGAGAAGCGGGGCCTGGTCGATGTGGAGAAGATTCCGTCCGAGAAGGGCCCGCCGCGCAAGGTGTTCACCCTCAACGAGCAGGGACGGGAATACCTCGAGGAATTCTGGCAGACCTGGAATTTCCTCTCCGATCGGCTGGCGCAACTGCACGAAGGAGACAACTAGTCATGTTCATCGAAAGAGTGATCGGCGACCTCGGCGAGAAGCGCCGGTGGTGGCAGTACAAGTCGCGGGTGAAGCAGCTCGCCGAGCCGTATCGCAGCGTGGTCGAGGCGTTCGAGCGGTATCTGATGTACGGCGCGGCGGGCGGGGGCATGTCGCTGTTCGAGGATCTGACCGAGCTGTTCGAGCAGAGCGCGGCGGACCACACTCCCATCCGTGATGTCGTCGGCGACGATCCCGTGGAGTTCATCGAGGCGTTCGCCCGGAACTACGAGGAGGAATCGTGGCGTAATCGGGAACGGACCCGGCTGAACAACGCCATCGAGCGTGCCGCCGGAGAAGGAAAGTAGGACATGTCGATGACCGGACAACATACCTCCGCGATCCGGGTACAGGGCCTGGAGAAGTCCTACGGGGATGTGCGGGTACTGCGCGGCGTGGATTTCGAGGTGGCGGCGGGCAGTATTTTCGCCCTCCTCGGTTCCAACGGCGCCGGCAAGACCACCGTGGTGAAGATCCTGTCCACACTGCTGAAGCCCGATGCGGGCTCGGCCGGGGTGCACGGGTTCGACGTCGCCACCCAGGCGGCCAAGGTGCGCGAATCCATCAGTCTCACCGGGCAGTTCGCGGCCGTCGACGAAATCCTCACCGGCCGTGAGAATCTCGTGCTGGTGGCCCGGTTGCGGCACCTGCGCGAGCCGGGCCGGATCGCGGACGAACTGCTGGCGCGGTTCTCGCTGACCGACGCGGGTGGGCGGAAGGTGTCGACCTATTCCGGCGGTATGCGCCGGCGGCTCGACATCGCGATGAGCTTGATCGGGAATCCGCCGGTCGTCTTTCTCGACGAGCCGACCACCGGCCTGGATCCGCAGGCCCGGATCGAGGTGTGGCAGGCGGTGCAGGAACTCGCCCGGCACGGCACGACGTTGCTGCTCACCACCCAATATCTCGACGAGGCCGAACAACTCGCGGATCGGATCGCGATTCTGCACGAGGGCCGGATCATCGTGAACGGCACGCTGACCGAGCTGAAGCAGTTGCATCCGCCGGCGAAGGTCGAATACGTCGAGAAACAGCCCACCCTCGAGGACATCTTCTTCGCGGTCGTCGGTGACGGCGGCACGCGCGGCGCTTCCGGCGCGGACGAATAGGGAATTGCGATGAACAAGTATTTCTTCACCGACACCGCCGTACTGCTGGGGCGATCGCTGCGTCACGTCATGCGCAGTGTGGACACCATCATCACGACCACGGTCATGCCGATCGCCTTCCTGCTGCTGTTCGTGTACGTCTTCGGCGGCGCGATCAATACGGGGACGAAGTCGTATGTGAACTATCTGCTGCCGGGCATTCTGCTCATCACGGTGGCGACGGGCATCTCCTACACCGCCTTCCGCCTCTTCCTGGATATGAAGAACGGGATCTTCGAACGCTTCCAGTCGATGCCGATCGCACGATCGTCGGTGTTGTGGGCGCACGTGCTGACGTCGCTGGTGGCGAATCTGATCTCGGTGGTGGTCGTGGTGCTGGTCGCGCTGGCCATGGGATTCCGTTCCGGGGCGAATATCGCGGCCTGGCTGGCGATCGCGGGAATTCTGCTGCTGTTCACGCTGGCCCTGACCTGGCTGGCGGTGATCCCCGGGCTCACGGCGAGTTCCGCGGACGGCGCGAGCGCCTTCTCCTATCCGCTGATCTTCCTGCCGTTCATCAGTTCGGCGTTCGTGCCCACCGCGACCATGCCCGGCCCGGTGCGCGCCTTCGCCGAGCATCAGCCGGTGACCTCGATCGTGAACGCGATCCGCGACCTGTTCGCACAGCAGCCGGTGGGCTCCGGTATCTGGATCGCGCTGGCCTGGTGCGTAGGTATCCTCGTCGTCGCGTATGCGCTGGCGACGATCACCTACCGTCGCAAGATCTCCTGAGGCGACACAGTATTCGGGCTCGGCCGCCCACTCACGATACGACACGAGTCCCCGGTGGACGCACGACTCGCACTCGCGCGCTGCCTCCGACGAGCACCGTCTCCGGCAATTCCGCACCGGGACAACCACTCCCGAGAGGAGCCTAACATATCCGTACCGCGGCCCGTCCGATAGGCCGGAAGTGTAGGGAGTCAACAGAATCCGAGGCCGATGCCGATCCGTCCAGAGGGACGGGTCGGCATCGGCCTACGCCTGTCCGGTGAGCAGGCCGACCAGGCTGCGCGGGGCGCCGGCGCCGAAGCACGCCTCGTGGATGCGTGCGCCCTCGGCGGCGGCCTCGGCGCTGCGGGGAAACAGGGCCCGCTCGTAGTCGGCGAGGGCGGCTTCGGGGTCGCCGGGGTGCGCCGCGAGCGCCCGGCCCAGTTCGGCGCCGTCGAACATGGCGAGGTTGGCGCCCTCGCCGGACGGCGGCATGAGGTGGGCGGCGTCGCCGAGCAGGGTCACTCCCGGCACGCGATCCCATCGGTGCTCGACCGGCAGGGTGTACACCGGTCGCACGACCGGCGCGGTGTCGCCGCCGGTGATCAGCGCGGTGAGTTCGGTTGCCCAGCCGTCGAATTCGCTCGCGATGCGGGTGCGGGCCGCGTTCTCCCCGGCCGCGCCGAGCCCGGCGAGCCATTCCGGCGTCGCCGTAAGTGCCACATAGGTGTGCAGTGTGCCGCCCGCCTCGCGATGGGCCTGGATCCCCTTCCCCGGCGCGAGGGCGGCCATCCCGCCGCCACCGACGGTCTCCGCGACGGCGGGATGCCGGGTGTCCGCGTCGTACAGATAGGTCTCGAGGAACGACAGGCCGGTGTATTCCGGTGTGGCCGTGGACAACAGGGGACGGATCCGGGACCATGCGCCGTCCGCGCCGACCAGGATTTCGGTGGTGACCGGATCGCCGCCGGCGACGGTGAGTTCGTGCCGGCCGCCGCCCAGGGCCGCGACGCCGGTCACCTTGTGTCCCCATCGGATCGCGTCGGCGGGCAGCGATTCGATGAGGATGCGGCGCAGTTCGCCGCGCTGCACCTCGGGGCGGCCGCCGGTGCCGTCGTCGGGTTCGTCGAGCAGCAGCGTGCCGTCTGCGGCGTAGACCCGGCCGGCCTCGCGGCCGGGCAGGATCAGGGCCCGGAACTCCTCGGTCAGGCCCGCGGCCGCGAGGGCCGGTTGGCCGTTGTGGTGATGGATGTCGAGCATGCCGCCCTGGGAGCGGGCCGCCGGGGAGGTCTCCGCCTCGTACACGGTGACCGGGATGCCGTGCACGTGCAGGACGCGGGCGAGGGTCAGGCCGCCGAGTCCGGCGCCGACGATCGTGACGGGGATGCGCATGTCGCCTCTTCTCTGGTACAGCGTTCCAATCTGGTATGCCGTTCCAATGGTGGAACAGCGCTCCATCCATGTCAAGATGGCGGCATGGCAACGCGAGCGCGCCGGTCACCGCGGCGCACCGAGGCGCTCTCCCGCGAGCGCATCATCGACACGGCCGTCGAACTGCTGGACCGGGCCGGTGCGGCGGGGCTCACCTTCCGGGCCTTGACCGAACGTCTCGCGACCGGCCCGGGGGCGATCTACTGGCATGTGGCGAACAAGGACGAACTGCTCGCCGCCGCCACCGAGGCCGTCGTGGCGGCCGTGGTGAGCCCGGCGTCGGCGGACTCACCCGAGGCCGCACCGGGCGAGATCCGGGCGATCGCGCTGGGCCTGTTCGAGGCGATCGACGACCACCCGTGGCTGGCCACCCAGATCGCCGTGCAACTGTCACGCAACCCGCAGGGGACGGTGACGCCGCGGATCTTCGAGAGCATCGGCCGGCAGGTCCGCGCACTCGGCGCGCCCGAGGCCGACTGGTTCACGACGACGTCGGTGCTGGTGCACTACATCCTCGGCGCGGCCGGGCAGAACGCCGCGAATGCCCGCGCCGCCGGGCTCGAGACCGACCGCACCGAATATCTGGGCGCCGCCTCGGCGACCTGGACGGAGTTGGACGCGGCCGAGTACCCGTTCCTGCGGGCCGTCGCCGGTCAGATGCGGGAGCACGACGATCGCGCACAGTTCCTCGCGGGTGTCGAACTCGTCCTCGCCGGTATCGCCGCGCGGAGATGAGGACCTCGGGCCCCGCTCATTCCCAGAGATGCCTGCGCCGGTAGCGCGGCTGGAACAGCAGTGTGTTCACGACGGCGAGCGGCCTCGGCATGGCGGCCAGGAAATCGCGGCGCTGCTCGGCCGTGGCGCCGTCGAGAATCCACGGAACGTAGACGGCCGCACCCGAGGGACCTTGCCGGGCGGCCATCGCCGACCGGAACGCCGCCCAGTCCGCGGCGGGCAGTACCTCCTGCATGAGCGGAAGCGCCGCGTCCTCCTCGTGCCGGGTATGGGTTTCCAGGACGTCGGTCAACTCTCGGATATGTTCGGCGAGAGCCGTTTTCCGGTGTGCGAAGTCGTGGTCGATCGCCTCGAGCAGTGGATCCAGTTGTGCGTGTTCGGCCGCCATCTCGGCGATGAGCGCGAGATCGCGCGGGCGGCCGGGTACCGCGCGCCGCAGTGCGGGCCACAGCACCTCGTCCTCGACCGAATGATGGACGGCCAGTTGGCGGGTGAAGTTGGCCCAGCCGGCGCGGACGCCGGGGGTGTCGGTCCGGCCGTCGTCCACGGCCCGGTGCAGGCGGGTGAGATCGCGGCGAAAGGCGTTGTGGGTGGCGTACATCGGTGCGAAGTCGAGAGGTTCGGTGCGGCCGGAGTGGCGGGCCGGTTCGACGGACATGGTGGTTCCCTTCAGTTCCGGAATGCGGTGGCGTTCTCGGCGACCCACTGCGCGAAGGTCAGCGCGGGCCGGCCGAGCAGTGCTTCGACGGTGCCGGTGGTCGGGCCGGGAGTGCGGGCGTAGTCGGCGAGGGAGCCGAGCAGCCGGGCGGGAATCTCCTCGGGCAGGCCCTGTGCCAGCATCGCGGCGCGGACCCGATCCGCGGGGACCTCGTCGAACGACAGGTCGATGCCGAGGGTCGCGGCGAGAATGCGCACCTTGTCGAGCTGGGTCAGCGACTGCAGGCCGGTGAGCACATGCGCGCGATCGGCCGGGCCCGCTTCGGTGAGCGCTCGCGCGGCGACGGCGGCGATATCGCGGTGATGGATCGGTGAGCTCGCCGCCGCGGGATACGCGCCGCGCACCACGCCGGCCGCGCGGATCTGTGGCGCCCAGGCCAGCGCATTGGCGTCGAAGTCGGTGCAGCGCAATGCCGTCCAGGTCAGTCCGGATTCGCGCGCGGCAGCTTCGGCGGCCCGGAACTCCGCGGCGAAGCGCGGCTCGCCGGCGGGGAACTGGACCGTCGCGGCGGAGATCACGACGACCCGCCGCACCCCACCACCGACGGCCGCCGCCAGGAGTTCGGGAACAGCGGCGCCGACGGCGCGCGGGCTGATCAGCACCGCATCCGCGCCGTCGAACACCGGGCCCAGCGACTGCGGCCGGGACGGATCGCCCCGGGCGACGCGCACGCCGCCGGGCAGTCCGGCCCGCTCCGGGGTGCGGCTGATCGCGGTCACCTCGTGCCCGGTGTCCAGCAGCAGTTGTGTCGTCGCGCGTCCGACGGGACCGGTCGCACCGGTGAGCACGGTCTTCACGGGTCCTCCCATATGTTACGTGTTGGATATGATCCATACGATAGATCATATGACTTTCGTACGAAAGGGTGAGCTGCGCCACCGGGCCGTGCTCCGGCGCGGCGGATCCCACTCGGCCGCACCCGCGCGGCGAATCTCCGTGTTACGGCGTCGTTGCCGACGCTAAATGGTTGTTGCGGGACCGTTGCCGGTGCGCGAAACGGACATCGGAGACCATACGATCGGTGTGTCCGATGGTCGGACCAGTCGGACCAATGGAGAAGCGATGCACCCGGATTCACCCGCACCCCCGCCGCGGCGGACCACCTCGGTCGGCGCGGAGATCGTCGCGCACCTCGAGCGGCTGATCTCCGGTGGCGGGCTCGCCCCCGGCGCGCGCCTGCCCTCGGAGCGGGAATTGGCTCTGACGCTGGGTGTTTCGCGTACCTCGGTGCGCGAGGCCATGCACGAGCTCGAGGTGAAGAACCTGGTGGTGCGGCGGCCGGGCCGGGGCACGGTGGTGGCCGAACCGGGTGCGCGGGCCGGTGATCTGTACGACCGGGTCTCGGCGGCCGAGCGGACGTTGCGCGATGTGGCCGAGTTGCGCGAGACGATCGAACCGAAATTCGCCGAACTCGCCGCGTCCCGGATCACCGACGCCACCCTGCTGGCCCTGGAGACGGTCCTGGCGAAGACCGGATCCCCACTGTCACAAGCCGATTCGATCGCATTGGATATCGAGTTCCACATGCTGATCGCGCAGGCCTCGCAGAACCGGCTGCTGATCGCTGTCGGTACGCTCGCGAGCGAGTGGACGACCTCCACCCGGGCGCTGTCCCATGCCGATCCCCGGGCCCGGCAGCTGTCCCACGAGGGCCATCAGCGCATCTATCTCGCTGTCCGCGACCGTGATCCGGATGCGGCGCGGGTGGCGATGCTGCGGCATCTGGCCGAGGTCGCGGACCTCACCCGCGAACATCACCCCTGCTTCTGAGCGACGACGCTCGGCACCGTTCACCATCCCTTTCAGAGAAGGCTCGACCATGCATTCTTCAGGTTCCCGCCGGCGGCTGATACGCGCCGCGATCGCGGTCGTCACGGCGGTCGTGGCATTGTCGGCGACGGCATGCAGTGACAATTCCTCGAATTCGGCCTCGAATTCCGGGAAAATGACCGTGGTACTCCCCTGGTACGCGGATCCGGAGGGCGGCGGATACTTCGCCGCGCAGGCCGAGGGCCTGTACCGCAACGCCGGTCTGGACGTCACGTTGCAGCCGGGCGGGCCGCAGGTGTCGGCGACCCAGCTGGTGGCCGCGGGGCGAGCCCAGATCGGGCACACCGACGCCGCGGGCATCGTCCAGGCGCAGCAGCAGGGCATTCCGATCATCGCGGTGGCGGCGCTGTACCAGGACAATCCGGTCGGCATCCTGTCGCACAGCGATCAGAACATCACCACCTTCGACCAGATGAAGGGCCGGACGCTGGTCAGCCAGGCCGGCGCGCTGTACCCGGTGTGGCTGGACAAGCAGCTCGGCGTCCCGATGCAGACGATGCAGTATCAGGGTTCGATCGCGAATTTCCTGAAGGATCCGAAACTGCTGCAACAGGGCTGGCCCACCAACGAGGTGCGGCAGGCCGAGCAGTCCGGCGTGCCGGTGAATTTCACGCCGTATTCGACCTCGGGTTTCAATCCCTATAACGACGTGTTGTTCACCTCGAAGAGTTATTTCGATGCGCACAAGGACGAACTGCGGAAGTTCCTGCAGGCCAGCCTTTCCGGCTGGCACGACTATCTCGGTGACGTCGCGGTGGCCACCGATGCCAACAAGGCGATCCTCGCCGCGAACAGCGAGCAGACCGCCGCGTCGGTCTGGTACGCGTGGGACAAGCAGCGGCCGTACGTGATCGCCGGTGACGGCGCGAAGCAACTCGGCGCGATGACCGAGCAGCGCTGGACCACGCTGATCGATCAGTTGCAGAAGCTCGGTCAGCTCACCGGCAAGGCCCCGGCCACGGCGGATCTGTACGACGCGAGCCTGCTGCCGACCGTGGCGGCGCCGGCGCTGCCGGCCGCGCCGACCGGATCGTACTGAGCCGTCATGACGCGCACATCGGAGCAGCCGCGCACCGCGACCCTGGTGCGGTTCGCGGGCGCGGACAAGGTGTACGGCAACGGTTTCCGGGCCCTGGCGCCGATCGATCTGGAGGTGGCCCGTGGCGAGATCACCGTGCTGGTGGGGCCGTCGGGCTGCGGGAAGACCACGCTGCTGCGGATGGCGGCGGGCCTGACGGAGCCGACGTCGGGGACCATGACCCGCGACACCGACCGGCTGTCCTACGTGTTCCAGGACCCCACCCTGCTGGCCTGGCGCACCGTGCAGGCGAATGTGGAACTGGTCGCGAAACTGCAGCACGTCCCGCGCGCCGAACGGCGGGCGCGGGCGGCGGCGGCGATCCGGATGGTCGGGCTCGACGACTTCCGGGGCGCGTATCCGCGGGAACTGTCCGGCGGCATGAAAATGCGTGCGTCGCTGGCGCGTTCGGTAACCAGCGAACCGGAGCTGCTGCTCATGGACGAGCCGTTCGCGGCACTGGACGAGTTCACCCGGGAGAAGATGGGCGCCGAACTGCTGCGATTGTGGCGCGACAAGCGGTTCAGCGTCCTGTTCATCACGCACTCCATCTACGAGGCCTGCACGCTGGGGCATCGGATCGCCATCATGGACACCGGGCCGGGTCATATCGTCGAGGTGATCGACTCGCCCGGTCCGCCGTCGGCCGATCCGGCGGTGGTGCGCGACGAAGCCGCGTTGCGCGCGTTGCAGCAGCAGATCTCGGTCACGCTCGGGAGTTTCCGCGAATGACGGTCATCGACAACATCTTCCACGCGGTCGCGGGTTCCGCGCCGCGGGGCCGGGCCGGTGTCCCGCGCACCGGCCGGGTCCGGCGGCTGCTGCCGCCGCTGGGCGCGTTCGTGCTCGGAATCGCGCTGTGGCAGTTGATCATCGGGGTGTTCGACATCCCGCCCTACATGTTGCCGTCGCCGCGGACGCTGCTGGACACCCTGTGGGACGAACGCCGCTCGATCTGGCAGCCCACCTGGGTGACGGTGCGGGAGTCCTATCTGGCGTTCCTGCTGGCCACCGTCGCGGGTGTGGCGGTGGCGCTGGTGATGGCGCGCTGGCGGCTCACCGAGCGCGGTTTCTATCCGTATCTCATTGTGTTGCAGACGATTCCGATCGTCGCGATCGCGCCGCTGTTCGTGGTGTGGATCGGCGCCGGGCAGACCACCAACATGCTGGTGGGTGCGATGATCGCGCTGTTCCCGGTGGCGGCGAACACCCTGCACGGGCTGAAGTCGATCGACCGGAATCTGGTGCAGCTGTATGCGATGGCGGGGGCGCCGCCGCGGGTGACGCTGTTCTCGCTGCGGCTGCCCGGCGCCTCGCCGTCGATCCTGACCGGGATGCGGATCGCGGCGGGGTCGTCGGTGATCGGCGCGATCGTCGGCGAATTCGTCGCCGGTGTCGGCGGCGGTCAGGGCGGGCTGGGGTACATCATCACGCAGAGCGCGGTGCAGTTGCGCACCCCGCAGCTGTTCGTGGCGGTGGTGATGGCCAGTGTCGTATCGCTGGTGCTGTTCGCGGTGGTGGTCCTGCTGGAGCGGCTGCTGCTGTCGCGGTGGCACGAATCGGCGCTGGCCGACGAGGAATAGGAAGGAGTCCCGCATGGCGCGGATATTTCGGCTGGCGCATCTCACCACGACGGAGGTGGCGGCGATCGGCAAACAGGATGCGGTGGTCGTGCAGCCGATCGGCGCGGTGGAGCAGCACGGGCCGCATCTGCCGCTGATCACCGATGCGCTGCACGCGGAGGCGATCGCTTGTGCCGCAGTCGAATCGCTGCCGGACGACGCGAACGTCTGGGTGCTGCCGACGCTGCACTACGGGAAGTCGACCGAGCACCTGGGCCGGGCGGGCACGATCGCGATGTCGGCGGCGACGCTGATGGCGGTGTGCATCGATCTCGGTGATTCGCTGGCGGCCAGCGGTTTTCGCAAGCTGGTGTTCGTCAACGGGCACGGCGGGCAGCCGGGGTTGCTGGAGGTGGTGGCGCGCGACATCCGGTACCGGACCGGGATGGAGGTGTTCCCGGTGATGCCGATGCGGTTCCCGCCGCCGCCGGAGGTGGATCCGGCGGCCGACGGTTTCGACATCCACGGTGGTTTCGGTGAGACCTCGGTGATGCTGGCGATCGCACCGGAACTGGTGCATCAGGAGCGTGGTTTTCCCGACGGGCAGCAGGCCGCGGCGGCCTTCGCGGGCTACCGGCACCTGACGCTGGAGGGGGTGCTGCCGACCGCGTGGCTCACCGACGACATCTCCCGGTCGGGCACCGTCGGCGATCCGACCGCGGCCAGCGCCGAGATCGGCAGGCTGCTCCTGGATTCGGCGGCCGCGCAGCTGGCCGAGGCGCTGATCGAGGTGCGCGCCTTCGCCTTTCCCGCCCTCGGCGGTCCGCGGTGAGCCGGGCCGGCAGCGTGCTGGGCGCGCATCATCTGGCCTCGACACCGGGCACGGTGTACTGGGGTGAGCTGCCGTGTGCGGCGGACACCGCGGTGGCCCGGATCGCGGCGGGCGAGACGATCACCGTGGACACCGTGAGTCACGAGGGCATCCTGCCCGATCAGGGGCGTGACCCCCGGGAGTTCTTCGCGCGCTTCGGAGTTCCGGCCGATGCGGTGCTCGCCGACGCGGTGGAGATCGCCGCGGCGCTGCCGCGGTCGGCGGCGGCCGGGCCGCACGTGGTGACCGGGCCGATCGCGGTGCGCGGCGCGGCGGCCGGGGATCTGCTCGCGGTCACGGTCGTGGATCTCACCCGGCGCGCCGATTACGGGATCGTGTCGTCGCGCCACGGCCGGGGCGCGCTGCCCGACAGTTTCCCGGCCGGGCCGGTGCACAGCGTGTTCTGCCGGGCGGCCGGCGATACGGCGACGATGCCGTTGCGGCAGGACGAGTCGGCGTATCGGGATGCCGGGCGGGCCATCCGGTTTCCGTTGCGGCCGTTCCTGGGCATCATCGGCGTCGCGACATCCGGTGCGGTGCGGGCGAATTCGATTCCGCCCGGACCGCACGGCGGGAATCTGGACATCACCTGCCTGACCGCCGGTTCGACCCTGTATCTGCCGGTGCAGGTCGACGAGGCGCTGCTGTACGTGGGTGATCCGCATTACGCGCAGGGTGACGGGGAGGTGGCGCTGACCGCATTCGAGGCGCCGCTGCGCGCGACGCTGCGGGTGGAGGTGGTGCCCGGTGCGGCCCGGGTCGCCGGGGGCCGGCCCTATGCGGAGACCCGGGACCTGCTGATCGCCATCGGCCTGGACGCGGATCTCGACGAGGCCTGCCGGGAGAGCGTGCGCGCCGCGCTCGACCTGCTCGCCCACCGCTACGACGTCCCGGCCGAGCTGGGGTACGCGTATCTCAGCGCGGCCGCGGACGTGCGGATCTCGCAGGTGGTGGACCGGGTGAAGGGCTGTCATACGGTGATCCGGAAGGCGGATTTCCGGGATTGGGGCTGAACCGGGTCACCAGGTCTGGTCGCCGGCGCGGACCAGCATCTCGTTGACCGCGACCCGCCGGGGCCGGCCGACCATGTAGGCGACCGCCTCGGCGATATCCGCCGGTTCGAGTCGTTCGATGGCGCCGACCTGGGCCTCCACGCTCTCGCGGAGTTCGGCGCGGGTGTGCGAGGCCAGGTCGGTGGCGACGGCGCCGGGTTCGACGACGCCGACGCGGACCCGCTGCGGTTGCAGTTCCTGGCGCAGCGCCTCGCTGAACGCGTTGATGCCGAATTTGGTGAGGTTGTAGACGGCGTTGCCGGGGCGTACGACCCGGCCCGCGGTGGAGCTGACGACGACGACATCGGCGACGCGGCGCGGCTCGGCGGCGGCGGATTTCACCAGGTGCGGGATCGCGGCCTGCGTGATGTACAGGGCCCCTTTGAGATTCACGTCGATCATGCGTTCCCATTCGCCCTCGGGGGCGTCGGCGACCGGGCCGACGAGCATGGCGCCGGCGTTGTTGACGACGATGTCGAGCCGGCCGAAGGCGGCGATGGCGTGCTCGACCGCGCGGGTGGCCTGCGCGCGGTCGGTGATGTCGGCGGCGAAGGCCTCGGCGACGCCGCCGCTGTCGCGGATCTGGGCGGCGATCTCGTCCAGCGGGCCGCTGCGGCGGCCGACGAGGACGACCGCCGCCCCCGCGGCCGCGAGTTCGCGCGCGACGGCCGCGCCGATGCCGGTGCCGGCGCCGGTGATCAGTGCCGCGGTTTCTGCCAGTACTGCCTGCATATCGGTCCTCTGTTCGATGGAGTGCCCGGATCGGGGCCCGTCGCCATATTAACGGACCTTCGTTCCGTTATCAACGGACCGGCGTTCTGTTAAAGTGGCGGGGTGTCGGAAACGGTGTCCTTCCAGCGCGCACGCCGTCCGGAACAGGTCGAGGCCCGGCGCGCGGCGATCCTGGCCGCGGCGCGCGCGGCGCTGCCGGGCCGCTCGGTGCGCGCGGTCACGCTGCGCGATCTCGCCGAGGGTGCGGGGGTCGCCAAATCCCATGTGCTGCGCTATTTCGACAGCCGGGAGGCGGTCCTGCTGGAACTGCTGATCGAGGACTGGGCGGGCTGGCTGGACGAGGTCGCGGCGCGGATCGAGGCGGGCGGCGGCGCGGATCGCGCGCGATGGCTGGCCGGCCTGCTGGCCGCGACGCTGACCGCGCGGCCGGTGCTCTGCGACCTGTTCGCCGCCATGTCCGGTGAGCTGGAGGCCAATGTCTCGCTGGACACCGCGCGTGCGTTCAAGCGGCGCGCCTACGGTTACAACACCCGGCTCGCCGAACTGCTCGGCGTCGCCGCGCCGCTGCCGGAGGCCGCCGGTATCGCCGTGGCGCGGGCGCTGGTCGCCACGGTGGCCGGGCTGTGGCCCTTCGCCAATCCCAACGAGATCGTGGCGACGGCCAGCGCGGAGCTGGGCAATCGGCTCGGCCCGGACCGGTTCGAGCGCGAGCTGCGCGAGATCGTCACGGCGCTGGTGATCGGTTTCGGCGCGCACGGGCCCGGCGCTCCGGTCAGCCCGCCCGGTGATGCGCGAGCAGACGGGTGAGCAGGCCGATCAGGACCTCGCGGTCGCCGGTGGCCAGCGGTGCGAGCATCTCGTCCTGAACCCGGTCCAGCTTGCGCTCGATGCGCTGGAGTTGCCGGCCGCCGAGTTCGGTCAGGGAGACGATGTTGCGGCGGCGATCGGCCGGATCCGGGGTGCGGTCGACGAAACCCGGTTCGGCCAGTTCGTTGACGGCCGCGACGACGTCGCTGCGATCCATGTTGCAGTGCCGGCCGAGGTCGGCCTGACTGGCGGGCCCGAATTCCTGCAGCGCGGCCAGGATTCGATAGTGGTATCCGCGGGCGCCGAGCGCGCCGAAGGCCTCGGTCGACAGCCGATGGGCGTGTACGGCCAGCTGGGTGAGCAGCCAGGTCGGCTTCACGGTCAGGCGCGCGGGAATCTTCTCCACCCGCTCACCATACATAGTTGGCAGCGCCAACGAGTTGACATATGGTTGGTAGCGCCAACATTGGTAACGCCAACGAAAGAGGACGATATGTCCACCGACACCGCGATTTCCGACCGTCTCGACATCGCCGAGCTGTTCACCCGCCTCGACCGCCTGCTCGACGAGCGCCGCTGGGACGACATCGGCACCGTCTACGCCGAGGATGTGACGGTCCACTCGCCGCGCATCCAGGTGCACGGGCTGGACAAGGTCACCGAATTCATCCGGGGGACCGAGGTGGCCGAGGGCGAACACACCCGGCACACGACCGTCGCCGCGCTGGTGGAGGTGGCCGGGGATCGGGCCACCGCGTCGGCCGATTCGTTCGTGCAGTACTTCCGCGACGGTGCGCCGCCGCATCAGGTGAGCAGTCTGCGGCTGGCGGTCACCACCGTCCGCACGCCGGCGGGCTGGCGTATCCACGAATCCCGGATCACGCTCGCCTGGACGCGCGAGGGCTGATCAGCCTCCGGCGGGGTCGTGGCCCGGCGCCGCGATCCCGCCGAACAGGTTGTCCAGCAAGCGATCCGCGAAGTCGGTGGTCAACGGCTGGGCCGGCATCAGCAGGCGGTGGTAGCAGGCCCCCCACAGCTGGTCGACGATCGTCTCCGGATCGGTTCCGGCGCGGATCAGGCCCGCTCGCTGCGCGCGCGACAGGCGGTCGACGGCCAGTCGCCGCCGCGGCCGGACGTACCGGTCCGCCAGCGCCCCGGCCAGTTCCGGATCGCTCTGCGCGGCGCCGATGATCTCCGCGATCGCCGTGCCGCGCTCGCGCAGCAGGCCCACGAAGGCGTGCAACTGAGCGGTCAGGTCGGCGCGGATGTCGCCGGTGTCGGGGAAGGCCAGGACCGGTTCGAGGGCGTCGAAATACGCCTCGAAGGCGAGGCTGCCGGGCGAGGGCCACCATTTGTAGAGCGTCATCTTGCTGACGCCGGCGCGGGTGGCGACCTTCTCGAAGGTGACGTGCCGGATGCCCTCCGCGAACAGCAGGTCCGCCGCGGCGGTGAGGGTCGCGCGGCGCACCTCTGCGGCGCGGCGGCGGCCGCGACCGGGTTCGAGCCGGGGGGTGCTCTCGTTCATGCGCATACTCCGTGACCGCTGCGGGCCCGTCGTCGTGGCGGGCGCCTCCCGAATCATATAGACGAACCGTCCATATCGTATTAGTGTACGGATCGTACACATATTCTCGGGACGGGAGAGATCATGAGCACGGTGGACCGCGTGGCGATCGTGACCGGCGGATCGGGCGGTATCGGGGGTGCGGCGGCCCGGCGGCTGGCGGCCGCGGGAACGGCTGTGGTGGTGCACTACTCGGGTAGCGCCGCGCGGGCCGAGCAGGTGGTCGCGGAGATCACGGCCGCGGGCGGGCAGGCGGTGGCGGCCGGTGGCGATGTCGCCGACCCCGCCGCGATGGCGGCCCTGTTCGAGGTGGCCGAGCGGGAGTTCGGCGGGGTCGACGTGGTGGTGAACACGGCCGGGATCATGCTGCTGGCGCCGCTGGCCGAGATGGATCTCGACGATTTCGACCGCACACTGCGGGTGAACGTGCGTGGCACCTTCGTGGTGTCGCAGCTGGCCGCGCGCCGGGTGCGGTCCGGGGGTGCGCTGATCAACTTCTCCACCTCGGTCACCCGGTTGCAGCAGCCGACGTATGCCGCCTATGCGGCGTCGAAGGGCGCGGTGGAGGCCATGACGCTGATCCTCGCGCGCGAGTTGCGCGGCCGGGACGTCACGGTGAACGCGGTCGCGCCGGGCCCGACCGCCACACCGCTGTTCCTCGAGGGTAAGAGTGCGGAGGTGATCGATCGGATCGCCGCGGCGGCCCCGCTCGGGCGGCTGGGCACACCGGAGGACATCGCCGAGACCGTGGCATTCCTGGCGGGGCCCGGCGGCCGCTGGACCAACGGTCAGGTCCTGTACGCCAACGGCGGAATCGCCTGACGCGCCGGGCTGCCATAGCCTGGAGGGCATGTCATCCGACCACGGCAGGCCGTCCCGCTCCCCCGCGACCCCGCTGACCTCCGTCGCCGACGCCGCGCGGCCCTCGCCCGCAGAGGAGGCGAGAACCGTTGCGGCGGCGACGAATACGGCCACGTTGGCGACCCTCACCGGCGAGGGCGGCGATCCCTGGGCCTCGTTCGTGACCTTCGGCCTGCTCGACGGGCAGCCGGTGCTGTGCCTGTCGCGGATGGCCGAGCACGGGCGCAACCTGGAGGTCGACGCGCGGGCGAGCCTGGCGATCGTGGCCCCGGACATGCCGGCCGATCCGCTGGCCGCGGCGCGGGTGACGCTCGCCGGGATCGCGGAACGACCGCAGGGCGAGGAGGTGGCCGCGGCCCGGCAGGCCCATCTGGCGGCGGTCCCGGCCGCGTCGATCTATGTGGACTTCACCGATTTCACGCTGTGGGTGCTGCGCGTGGAGCGGGTGCGCTGGGTCGGTGGTTACGGGCGGATGGATTCGGTGACCGCCGAGGACTATGCCGCTGCCGCACCGGATCCGATCACACCCGGCGCCGGGCGGGCCGTCGCGCATCTCAACGACGACCATGCCGATGCGCTGCTGGACATGGCGCGGGTCCTCGGCGGCTATCCGGATGCCACTGCGGCCGTGTGTGATCGCGCCGACCGGTACGGTCTGGATCTGCGCGTCGAGACGCCGCGCGGGCCCGCCGCGACCCGCGTCGGATATGCCGCTGCGCTCACCTCACCCGGTGAACTGCGCTCGGCCACAGTCGAATTGACGAGGATCGCGCGGGCCGGCTGAGCTGTTCCGGCGAGGGTGGGTCACGTTCGGGTAGTGCGGTACGCGGGTGCTCGCCGAGCCCGTGTCCGATACTGGATGCCGATCCTCGATCCGCACTTCAGGAGGCCGTCGTGGCCGTTTCCCTTCTCCGTATCCTGTCCCGATCCGTAACCGCCGCGGTGCTGGCCGCGGCCGCGGTCACCGGCGTGGCCGCCTCCGCGCAGGCCGACGACACGCCGAGCAAGCAGTACCTCTGGAACGTCGACATGCACGCCGGCGACTGCACGATGTTCCGCGGCGCGACCTGGGTGGTGGTCGCCGACGGTACCGCGCATTTCGACGGCCTGGTCACCAGCGGCAGCAACAACGACGCCTGGCTGATGCACGCCCAATTGATCGGCGCCGGTGGGAAATACCTCGGCAACATCATCGCCCAGGAACCGGGGGTCGACGACATCGGGCGCTTCGTCCAGAATCTGCCCGACAAGCGCCGTCAGTATCCGTGGCACATCGACGCCACCTACAACGTCGGCAAGCTGGGGCCGCACGGTGTCTCCGAGGTGTTCGAACAGCTGGAGACCATCCATCTGCAATCCCACTGCTGACGTTCGCGGATCGCGTTGTGACGCAATTCGATTCAGGCCATCGACACCAGCCTGGCGCCCCCGTCCGCCTCGACGACCGTGCCGGTGATGGTGCGGTTGGTCGCGACGGCGACGGTGATGTCGGCGATGTCCTCGGCGGTGGCGATGTGCCGCGCCGGTAGCCGCTGCGCGGCCTGGGTGAAGTAGTCGCGGCGGGCTTGCTCGGGAAGCGCGCTCCACCACGGGGTGTCGACGAATCCGGGCGAGACGGCGTTGACGCGGATCGGGGCCAGTTCGGCGGCGAGCGGTTTCACCAGGGCCTCCACCGCGCCGTTGACGGCGGCGATCCCGGCGGTGCCGGGCATGCCCGCGCGGGCGGTGACGGCGCCGATCAGCGTGATCGAGCCGGTGGGGGCCAGCTGCGGCAGGACCGCCTGCACGGTGGCGAGGTGGCCCCAGAACTTGGCGTCGAAGGCGCGGCGCAGCACCGAGTGGTCGAGGTCGGCGATCGGGCCGACGCCCTCGCTGCCGGCGAGCGTGACCACCAGCCAGTCGATACTGCCGATCGCCGCGGCCACGGTCGCCATCGCGGCGCGGTCGGCGCCGTCGGCCCGGTGACCGATCAGGGCCGGGTCGCTATCGGCGGCCGCGGCCAGGCGCTCCTCGCCGCGGGCGGCGATGTGGACGGTCGCGCCGCGCTCCCGCAACAGCCGGGCGGTGGCCAGGCCGATGCCGGAGGTGCCGCCGACGACGAGGGCTACAGGGGCATTCATCAGGTCTTTCCCTTCCGAGGTATTTCGAACCGGTACGTCTCGGTTCGATTCACGCTAACATCGGTACCGATGAACGACAAGCCCACCGCCCGCCCCGGGCGCAAACGCAGCGAGGACAGCCGGATGGCGATCCTCGGCGCCGCATTCGAACTCACCGCCGAACGCGGGTACGCCGGGTTGACGATCGAGGGCATCGCGGCCCGCTCCGGCGTCGGCAAGCAGACCATCTACCGGTGGTGGCCGTCGAAGGCCGATGTGCTGCTCGATGCGCTGGCGACCAAAGCCGATCTGTACGTGCCGATTCCGGACGAGGGCGGTTATTCCGCCGATCTGCGGAAGTTCCTGGCGGACAGTTTCGCGCTGGGCGGCAACGAGACCGTGGTGGCGGCGTTGCGGGCACTGATGGCACATGCCCAGGTGGACAACGAGTTCGGGCTGCGGTGGCGTGGCGAATTCCTGCAGCGGCGGCGCGACGCGCTGCTGGTCATCGTCGAACGCGCCGGCGCGCGCGGCGAGACGCCGCCGGGGCTGAGCCCGGAGACCGTGGCGGACATCGTGTTCGGCACCATCTGGTATCGGCTGCTGGCCACCGATCGGCCGGTATCCGGTGAGCTGGCCGACGAACTCGTCACCGCGATCACGGGAAGCCTTGCGCCGCAACCGTGATCGGGTCCGCGGTGGGGGTGGTGGTGATCGGCCTACTGCGCAGGTGGTGGTGATCGGGTCTGCTTTGTGCCCGGTGGTGATCGGTCCGCTGCGCGGAACAGCGATCAGGTCTGCTGCGCGACGGTGGTGAACAGGTCGACGGCGCGGCGGGCGGCGGGGTGTGCGGTGCGGTCCTCGCGGATGGCGAGGGCGATGCGGCGGACCGGGGTCGGGTCGATCAGCGGGCGGGCCAGGACCTGTGGGGGCAGGTCGACAGCGGCCAGCCGGGGCATCACGGTGATGCCGATTCCGGTGGCCACCAACGCGATCGCGGTGGGATAGTCCGGGGCCTGGACCTGGAAGGCGGGGGTGATGCCCGCCCGCGCGCAGGCGTCGAGCAGGACGCGGCGGCACGGGCCGTCGGTGTGCTCGTTGTCGATCCAGGGGCGGTCGGCGAGGTCGGCGAGGCGCACGTGGGGTTCGGCGGCCATCGGGTCGTCGCGGTGCAGGCCGACGACGTAGGGGTCGGCGGCGAGGTGGTGTACCCGGACGCCGGGTGGGGGCGGGGACTGCGGGTCCTCCACGAAGATCTCGATATCGCGTTGGCCTTCGGCGTATTCGGCCATGCGCAGTTCCAGTCGCAGGTCCGGGAATTCGCTGCGCAGCGCCTCGACCACCGGTGGTAGCCAGGCCGCGCTGACGGAGCCGAAGTAGCCGATCGACAGGCTGCCCGCCCGGCCGGCCCGCAGGTCGCCGACCATGGTGTCCAGCCGGGTCAGTTCCGCGAACAGGCGGTCGGATTCGGCGGCGAGGGCTCGCCCGGCGGTGGTCGGTAGCAGGCCGCGTCCGGATCGTTCGACCAGTCGCAGGCCGGTCTGCCGTTGCAGGGCCGCGAGTTGCTGGCTGGCTGCCGACGGGGTGTAGCCGAGGGCGGCGGCGCTGGCGCGGAGCGAGCCGGTCGCGACGATCGTGCGCAGCAGGCGCAGCCGCGTGATGTCGAGCATTCTCGAATCGTACAGTGGCACTGAACAGTTGTGCCGGATCGTTCGCTTGTGCTGTCCGATGGCGGCGGTGACGATGGCGAGATGATCACAGACTCCGCTCCGGCGCCGCGTCCGATAATCGCTTGTGCCGACGAGGGTTCCGCCGCGAGGATCACCGGCGTGAGCACCGAATCCACGATCGCGCCACCGCGTACCGGTATCGATGTGCCCAGCGCGGTGGCCGCGCTGGTGACCGTGGTGCTCTGGTCGTCGGCGTTCGTCGCGATCCGCGATGCCGGTCCGGCGTTGTCGCCGGCGCCGATGGCGTTGCTGCGGCTGGCGGTGGCGGCCGTGGCGTTGTCGGTGCCGGTGCTGGCCCGCGGTGGGGTGGTGGCCCGGCTGCCGCGGTCGGGGCGGCCGTGGTTGCTGGTCGTCGCGTATGCGGTGCTGTGGCTGGCCGCGTACACCGTCGCGCTCAACACCGGTGAGCGGCATGTGGATGCGGGGACCGCCGCGCTGCTGGTGAACCTGGCGCCGCTGCTGGTAGCCGTCGCCGCGCCGGCGCTGTTCGGGGAGCGGCTGACCCGCTGGTTGCTGCTGGGTGCGGTGGTCTCGCTGGCCGGGGTCGCGTTGATCGCGTTCGGTTCCGGTGGTGGGCATCGCGACGGTCTGGGTGTGCTGTTGTGCCTGCTGGCGGCGGTCCTCTATGCCGTGGGTGTGCTGGTGCAGAAACCCGCATTGCGCCATGTGGATCCGCTGACCGCGATCTGGCTGGGGTGCGCGATCGGCACGGTGGTGCTGCTGCCGTGGGCCCCGCAGTTGGTCACCGAACTGGCCGCCGCACCCGCGCGTACGATCGCCGACGCCGTCTATCTCGGATTGGTGCCCACCGCACTGGGTTTCACCCTGTGGTCGTTCGCGTTGCGCCGCACCGACGCCGGTCGCCTGGCCGCGAGCACGTATGCGGTTCCGGCGATCTCGACGCTGATGTCGTGGCTGCTGCTCGGCGAGGCCCCCACCGCCGTGGTGTTCGCCGGTGGCACGATCTGCCTTGTGGGCGTGGCGATCTCGCGGCGGGTGCCGCGCCGGTCGTGACGCATGACTGGTCGGATGTTCCCGGGCGGCTCGCGCGCCTGGCCGCGGTTCCGGACGCGAACAAGGTCTTCGGTGCCGCCGGACACGGATGGCGCCTCGAGCCACCGCTGAGCACAGCCGAACCGGGTGCGGTCGAGGGTCGACTGGGAGTGGTTCTGCCGGAGGAGTATCGAGCGTTCCTGCCGGCAGTCGGACGGGGCGGGGCCGGGCCGGCGTACGGGTTGTTCCCGGTGGTGCGGGTGGACGGGCGGTGGCGGTGGGACGGTGACGGGGCGGGCCTGACCCAGCTCGACGCGCTGGCGCAACCGTTTCCGTATGCCGCGGAGTTCAATCCCGCGGACGGACTGCCCGACGCACCCGTGGAGGCGGCCTTCGAGTCGGGTGCGGCCTTCGAGGCCGCGGTGGACGAGTACTGGGAACAGCGTGACGAGATCGTCTACGGGCGGCGGCATTCGGTCGGGCTGCTCTACCTGTGTCATCTCGGTTGTGCCCTGCGGGAGGCCCTGGTCGTCAGTGGGGAGTCGCGGGGGCAGATGTGGGCCGACAATTCCGCCGATTACGGCGGATTCGTGCCGCTGGTCGACGACGACGGAAACCGGATGGGTTTCGCGCAGTGGTATCGGCGGTGGCTGGATCGCAGTGAGATCGATTGCGGCATAACCGGTTCGGTGTCACTGTCCGGTCGCTGACCGCCGGCTTCCCGCGACGGCGGCCGCATTCACGGCACGGCGCTGGGCGGTTTGTGCTGGCCGGGGTGAGAAGGTGGAGGGGATGACGATCGAATCTCGGGTGCCGCCGGATGCCCCGGCCGGTGTGGTTGCCGTGCCGGAGACCGTGCGGGCCGAATTGCGGCGCGGGGTGCGCAGTGTCCTGGTGGACGCGGTGGCGTTGCGGCTGGTGCGGGAGCGGTTCGACGACGAGCAGGCGGGAGCGCTGCGGCGGTATCTGGAGGCGTCGCAGTCGCCGAACACGGTGCGCGCCTACCGTTCCGATTGGATCGGGTGGTCGGCGTGGTGCGCCGCGGAGGGGCGGCAGGCGTTGCCCGCGGACGCGCTGGATGTCGCGGTGTATCTCGCGGCGGCGGCGGATGCGCGCCGGGAGTCGGGAGCGTGGGCGTTCGGGGCGGCGACGCTGGAGCGCAAGAGTGCGGCGATCGCGGCGGTGCACGCGGCCAACGGGTTGCCGTCGCCGACGCGGTCGGATGTGGTGCGGTTGACGTTGCGCGGTATCCGGCGGACGCGGCGGACCCAGCCGGCGCGGAAGCGGCCGGTGCTGCTGCATACGCTCGAGCAGTTGCTCGCCGGGCTGCCGGCGGCGGGGTGGCCGACCGAACCGGCGCGGCGGCGTGATGCGCTGGTGTTGCTGGTGGGGTTCGCGGGTGCGTTGCGGCGCAGTGAGCTGGCGGGGCTGCGGATCGGGGACGCGCGGGTGGATCTCGATCATGCCAGCGGTGAGCCGATCCTGTTGATCCAGTTGCCGGTCACCAAGACCGATCCGACCGGCGCAGCGGCGCAGCGGGTGGCGTTGCCGCGCGGGCAGCGGCCGCACACGTGCCCGGTCTGCGCGTTCGCGGATTGGCTGCGGTTGCGCGAGATTCACGCCGGCGACAGTGATCGCGGGGTGCGCATGTGGTCGGACGGGCTTGCGGCGCAAGGGGATCCGGCGATCCATCGCTGTCACGGGTTCACCGGGACCAGCCTCGCCGATCCGGAACTGCCCTTGTTCCCGGCGATTTCGCGGCACGGCGGGATCGGCGCGACGGCGATGTCGGGACGGGCGGTCGCGGAACTGGTGAAGCGGTACGCGGCGCGCGCCGGGCTCGATCCGGCGTTGTTCTCGGGCCATTCGCTGCGCGCGGGGTTCGCCACGCAGGCAGCGTTGGGTGGGGCCAGCGACCGGGAGATCATGCGGCAGGGGCGGTGGTCCAATCCGCGCACGGTGCACGGGTACATCCGGACGGCGAATCCCCTGGAGGACAATGCCGTCACCAAATTGGGGTTGTGAGTGCTTTATCGGGTGAATTGCGTTTCGGTGCAGCACTCGGAGTCGAAGGATATTGAGATATCCGTCCCGTTGCGCTGATCGGCAATTCATGGCCTCCGCCGAGGTATTCAACCCATGACAGACACTGTGACCAGGTGTTATGGTATGTAATTCCCGTGATTTTGCGATCGATCCCGTCTATCTTGATTTCTCGCGGTGAATATGGCCGCCTTGTGCGAGGATTCGGCATGTGCGGTACGCCGGTAGGGTCCGATTCATGGAGTGGAGTTTTGTTTCGGCCGACAAGCTTGTGGCCGCATTGCGTGCCGGTGAGGTGACCTCGGTGCAACTGACCGAGGAGGCGATCGCCCGGATCGAGCGCGACGACACGGTGATCAACGCGATCTGTGTGCCGGATTTCGATCGTGCGCGGGTCGCCGCGCGGCGGGCCGATCAGGTGCGCGCTCGGGGCGAGGATCGCCCGTTGCTCGGAATTCCGGTGACGGTCAAGGAGTCCTACGATATCGCCGGGCTACCCACGACCTGGGGTATGCCGCAGTATCGCGACTTCGTCCCGGCCGAGGACGCGGTGCAGGTGTCACGGCTTCAGGCGGCCGGTGCGGTGATCCTGGGTAAGACCAATGTGCCGCTGGGGCTGCAGGATATGCAGAGCTTCAACGAGATCTACGGCACCACCAACAATCCGTGGGATCACGCTCGCACGCCGGGCGGGTCCTCCGGCGGATCGGCGGCGGCCCTCGCCGCCGGATTCGGCGCGCTGTCCATCGGTTCCGACATCGCCGGTTCGCTGCGCACCCCGGCACATTTCTGCGGCGTCTACGGACACAAGCCGACCCTCGGTCTGGCGGCTCCTCGGGGCATGGTCGCGCCACCCGGCCCGGCCTTGCCGACCGACCTCGACCTCGCCGTCGTCGGTCCGATGGCGCGCACCGCCGCTGACCTGACGTTGCTGCTCGACGTGATGGCCGGACCGGATCCCCTGACATCCGTTGTGGCGCACCAGGTTACGCTGCCGCCCGCACGCCACGACCGGCTCGCCGACTTCCGTGTCCTGGTCCTCGACGAGCATCCGCTGCTGCCGACCGGGTCCGCGGTGCGGGCCGCGGTGAACCGGGTGGCCGACGCACTGGTCGACGGCGGTGCCCGCGTCGCGCGGCAGAGCCCGCTGCTGCCCGATCCGGCCGAAGCCGCGCGGCTCTACACGCATCTGCTGTTCTCGGGCTCCGTCGCGCGCTTTCCCGTCGCAACCTACGAGCAACTGCGAACGCGCGCCGCCGGCCTGAGCGCGGACGACCGGAGTCTGGATGCGGCACGGTTGCGCGGCATGGTGTCCAGCCACCGCGACTGGATCGAGGCGAGCCACCGTCGCGAACTCCACCGCCACGGCTGGCGGCAGCTGTTCGCCGAATTCGACGCCGTGGTGTGCCCGATCACGCCCACTGTCGCGTTCCCGCACGACCACGACCCCGACCTGCTGGCCCGCCGGATCGACATCGACGGCGCCGAGTACCCGTTCTTCGACCAGCTCGTCTGGGCCGGTGTGGCCACCATGCCCGGCCTGCCCGCGACCGCCGTCCCGGCGGGCCGCTCCCCTGAGGGCCTTCCGGTGGGAGTGCAGCTGATCGGCCCGATGTTCGAGGACCGCACCCCGCTGCGGCTGGCCGAACTGCTCGAGGAGAAGATCGGCGGCTTCCGCGCACCGCAGTAGCAGGCACTGGTCGGACGGCGAATCCGTTGGCGGACAACGCCGTCCCCGACCGGGGTTTGTAGGATCGGATGCACCATGGTTGTTCATCGATTCACCGGCTTCGACGGCACGCCGCTCGCCTGGCACGAGATCGGGGCCGGCCGGCCGCTGATCTTTCTGCCCGGGTTCGGGGGTGTCGGGTCGTTCATGGTCGAATACGGGCCGGTCGCGGCGATCGCCGAGCACGGGTTTCGGGTGCTCGTTCCGGACTCGCGCGGGTCCGGGGAGAGTGCGGCGCCGGACGATTCCACCGGGTATCCGGCGGATGTTCTCGCCGATGACGGGTTGGCGCTGGTCGCGCATCTGGGGTTCGGCGACGGCGAGTACGACCTCGGGGGCTACTCGCTCGGCGCGCGGATCGCGGTGCGCATGCTGGCGCGTGGCGCCCGGCCGGGCCGCGCGATCGTGGCCGGGCAGGGACTGGCGAAGGTCAGCGGCCCGCAGCGTGGTGGGGAGAATCATCGCGTGCTCACCGCACTCGTCGGCGGCGTTGTTTTCGAGCCGGATTCACCGGATGCGCGCGTCGTGCGGGCGCTGTCGATGGCGGGTACGCCACCGCGCACATTGCTGAGTGTGCTCGACTCGCTCGTCCCGACATCCGAAGCCGATCTGCGCCGGATCATCGTCCCGGCGCTGGTCGCGATCGGCGATCGGGACGACCGTGGTGATGCGGACCAGTTGGCGGCGCTACTGGGTGATGCGCGGTTCGTCCGGGTTCCGGGTGATCACGGAAGTGCCTTGGCCGCACCCGAACTCGCTGCCGCGATCGTGGCGTTCCTGACCGAGGCGTAGCTCTGGGGGCCGCCGGTGCGGCGCGGCAGTGGTGACCGGGCTATTCCTCGGTGGGGTGGCCGCCGAGCAGGGCCGAGGACGGTTTCCGGGTCGTGGTCTCGTTCGGTTCGCGCGGATCGGGCGGGGTGGGGATTGCGGTCGGTGTGCCGGGTGGCGGGTTGAGTTTGTAGCGGCCTCGGCCCAGTGGCGCCGACAGCCGGAGGGCTTCGGCGCGGTGTCGGCCCCAGTGGGTGTGTTCGGACCAGATGACTTCGGTCAGTTCGGTCAGTGGGGGTAGTGCGGCGCGGGAGAGGTCGGTGTCGATGAGGACGGTGTGGGTGAGTACGGCGCCGGTGAGGTTCGCGCCGGTGAGGTTCGCGCCGGAGAGGTTGCAGCGATACAGGTAGCAGCGGCGTAGATTCGCCCCCGACAGGTCGGCTCCGGCGAGATCGGTGCCGTGCAGGTGAGCGCCGGCGAGGTAGGCGCCGGTGAGGATGGCGCCGGTGACCGTTGCGGCGGCCAGGTCGGCGCTGGCCAGGATGGCGCCGGTCATATCGGTGTAGGAGAGGTCGGCCCGCATGAGTACCGCGCTGGTCAGGTCGGCGCCGGTGAGATTGGCGCCGGTGAGGGTCGCACCGGTCATGCGGGTGCCGGCGAGGCGGCAACTGGACAGGTCCGCGCCGGTCAGGATCGCCGAGGTGAGCTCGGTCCGGGACAGTTCGGCGTAGGCCAGGCCGGCGGCGGTGAGGTCGGCGCCGAACAGGTTCGCTGCGCGCAGGAAGCTGCCCTGCATGCGGGCACGGGCCAGTTGCGCGCCGATCAGGTTGAGGCACAACAGGTCCACGGTGCGGACGTCGGCGCCGGTCAGGTCCACCACATCCGAGGCCGCGGTCTCGCCGGTCGTCCGTGGTGTGGCGGGGCGGCCGGAACCACGGCCGACGGCGGACAGCGCGGCGTCGCGGCGTTCGGCTTCGAGCCGGAGGGCGGCGCGGTGCTCGGTCTCCCGGGCCGCGGCCCGTCTTCGCTGCGCTTCGGCCGCGCTCCGCCGTCGATACCGATCCCGGCGCATCTCGATCCAGCCCCAGAGCGGCAGCGCGCCGAGCACGGCCGACAGGATCGGCCACCAGCCGCCCAGGCAGGCCAGGAATACGGCGACCGCGGTGATCGTGCCGTTGAGGACCTGCAGACCGTGGCGGGCGTTGAGCCGCCCGACCCGGTCCTGCAGCGATGTCATCCATTCCAGGATCCGGTCGGGTTCCTCCGCCGCGGCGGCATCGGCGCGCAGGGCGGACCGGATGCGGGCCCAGTCCGCGATCGGATCACCGTCGCCCATCAGCGGGGCGAAGTGCCCGTCGAGTTTCTCGAACGCGTGCCGGGCCGTGATCGGCTGGGGCGCTCTCGTTCTCGGCTCGTGGTGTCCGGTCATACCGTGACCTCTCCTCTCCCGTCGGTGGCGGACGGACTGCGGCTGGGCTCGTGGTCGGGGAAGGTCAGTTCGATTCCGTCCCAGTGCGCGGCTGCCCGGAGTCGCTTCAGCGCCGAATACCGGTGTGTCCGAACGGTGGCGACGGTCGTGCCCAGTGCGGTCGCGATCTCCTTGTCCGACTTGTCCATCCACCACGTCATCACCGCCACTCGCCATTGGGCGGCGGTGAGCAGTTCCGCGGCCGCCGCGGCGAACCGGTCGTCGAATTCGCCCCGGATCATCTGCTCGAGGTGATCGGGGACGTTCGCGGCGACGGTGTCCGGCGCGTCGTCACAGGGGTTCTCCCACATCAGCCGCCTGGTGTCCTTGCGCCACATATCGGTCACGCAGTTGTCCGCCGTGGTTTTCAGCACCTTGATGACCTCTTCGTCGGGCATCCGCGCGAGTGTCGTACTGTCCGCGCGGTATCGGCGGAGGACGTGCAGGAACACCTCACTGAGACATTCGTCGACCAGATGCGTGTTCCAGCGCAGGACGATGCGCAGGTGCCGGCGCAGTTCGTGGCGATGAGTACGGAAGATCCGCTCGAAAACGGCCTGGGGCAACTCATTACGACGCCGTCTCATGCAGCCGGAATCCCCCGCGTCGGCGGTGACACCGCAACGCAGGGACGCTCCCACGGTCGCGGGCCGACCACCACGACACACGCCGAGGCCGTCGTTCCGCGCCGCGACAGGTGAACGACCCGGCTGCCGCCCGGCGCCTCGCGCAGGATCATTCGGGTCGTGGCGAACCGCTCGAAGCCCAGTATGGAATCGACTGTGCCGCGCCGGATTCCGGCTAGTCCCAGGAGTACGAACCCGAGCGGCGGCGCGACGGTCCACAGTTCCCGGACCCAGGAAATCACGATCATGCCCGGATAACGTACCGGGGCTGCGAAACATGAGGATTCGCAGGTCGAGCCCGCGAATGTGCGACGGCGGTTCCGCGCTGCGGAGGTTCGCATCACCGACATTCGGATCGATCGTATTCGCGCGAATCGTATTCGCGCAGTGCGGATTCGCGCCGGTGACCGCGGCGTCAGCGCGCCGCGCGGTCGCGCAGGGCCTGTTTCTTGGCGCGGTTGCCGCAGGTGCCCATCGAGCACCAGCGGCGGGTGCCGGGGCGGGACAGGTCGAGGAACAGGGCCTGGCAGTCGTGTCCTTCGCAGATCCGCAGGCGCGGAATCAGATTCGAGGTGGCGAGGTCCAGGGCGTCGCGGGCGATCAGGGTGAGGGTGGCGGCGATCGGGTCGGGGGCGGTGCGGTGCAGGTGGCCTCGTGAATCCAGTTGCGGCGCTGGGGGGTTCGCGGCGGCGAGGTCGTTGAGCAGGGTGCGGGCGGCGGGTGGGCAGTCGGCCGGGGTGCCGGTGCGGGCGCAGGTGAGCAGGGTGTGGACCGCTTCGCGGAGTTGCCGCGCGGTTGCCACGTGATCGGCGGGGGCGGGTTGGGTGCCGGTGGCCACCGTGCGGGGGGCGCAGTGGGCGATCCAGGCGGTGAGGGCGGCCTCGTCGGTGAGTTCCTCGGTTTCGGCGGGGGTGCCGCGGTGGCGGAGGGTGCGGACGAGGTCCAGGCACAGGCGGCCTGCACCGGAGCGGAACCGGGGAGCGGGAGGGTTCACGCCGACCACCCTACGCCGGAACCGGTTTGACTGGTACCGTCGGGGAACCATTCAAACCGGTTCTTGGTGAGGTTCCCATGTCACTTCCCGATTCCTTCTCCCCTGGCGGCGAGCCGTCGCTGTCGCGGCCCGCGGTCGCCGCGCTGGCGCTGGCCTGCGGGGTGGCGGTCGCCAACGTGTACTTCCCGCAGGCGCTGGCCCCGGCCGTGGCGACGGGGCTGCACATCGCGCCGCATACGGCCGCGCTGGCGGTCACGGCCACCCAGATCGGTTATGCCGCAGGTATTTTCCTGTTCGTCCCGCTGGGTGACCGGGTACCGTATCGGCCGCTGCTGACCGCGCTGCTGGGGCTGACCGCGGCCGGGTCGCTGCTGGCGGCGCTGGCGCCGTCACCGGCGGTGCTGCTGGTGGCCGCGGTGGCGATCGGGTTCACGACGGTGGTGCCGCAGATCCTCGTCCCGATGGCGGCGGGGCTGGTCGCGCCGCAGCGGCGCGGGGCGGTCACCGGCACGTTGCTCAGCGGGCTGATCGGCGGAATCCTGTTGGCGCGCACGTTCTCCGGGACGCTGGCGCAGTGGGCGGGCTGGCGGGCGCCGTATGCGGTGGCCGCGGTGGCGGCGCTGCTGCTGACGCCGCTGGTGCGGCGGGTGGCGCCGGGGACGCGGTCGGTGTCGCGGCGGTCGTATCCGGCGTTGCTCGGTGATGCGGTGCGGTTGCTGGGCAGCCAACCGGCGTTGCGGCGGTCGGCGGCCTATCAGGCGGTGGTGTTCGCGGCGTTCAGCGCGGCGTGGACGGCGCTGGCGTTGTGGGTCACCGGGCCGCGGTACGGGCTGGGGACCGCGGTCGTGGGTCTGATCGCGCTGGTCGGGGCGGCGAGTATGTTCGTGACGCCGTGGGCGGGGCGGGTCGCGGATCGGCGCGGGCCGGATCGGGTGACGTCGCTGGCGCTGGCGGCGATGTTCGTGGCGGTGGGCGTGCTGTGGCTGGGGGTGCTCGGGGGGACGGCCGGTCTGGTCGCGGTGACCGCGGGCATGCTGCTGCTGGATGTGGCGACGCAGTCCGGTCAGGTCGCCAATCAGGCGCGCATCTTCGCGCTGCCCGGCGAGTTCCGCGGCCGGCTCAACACCGCGTACATGACGTGCGCGTTCCTCGGCGGCAGCGTGGGGTCGTGGCTGGGGGTGCGGGCCTACGAGGGGTTCGGCTGGAACGGGGTGTGCGTGGTGGTGCTGGCCGCCGCGGTCGCGGCGTCGGCGCGGCATGTGGTCCACCTGGCGCGGCGGCCGCGGACGGCGGTTACCGTGACCGGGGTGGAGACCGGGACAGCGACGGAGAACGTGGCGTGACGCACACCAACTGGGCGGGCAATGTCGTGTTCGGCGGGCGGATCCACCGGCCGGGCAGCGTGGCCGAACTCGGCCGGATCGTGGCCGGCGGTGATCGGGTGCGCGCCCTGGGGACGGGGCATTCGTTCAATCGGATCGCCGATACCACCGGGGATCTGGTGTCGGTGGCCGGGTTGCCGGCCCGGGTCGAGATCGACGCGCCGAACGCGACGGTGACCGTATCGGCGGGGTTGCGGTACGGAGCGTTCGTGCGGCAGTTGGACGAGGCGGGGTTCGCGCTGGCGAATCTCGGTTCGCTGCCGCACATCTCGGTGGCGGGGGCGATCGCGACGGGCACCCACGGGTCCGGGATCGGTCACGGGAGTCTGGCGACGGTGGTCGCGGGGCTGGAACTGGTCACCGCGACCGGGGAGGTGGTCGAGATCCGGCGCGGGGAGCGGGATTTCGCGGGGATGGTGGTCGGGCTCGGCGGTTTCGGGGTGGTGACCGCGGTGACCCTGGATCTGGTTCCGGCGTTCGAGCTCGCGCAGTACGTGTACGAGGATCTGCCCGTCGACCGGTTCACCGCGGCGGCGGCCGCGATCCTCGGGGCCGGGTACAGCGTGAGCCTGTTCACCCGCTGGCTCGGCGACCGGATCGATCAGGTGTGGCTGAAGGGTCCGCACGAGACCCCGGAGGCGGTGTGGCACGGGGCTTCCCGCGCCACGGCGGCACGGCATCCGGTGCCGGGTATGGCGGCGCGGCACTGCACCGGGCAGCTGGGCATGCCCGGTCCGTGGTATCGGCGGCTGCCGCATTTCCGGCTCGAGTACACCCCGAGCAGCGGACGCGAACTCCAGTCGGAGTTCTTCGTGCCCGCGGACCGGGTGGTGGACGCCTTCGCGGCCCTCGACGAGATCCGGGCGCGGATCGCGCCGGTGCTGCAGATCGGCGAGATCCGCACCGTCGCCGCCGACGAGCTGTGGCTGAGCCCGGCGGCCGGACGGGATTCGGCCGCATTCCATTTCACCTGGATCGACGATGCCGAGGCGGTGGTGTCGGTGGTGTCGGCGATCGAGGAGCGGCTCGCGCCGTTCGCGGCGCGGCCGCACTGGGGCAAGGTGTTCACCGCCGGGCCGCAGCGGCTGCGCGAACGCTACGACCGGTGGGCGGATTTCGCGGAGTTGCTCGGGGTGTACGACCCGGCGGGCAAGTTCCGCAACGACTTCCTGGATCGCTACTTCCCGCGCGAGCCCGCGGCCGGAACCGATCTGGACATTCGATCAGTTGATGGGTGAGAATTGCCGCTCGCCGGTCCCGCACTCGCCGATGAGGATGCCATGCCCCTGACTCGCCGCCACGCCCTCGCCGTCCTCGCCGCCGGGGGCGCCGCGGCGCTGGCCGCACCCGCCCTGCCCGCCGCGGCGGCCCCGGCCCCGGCGGAGGTGCCGGCGCTGGGCAACGGCTTCCTGTGGGGCGTGGCCAGCGCGGGCTTCCAGTGCGAAGGCCATGCGCCGGACAGCAATTGGGCCCGCTACGCGGCGAGTTCGGCGCACGAGCCGTATCGCGACTCGGTGGACTTCTTCACCCGCTACGAGCAGGACATCGCGCTGGCCGCCGGGCTCGGGGTCCGGGTGTACCGGTTCAGTGTGGAATGGGCACGGGTGCAACCACATCCGGACGGCTGGGACGAGACCGGTTTCGCGTTCTACGACCGGGTGCTGGATACGTTGTCCCGGTACGGGATCCGGCCCATGATCACCCTCGACCACTGGGTGTATCCGGGCTGGGCGGCCGATCGCGGCGGCTGGGCCGGCGCGGGGATGCTCGACGCGTGGCTTGCCAACGCGCGCACGGTGATCGATCGCTACGCGCGCCGTGATCCGTTGTGGGTCACCGTGAACGAGCCGGCCATGTACGTCCTCAACGAGGTCACCAACGGCGGTCTGACCGCCGCCGGTGTACCGGAGATGCAGCAGCGGCTGATCGCCGCGCACAACGGCGCCTACGACCACATCCACGCGGTGCAGCTCGGCGCTCTGGTCACCAGCAATATCGCCTATCTGGCGGGTACCGCCGAGCCGGCGGTCAACGGGCCGATGCTCGACGCCATCGCGCCGAAACTCGATTTCGTCGGGATCGACTACTACTACGGGTTCACCCCGCAGTCGATCCAGCAGGTGTCGCCGGCGGATTTCGACCGGCTGTGGAATCTGCCGCTGCAACCGGAGGGCATCTACTACGCGCTGCGGCACTACGCGCACCGCTTCCCGGGGCTGCCGCTGTACGTGGTGGAGAACGGGATGCCGACCCGCGACGAACAGCCCCGCGCGGACGGATACCGCCGCGGCGACGATCTGCGCGACACGATCTACTGGGTGCAGCGCGCGGTCGCCAACGGACTGAACGTCCTCGGCTACAACTACTGGAGCCTCACCGACAACTACGAATGGGGTAGTTACACACCGCGTTTCGGGCTCTACAGCGTCGATGTGCGCAACGGCGCCGCATTGGCCCGGCGGCCCACCGACGCGGTCGCCGCCTATACCGCGCTGATCCGAGACGGCGGTGTGCCGGCCGGTTACCGGCCCACCCGCGGCCCGGACGACTGCTCGCTGGTCGACGCCCCGGACAGCTGTGCCGATCCGGTGACCGTGCCGCACTGATCTCGCGCCCAGCGCCCGCACATCCGCCGCACAGCGGGTTCCCAGCCGGCGCACGGTAGCGGTTCATGGTTGTGATCGGCCCCAGGACCGCCGTCGGCGGGTGGTTTCTTGTCCAGTACCCTACGCCCGAGCTTGTCGGTCCCCGCCGATCCGACCTACCGTCACCGCTAGCGGGGGCCACACATTGGCGGAGGTGGATTCGTGGGTCGACGTGTCGTCGGGTTGTTCGCACCGCTGCTGGCCGTGGCCGCGCTCGTCCCGGCGGTGCCCGCGGCCGCGGATCAGCCCGGCCCGCCCGCGGTCGCCGCGGCGGTGATCGCCTCGGCCCGGCCGGCCGACGACGGCACCCGGATGACCAAGGCGGTCCCGAATCTGGACCGGTTCATCGATCTGACCGTGCACTCGGCGGCGATGGATTCCGACATCACCGTGAAGATCCTGCGGGCCTCCGACACGTCGACACCGGCGCCGACGCTGTACCTGCTCAACGGGTCCAGCGGCGGCGACGGGGACGGTAACGGCGGGTGGACCGACCAGACCGACATGGTCGGCTTCTTCGCCGACAAGCAGGTGAACGTGGTGGTGCCCATCGGCGGTCGGGGCAGCTATTTCACCGATTGGCGCAATGCCGATCCGGTGCTGGGCCGGCCGCTGTGGACCACCTTCCTCACCCAGGAACTGCCGCCGGTGATCGACTCGGCGCTGCACACCGACGGCGCGGCGGCGATCGCGGGAGTGTCGATGTCGGGCACCTCGGTGTTCCAGCTGGCGATGGCCGCGCCGGGCCTGTACAAGGCGATCGGCTCCTACAGCGGGTGCGTGGAGACCAGCAATCCGCAGGGTCAGGCGATGGTCGGCGCGGTGGTGGGCCGCTGGTCCGGTGATCCGGTGAACATGTGGGGGCCGCCGGGTGATCCGACCTGGGCGGCGATGGATCCCTATCTGCACGCGGATCTGTTGCGCGGCACCGCGATCTACGTGTCGAGCGGGACCGGGTGGCCGGGGCCGCTGGACACGATGGACGGTCCCGGTATCGGCGGCGATCCGGTCAAACTGATCGCGCAAATGCTCAGCGGCGCGCTGCTCGAGACGGTGACCGATACCTGTACGCACGGGTTGCAGGCCCGGTTCGCGGCGTTGCAGATTCCGGCGACCTTCCAGTTCCGGCCCACCGGAACGCATTCCTGGGGATATTGGCAGCAGGATCTGCACGATTCGTGGCCGATGTTCGCCGACGCGCTCGGCGTCGACGCGTCGTGATCGGCGCGGCACTCTCAGAATTCTCCCAGGCTCGCGCCAGGATCCTCACCGGCAGAGGTGAGAGGCTCCCGCGGTGACAGCGACGACAGCCGACACGACCCTGCCCGAATCGACCGATTCCGTCCCGATCGACACCGCAGGTCCGCCACCTGCCCGCCGCTGGGAACGCATCGCGCTGATCGTGCTGCTGCTCGGCACCGCCGTGGCCTATCTGTGGAACATCACCGTGAACGCGATGGGCAACAGCTTCTACGCCGCCGCGGCCTGGGCCGGCTCGCGCAGCTGGAAGGCGGTGCTGTTCGGTTCCCTGGACCCCTCGAACTTCATCACCGTCGACAAACCACCGGTCTCGCAGTGGGTGATGGGGATCTCGGGGCAGCTGTTCGGCTTCTCCAGCGCGTCGATGCTGGCACCCGAGGCGCTGATGGCCGTGGCCGCGGTCGCGCTGCTGTACGCGGCGGTCACCGGGGTGACCGGCAGCCGCGGCGCGGGCCTGCTGGCCGGGCTGGCGCTGGCGGTCACGCCGGTGGCGGCGTTGATGTTCCGGTTCAACAATCCCGACGCGGCGATGGTGCTGGCCATGACCGCGGCCGCCTGGTGCACCGTGCGGGCATTGCCGAAGGCGAGCGTGCGGTGGCTGGTATGGGCCGGTGTCGCACTGGGTTTCGCCTTCCTGGCCAAGATGCTCGAAGGGCTGATGGTGCTGCCCGCGCTGGCGCTGACCTATCTGCTGGTGGCGCCGGCCACGATCGGTAGGCGGGTGCTGCACCTGCTGGCCGCCGCGGTCGCGTTGATCGTGTCCTCGGGTTGGTATGTGCTGCTGACGATTCTGTGGCCGTCGTCCTCGCGGCCGTATCTGGCCGGGTCGACGAACGACACGTTCATGGATCTGGTGCTGGGCTACAACGGTTTCGCCCGCTACCTCGGTCACAACCATCACGGCCGCAATCCGTTCCAGGCGCCGCCGGGGTACGAGTTCCCCCGATTCGGTGGCGGCGGAGGCGGTTTCGGCGGTAACGGGACCGGTCCCACCCGAATGTTCGCCGGGGAGATCGGTTTCGAGATCTCCTGGCTGCTGCCCGCGGCGGTGGTGGCCTTCCTGCTGGTGCTGGTGTTGCGGTGGCGCGCGCCGCGCACCGATCTCGTGCGCGGTGCGGCGCTGCTGTTCGGGTTGTGGCTGCTGATCGACGCGGCCGCGTTCTCCGCGATGAAGGGCGGTATGCACGCCTACTACACGCTGGCGATCGCCCCGGCCGTGGCGGGCAGTGCGGCGCTCGGCGCGCACGAGGTGTGGCAGCGGCGCGGTACCGCGGCCGGCCGGGCCGGGGCCGCGGCGCTGGTGGCCGCCGGTGGTGTCTGGGGCTTCGTGCTGTTGCACCGCAACGCGAGCTGGCAGCCGTGGCTGCGCTGGACGATTCTGGCGGTGACCGTGCCGGCGGTGGTGGCGCTGCTGGCCACCGTGGCGCCGCCGGTAGCGCGGCGGGTGCCCGCGCGGGTGACAGCGCTGCTGCTGGCGCTCGGGCTGATCGCGGGACTGGCCGGGTCCACCGCGTACGCCGCGGCGACGCTGCCGCAATCGCATACCGGCGGCGGGCCCTCGGTCGGCCCGGCGCGACCGGAATCGCAGTCCGGGATGTTCGCGATGTTCCGTAAGCAGCTCAACGCGTTGATGGGTGGTACCGATTACGATCCGCAGCTGGTGTCGATGCTGCAGGCCACGCATTCGCGCTGGTCGGCGGCCGTCGACCGGTCCGGTCCGGCCGCGGGGCTCGAGCTGGCCACCCGGACGCCGGTGATGGCGATCGGCGGATTCACCTCCGAGGATCCGGCCCCGACCCTGTCGCGGTTCCAGGATCTCGTTCGGTCCCACCAGATCTCGTACTACCTGGCCGCCGAGGTGAAGCTGCCCGACGGGTGGCGCACCGACAAGAACGCACCGAAACCCGATGCGGCGCCGTACAGTCCGGCCGCGGGCTGGTGGCATCCGGTCGGTGACGAGGACATCTACGACTGGGTCTCGGCGCACTATCCGGCCCGCCACCTGGACGGGCTGGCGGTCTACGACCTGACCGCCGACCCGCACTGAGCGGGTCGGTACGGCCGCGGGCACCGAATCGGTTCCCGCGGCCGTGTGCCGGCTCAGGCGGCGGTCGCGGGCTGGACGATCGCCGGGGGCTTCAGCACCACGGCGATGTTCATCCAGAATCCGGCCGAGGCGAGGACGACCGCCAGGGTCGCCTGGGCCTTCTCGTCGTAATGCCGTGCGACCGTGGCGAACAGGTCGTCGGGTACCCGTTCGGCGCCGGGTGGGGTGGGGCCGAACACGGCCTCGGTGAGGGCGAGTGCGGCGCGTTCGGCCTCGCTGAAATACGGTGAGTCCCACCAGGTTACGACGGTGGCGAGGCGGTCCTCGGACTCCCCCGCCGCGCGCAGGCCGGCGGTGTGCCGGGTGACCTGGTAGCTGTTGCCGACGATCTGGCCGGCGCGCAGGAACATCAGGGTCGTGGTGTTCTCCGGGACGGATCCGTTGCCGACGGCCCGGACCAGGGCGGCGGCCACCTCCTGGATCTCGGGTACGAGGGCGTTGGCGTCGGGGATACGTGCTGGCATGTCGTCCTCCGGACGAATCGTGGGTGGATGCGTGTCCGGCCGGTGCCGGGACGCACCGCTATGACGGGGACGGGCTGCCGAAGGTGACCGAGTCGGGCCGATCGTCGAATCCGGGCAGGTCCAGGCGGTTCAGGCGGGCCGGATCGGACAGGATGTCGATCCCGACGATGCGGCCGGCGGCGACGGTGAAGCTCATCAGCGAGATCGGCCGGCCGTCGCGGACGCCGGCCAGGCCCGGGACGCCGTTGATCAGCACCGGCCGGACGCCGGCGCCGGTGCTGGCGCGGCGGAACGCGGTGGCCTGGCTCGCGACCTGCGCGGCGCCGCGCAGGGTCCGCAGCGGTTCGGCGCCGGTGTCGGCGCGCAGCAGGACCTCCGGGTCGAGGATCGCCAGCAGTGCGTCGAAATCGCCGCCGGCGGCGGCGTTGCGGAACGCGTCGACGGCGCGGCGGTGTTCGACGGGGTCTCCGCCGGTGTGGGGGGCGGCCCGTACGCGCTGCCGGGCGCGGCTGGCGAGTTTCTTGGCCGCGCCGGGGGTGCGGTCCACCAGCGGGCCGATCTGCTCGAACGGCAGTCCGAACATGTCGTGCAGGACGAAGGCCAGGCGTTCGGCCGGGGTCAGCGATTCCAGGACGATCTGCAGGGCCAGGCCGACCGCGTCGGCCAGCAGCGCCTGATGTTCGGGATCGCCGCCGTCGTCGGGGCCGACGACCGGGTCGGGCAGGTGCGCGGGCAGTGGTTGCTCGGGGTGCGCGGTGCGGGTGCGCAACACGTCCAGGCACAGCCGGCCGACGACGGTGGTGAGCCATCCGGCCAGGTTCGCGATGTCGCCGGAACCGTTGCGCGACAGTCGCAGCCACGTTTCCTGGACGGCGTCGTCGGCCTCGGCGAGCGAGCCCAGCATCCGGTAGGCGACCGCGGTGAGCCGGGGGCGGTGGTATTCGAACTCGGCGGCCAGCAGGTCCTCGGGCGTCACGATGGCATTCCTTCCTCCGGGCGACTCGTCACGGTTCGCACCGTTGACGAATCGCGGCCGGGAAAGGTGACAGCCGCCGCGGTCACACCCGGCGCATCACCGAGACCACCTTGCCGAGTACGGCCGCCTGATCGCCGTCGAGGATCGGGTAGGCGGGGTTGCGGGGTTCGAGGTACACGTGGCCGTTGCGGCGGCGGTACACCTTCACCGTCGCCTCGCCGTCGATCATGGCGGCGACGATGTCGCCGGAGTGCGCCTCGTGCTGTTGCCGGACGACGACCAGGTCACCGTCGCAGATGGCGGCGTCGATCATCGAATCGCCGCGCACCCGCAGCCCGAACACCGTGCCGCGGCCGACGAGGCTGCGGGAGACGGTGAGCAGGTCGTCGGTGTGCTCCTCGGCGAGGATCGGGGTACCGGCGGCGATGTCGCCGACCACGGGCACCGCGACCGAATCGCCGGTGTCCTGCGCACGGGTCGTGGCCGCGGTGCGCAGGAACAGCCGGACGTCGATCGGGCGGGTGACGCTGTCGCTGCGACGCAGGAAACCCTTGTCCTCCAGCGCTTTCAGATGTTTCGAAACCGTCGACGGGGAGCGCAGCCCGACCGCGTCGGCCAGTTCCCGGGTGCTGGGCGGATAGCCGTGGCGCACCACCCAGTCGCGAATCACGCCGAGGATGCGCTGTTGCCGCGGCGGCAGCATGCTGGTGTCGAGGTGCTCGAACGCGTCGTCGTATCCGGTCACCGGGGAATCGTAGTCACACCCGCCGCCGCGGCCCGGGGGCGGCCGGCTGTTCGGAGCAGCGATCACATTTGCATACGCTGCTCTCGAGTGGCAGCCTGGACGGATGGCCGCCACCACACCCCGGGCCCGCGCACGCGCCCGCACCATGGAAGACATCGTGCGCATCGGCCGCGAGCACCTGGCGCTGCACGGCGCGGCGGCGCTGTCGCTGCGGGCGGTCGCGCGTGATCTGGGAGTGGTGTCCTCGGCGATCTACCGGTACGTGCGCAGCCGGGACGAGTTGCTGACGCTGCTGGTGGTCGACGGCTACACCGAACTCGGCGACGTCGTCGACGCCGCGCTGGCCGCCGCGCCCGCCGATCCGCGCGCACGACTGCGAGCGCTGGGGCACGCGGTGCGGGACTGGGCGCTGGCCGAACCGGCCCGCTACGGCTTGCTGTTCGGTAGCCCGGTACCCGGTTACGAGGCGCCGGCCGAGCAGACCGTGGTCCCCGGCACCCGGGTGATCGTGGCGCTGCTGGGAGTGGTCGAGGAGGCCGCGGCCGCGGGCCTGCTGACCGAGCCCGCCGGATCCGGACCGCCGCGGGAGTCGCTGCGGGCCGATATCGCCGTCATCCGGGATCAGTTCGGGCTGCGGATGCCGGAGTGGGCGCTGGCCCGGACGCTGCCGGCGTGGTCGGCGTTGTTCGGCGCGGTGAGCTTCGACATCTTCGACATGTACGGCGCCGACACCTTCACCGACCGGTCCGCGGTCTTCGACTATCAACTGGACACCCTGTGCACGATGCTGGGGATCGGCGGCGCGGCGACCGGCTAGAACACGGTGCGGATGTGCATTCCGTGCCGGGATCGTGCACGATGTCACAACCTGATGACGACAACTCTCAGTGTATCCACAGCACGGTGATGTGAGACTTGACGGCGAGATGAACGACGAAACCCAACCGATACCGGTCGTTGCCGATTCGCGACCGGGAGGTCGCCACGCTCGGCCCGAACGGGCGGAGCAGACGCCGGCCGGTGGCCCGTCCGAGGCGGCGCGCGGCTCCCGCGGCACCACCCCGGGCCGGGCGCAGGCTCGCGCGGAGCGGGCCTCCGGGACTCGGGCGGAACCGGCATCCGGCACCCCCGGCGAGGTCGTCGCCGATGCCGACAGGCCGACCGACCGGTTCGTCCCGGCGGTGCCGGCCTCGCCGCGACGGGCCACCCGCCGCGCCGCGCGCACCGACTCGCGGCGCCGTTCCCAGCGGCGGGTCCGGCTCACCGGCCGCATCCTGGCGGCCGCGGGCGCGGTGATCGTGGTGACCGGTACCGGCGCCGCGTACTACACCGAACGCAGTGTGGACCAGGGTTTCACCCGGTCGAAGGCGATCTCCGAACAGGACGCCGCCGCCCTCGACGGCGATCTGAACATCCTGCTGATCGGGTTGGACACCCGGAAGGACCGCAACGGCAACGATCTGCCGAAGGACATCCTCGACCAGTTGCACGCCGGTGACGGCAGCGAGGGCGGCTACAACGCCAATTCGCTGATCCTGGTGCACATTCCGAAGGATCTGAAGCAGATCACCGCGTTCTCGATCCCGCGTGACGACTATGTGCCGGTGACCGGGATCCCCGGCTACGACCACGCCAAGATCAAGGAGGCCTACGGCCTGCGCAAGGCGTACCGGGAACAGCAGCTGATGAATCAGGGCGTGAAGGATCCGGTCCAGCTGGAGCAGGAGGGCCGCGAGGCCGGTCGCGAGTCGATCGTCAACACGGTCAAGGCGTTCACCGGGGTGCCGATCAACCGGTTCGCCGAGGTGTCGCTGGTCGGTTTCTACGACATCGCGAATCTGATCGGCGGCATCGACGTCTGCCTCAATCACGCCGTCGACGACAGTTACTACTCCGGTGCGGTATTCCCGGCCGGACCGCAGCATCTGGACGCCTCCGACTCGCTGGCGTTCGTGCGGCAGCGTCACGAGCTGGAGAACGGCGACCTCGATCGCACCCACCGGCAGCAGGCGTTCCTCACCGCGGCGGCGAAGCGGCTCAAGGACGGTGGCACACTCACCAACATCGGCGGCCTGCAGCGGCTGATCACGTTGGCGCAGAACGACATCGTGCTGTCGCAGGGCTGGAATCTGGTCGATTTCGCGCAGACTATGGGCCGGGCGGGCTCGATCCCGATCTCGTTCCAGACGCTGCCGGTGCTGCGGTACGACAATGTCGACGGGCAGGACGTGAACGTCGTCGATCCGGCGGCGATCAAGCGGACCGTGCGCGCGGCCTTCGGCGTGCAGACCGCGCCGGCCCCGAAGACCACCCCGACCTCGACCGTCGACGTGGTCAACGCCGGCGCGCCCGGCGGGATGGCCGCGAAGGTGTCGACCTCGTTGTCCGCCAAGGGTTTCCCGAAGGGCACCACCGGTAACGCCGGGTACGGTGACGGTTCCAGTTCGGTGGTGTACTTCGGTACCGGCGCCGACGCCGACGCGACCCAGGTCGCGGACGCGCTGGGCGGGCTGCCGACCGCGACGTCGAAGAACGTCGACCCCGGGCATGTGAAGGTGGTCATCGGCACCGACTTCAACCTGCCGGAGGAATCGGCCTCGAGCACCTCCTCCTCGCCCACCGGTACGTCTTCCGCGGCGGCGGAGTCGACCGGCGCCGGGACCGGCACCTCGGCCACCACCACGGCCGCCTCCGACGATCTGCCCGATTCCGGTAAACCGGTCACCACCAGCATCGGCTCCGACGTACCCTGCGTGAACTGACCAGCTGTTTGCTGTAAGTATGCTGGAGGCGTGACCGGACTGCCTCGGTATGCGGCGATGCTGGCGGCGGCGGGTGGCCTGCCCCGCGACGACAGGCACTGGGCCTACGAGGTGAAATTCGACGGTATCCGCGCGCTGGGCTATGTCGAGCAGACGCTGCGCCTCTACTCGCGCAACGGCAACGAGATCACCCCGGCGTGGCCGGAATTCGCCGGGATCGCGCCCGGCACACCGCCTTTCGTGGTGGACGGGGAGATCGTCGCGATCGCCCCCGACGGGCGGATCTCGTTCGAGGCGCTGGCGCCGCGGATGCATCAACGCAATCCCGCGATGATCCGGAGCCTGGCCGCGGCGGTGCCCGCGACCTATCTCGTCTTCGATCTGCTGCACATCGGGACCCGGTCGCTGGTGGATCTGCCGTACGAGCAGCGGCGCGGGATTCTGGAACAGCTCGGGCTCGAGGGCCGCTGCTGGCGGGTGCCGCCGCGGCTGCGCGGGCCGGGTGCGGATGTGCTCGCCGAATCCGGGCGGCTCGGGCTCGAGGGGATCGTGTGCAAGCGGCTCGACAGTCCGTATCTGCCCGGCCGGCGCAGCCCGTTGTGGACGAAGGTCAAGAACGTCAACGCGCAGGAGGTGGTGATCGTCGGCTGGAAACCGGGCAACGGCAGGCGGTCCGGCGGGATCGGGTCGTTGCTGCTGGCGGTCAACGACACCTCGGGGCAGTTGCGGTACGTCGGGAACGTGGGGACCGGGTTCAGCGCGGCGACGCTGGACTCGTTGCAGGCGAGCCTGTCCCGGCTCCGCACCGAGAAGCCCACGGTGGCAGCCGATGTCGGGGAGGTGGTGTGGGTCGCGCCGGAACTGGTCGGGGAGGTGAGCTTCACCGAATGGACCGGTGACGGGCGGCTGCGTCATCCGTCCTGGCGGGGGTTGCGGCCGGACAAGGCGCCGCGCGAGGTGGTCAGGGAGCCGACGGCGGGGGCTCGGTGACGGCGGGGTCGCGCAGGCCGGTGAGGGTCAGGTCGATCAGGCGGGTGATCGCGGCGTCGTCGGTGAGGGTCGCGGCGCCGTTGAGGGCGTGCAGGCAGTAGTTGGCCAGTTCGGCGGGGTCGATGTCGCGGCGCAGGGTGGCGGTGGCCGCGCCCTCGGCGATGAGGGTGCCGATCAGTGCGCGCAGGTGCTGCTGGGCGTCGGCGATCTGCTGGTCGGGGTGCAGGAATTTCACCAGTTCGGTGTCGTGGCTGCGGGTTTGCCGGACGATGTGCGCGTAGCTGGTCAGCACCGCGGCGAGGCGTTGTGCCGGATCGCCGACGCCGTCGCGGACCGCGGCCAGCTGCCGCAGGTGCTCGCCGATCTGGCGGCCGTGCCAGGCGTGCAGGATCGCGTCGACGTCGGGGAAGTACTTGTACAGCGTGGCCCGGCCGATGCCGGCGCGTTCGGCGATCTGGGCCATCGTGACCGCCCGCAGCCCGTGCTCGAACACCAGAGCCGCGGTGGTGTCGAGGATCGCGTCGCGCACCTGGGAGCGATGCGAGGCGATGGTGTCGTTCCACAGCTTCGGCACCCGCTCACGATACATGATTTCCATGCTCGAGACATTGAGTCTTGCATCGAGACACAGTGTCTGGATAAATTCGGCAGCGACAGCATTCGACGCTCGTCCGAGGAGAAGTCACCGATGTTCACCCCCACCCATTCCCCGCGTCCGGATCACGGCGCACCCGGGCCGGACACCCTGTACGCGACCAAACCGCCGTGGGATATCGACCGGCCGCAGCCGGTGTTCCTGGCGCTGGCCGAATCCGGCGCGCTGACCGGCCGGGTACTCGACGCCGGGTGCGGCACAGGCGAACACGCGCTGCTCGCCGCCGGGCTGGGCCTGCCCGCCACCGGCGTGGATCTGTCCGCGGCGGCACTGGCCACCGCGCAGGCCAAGGCCCGCACGCGCGGGCTGACCGCGACATTCGCGCAGTGCGATGCCGGCTCGCTGGCCGATCTGGGGGAAAGCTTCGACACCGTGCTGGACTGCGGGCTGTTCCATCTGTTCACCGGCGCTGCCCGGGATCGGTACGTGCAGGCGCTCGCCACCGTGATCCCTTCGGGCGGAACGTTTTTCATGCTGGGCTTCAGCGATGCGCAACCCGGGTCGTTCGGACCGCACCGGCTGAGCCGGGAGGAGATCGTGGCGGCGTTCGCCGACGGCTGGCGCCTGGACACCCTGGCGCCGGCCACCATCGACGTCGTCGGGCCCGGCTCGGTCGCCGCGTGGTTCGCGCGGGTGACGAGGCGGTGACGGAAATGCCTGTGCTGCATGCCCGTATCGATACCGGCCGGGCCGCCCGATACCTGGTCCAGTTCTGCCGGCACGCCGCCGCCATGGGTGACGGCCGAGCCCACCGGTTTCGCGGTCACGGCGCTGCCGAATCCGTGCCGCGGGTCACCGCGCAGTGGGACGACGCCACCGGGCAGGTCGTATTCGATTCGTGGGGCCGGGCGGATCTGACCGCCGGACCGGACGCGCTGTCGATCCGCCTGGACGCGGCCGACGACGACACGGCCGGGCGGCTGTGCCGGATCATCGCCGCGGATCTGCACCGGTTCGGCGGCTTCACCGTCGAATGGGTTGCGGCCGAACCGGATTCCGCGGCAGGGGAACCCGCGTGAGGTATCGGCGAGGGCGAACGATCCGAACCGACCGGACTTCCTCCCCCGGGTCCGGGTGGGCTGCCGTTCACCGGCGCGGAGTGGACAAGTTGTTCCGGCACGGACCGGCTGATTTGTTCCGGCATGGCTCGGCCGGGCTCTTTCGGCGCGAGACGGCCGCGGCCTCCCGGCACGGGTCGGCCGTGGCGTTCCGGCGCGAGCGGAATGCGTCGTCGGAGTCCGGATCGGCGGCGCTGTTCCGGGCCGGCGGTGATGAATCCGCCCCGCGCGGAAGGGCTTCGCGCCGATGGCGGCGGCCCGCCTGGTTGATCGCGGTGGTTCTGTTGTCCGCCTTGATATTTCATGCCGCGGCGGCGGCCGGATTCGTTGTCACCGGCTGGGAACTACCCGCCGGGATGCTCGCGGTGATGGTTGCCGTCAAACTGACTGCGATGGCCGCCTGCAGCTTTCACCGGCGGCGCAGACCCGCGATACCGGACCCCGCCGGCCAGCCTCCTAGCTGACCTTGGCTGCCTCGCGGCAGGTGGTCGCGGCAGGTGGTCGCGGCAGGTGGTCGCGGCAGGTGGTCGCGGCAGGTGGTCGCGGCAGGTGGTCGCGGCAGGCCCGCCCTCTGGGGGGCGGGCCGCCGGGTCAGGGGATGTGGACGGGGTCGTCGCAGCTGGTGGGTGGGTCGACCAGGGAGCAGGGGACGGGTGGGCGGGTGGGGTGGTAGTCGGCGGGGACGCCGCCGTCGCGGGTGAGGGTGGCGTAGGTGGTGACGGCGTCGGTGGGGTGGCGGGTCAGGGTGGGGTCGGTGTCGACGTCCACGGTGTAGAGGCCGAAACGTGGTGTGTAGCTGCCCCATTCGTAGTTGTCGGTGAGGCTCCAGTAGTTGTAGCCGATGATGTTGAGGCCGTCGGCGCGGGCGCGTTGCAGCCAGTAGATGGTGTCGCGGAGGTGGTCGGCGCGGGTGTAGCCGTCGGGGCGGGGGCGGCCGTTCTCGGTGGGGATGCCGTTCTCCACCACGTAGAGGGGTTTGCCGGGGAACTGCCGGGCGTAGTGGCGGAGGGCGTAGTAGATGCCTTCGGTTTGCTCGGGCAGTTCCCACATCCGCGGTGCACCGGCATCGGTGCCGGCCAGGGCGGTTTCGGCGGTGGGGCCGAAATAGTAGTCGACGCCGAGGAAGTCGAGTTTCGCGGCGATCTTGTCGACGTAGGGCTGGTTCACTTCGGTCTCGGCGGCGGGGACGTAGCCGAGGTTGCTGGTGACCCGGGCGGTGGGTTGCAGGAGGTGGATGGTGTCGTAGATCGCGTTGTGCGCCTGGGCGAGTCGGTCGGTCACGACCGGTGCTTCGTCGGGGGTGATCGCGCCGATGCGCAGTTCGGTGCCGACGTAGGCGGCGGGTTCGTTGATCGTCACCCACAGGGGGTCGCGGCCGGCGAACCGGTGCACCACCTGTTGTGCGTTGCGCAGCCAGTCGGCGACCATAGCGGGGTTGCGCCAGCCGCCGCGGTCGGCGGCCCAGCCGGGGTAGACCCAATGGTCCAGGGTCAGCATGGGTTTCATGCCGGCGGCGATGATGCGGTCGACGATCTGCTCGTAGGTGCGCAGGGCCGGTTCGTCCCAGCCGGCGGGGTCCGGTTGGACGCGGGCCCATTCGATGCTGATGCGGTACACCTTCGCGCCCAGCCCGGCGGCGCGGTCGATGTCGGCGGCGTAGTTGCCGAGGAAGTCGACCGACTGCCGGTACGGTTCGGCCGCGCCGCCGGCGATGTAGCGGGTCCAATTGCTGTCGGGCGCATCGCCTTCGGATTGGAAGCCGGAGGCCGATACGCCCCACAGGAAGTCGTCGCCGAGGGGTGCGGTGGCGGCGGCGGGTGTCGCGGATCCCAGGCCGCAGGTGAGCACGATCAGGGTGGCGGCGCATCCGGCCGGTACCCGCCGGCGCTTCGACTGTCGCATTCCAGCAAGCGTAGCTATCCGATTGCTGCATCCCGGTCGGGTGAATCGGACGTGTCGCGCGGGTCAGGCGCGGTAGCGGACCAGCGCGAAGCCGTCGCCGAGGACGGGGTCGTGGGTGACGCCGGCGATGACGATGCGGCCGTCGGGCTGGACGGCGACGGCACGGCCCTGGTCGGCTTTCTTGCCGAATTCGGTGGTCGCCTGGCCGTTGCGGCCGAAGCCGGGGTCGAGGGTGCCGTCGCGGGTGTAGCGGGCGACGGCGATCCGGTCGGTGTTCTCGTCGCCGTGGCTGGTGCCGGCGACCACGATCTTGCCGTCGGCTTCGATGCCGACCGCGTTGGCGCTGTCGGCGGCGCCGCCGAAGTCGGTGGCGACCGCGCCGGCCCGGCCGAAGGCGGGGTCGAGGCGGCCGTCGGCGGTGTAGCGGACCAGCAGGAAGTTGTCGCCCTGGACGATGTCGTGGGTGGAGCCGGCGACGAGGAGTTTCCCGTCGGGTTGCAGTGCGACGGCGTTGCCGCGGTCGTCCTTGGCGGTGAGGTCGGTGGCGATCCGGCCGCCGTCGCCGAAGGCGGTGTCGAGGGTGCCGTCGGGGCGGTAGCGGGCGACGGCGATGTTGTCGCCGGTGCCGGTGCCGGCGGTGGTGCCGACGGCGACGATGCGGCCGTCGGGTTGTACGACGACCGCGTGGGCGGCGGCGGCGCGGCCGCCGAAGTCGGTGGACACGATGCCGGCCTGGCCGAAGCTCGGGTCCGGGGTGCCGTCGGGGTTGTATCGGATCAGCAGGAATTCGTCGCCGCGCTCGGGGTCGCGGGTGGAGCCGGCGACGATCAGTTTGCCGTCGGGCTGCAGGGCGGCGGCGTTGCCGCGGTCGGCGCGGGTGCCGAGGTCGGTGGACAGCTGTCCGGCGGCGCCGAATCCCGGGTCGGGGCGGCCGTCGGGCCGGAAGCGGGCGACGGCGACGGTGTCACCGTCGCCGTGGCTGGTGCCGACGGCGACGATGCGGCCGTCGGGCTGCACGAGGACCGCGGCGGCCACGTCGTCTCCGCCGTCGAAATCGGCCGAGACGATGCCCTTGTCGCCGAAGCCGGGGTCCTCGGTGCCGTCGGGCAGGTAGCGCACGACCGCGAAGTTGTCGCCGCGTACCGCGTCGTGGGTGGTGCCGGCGGCGACGATGCGGCCGTCGGGCTGGACCGCGACCGCGCGGGCGCGGCTCTCCGGGCCGACGGTGGACCAGACCTTGCCGTGTGCGCCGAACCCGATGTCCAGGGTGCCGGCGGTGGCGGCGTGGGCGGGTGAGCAGGCCGTCACCGCGGCCACGGCGGTCGCGCCGAGTCCGGTTCGCCATCGGGGTGTCGCGGGTGGAATCTGCCGTGCTGCAACCGACATCTGACTACCTCGATTCAAAGAAGAAGGGGTAGAACGTTGTTCGGTGGATCCACGAGAGCCCGGACAGTATGCCCGCCGCCGGCGGCGGCGCCGGGAATTGAACGGGACACGGCGGCACCGTGTTTGCGGGGGCGGCCGTCAACGCCACGATCGTCGCGTGTCGCCACGCCGGGGCGTGGTGTGTTGCGTTCCCGGCGTGGCGCCGGGTGCGGAGCGGGTTATTGCGCGGAGATGTGCGCGAATCCCATCGGTGAGGTGGGCGGCGGCGCGTTGGTGACGGGGGCGCGGAATTCCTGGAGGTCGGCGAGGACGTCGACGTGGCGGCCGGCGTAGCAGCGCACCTGGGGCAGGGCGTGGGCGACCTCGCTGCGTTCCAGCGGTTCGGCGTCGATGTAGCCGACGGCGTCCAGGCCGATGCCCAGTTGCCCGGCGATGCGGGTGATGGCCGCGGACTTGCGGCCCCAGCCGACCTCGACGGCGGCGAAGGCGGCGTGCAGGCCGTGCCGCTGGAGGGTGTCGGTGGTCCAGGCCCATTCGCCGCGGCTGGCGACCGCGTGCAGGATGCCGCGGCGGGTGAGGGTGCGCAGCGCGCGTAGCGCGTCCGGCCGCAGCACCCCGTTGGTGGAATCGCAGACGACACCGTCCCACAACGTGTTGTCCACTTCCCAGACAAGACATTTCACGGCCGGTGCTGTCATCTCGCCCCTACGGTCGACTCTCCTGCGGGGTCCGGCCACCGCGGGAAGCACGGCCGACGGACACACCGCTACCATTCAGGTACCGCTCGCGAGATGCAAGCCCCTACTTTCCGGGATGCGCCCGCGAGAGGTCATAGTAGGGTCGATGATCGCCGAATACCAGCCGGACATTCTGCCCGCGACCTGTTCCCGCTGGTCACGGGGTGTCAGATCACAGGTACGGCGTCACATGTGGGACAGCCTCGACGGGGTGACCGGCCTGGATGGGGGCGCCGATCGCGGTCAGCCGCCAGCTGTTGCCGTCGCGGTCGACCTTGGCCACCACCATGCCGGTGTGCGAGCCGCCGGCGCGCAGGTTGCCGCGGGCGAGTTCGACGTTGGTGCCGCCGTCGACGAGCCGCCAGTAGGCGTTGCGGACCCGTTCGAAGGTGTGCCCGGCGTAGGAGCTGACCACGAACACCACGCTGGAGATCTGCTGCGGCAGTCGCGCCAGGTCCACGCTGATGACCTCGTCGTCGCCGCGGCCCTCGCCGGTGAGGTTGTCGCCGGAGTGGCGCACCGATCCGTCGCGGGACGAGAGTTGCTGGTAGAAGGCGACATCGACGAGGTTCTGGCCGATGAACAGCAGCGCCGACGCGTCGAGGTCGATCTCCAGGTCGCGCAGGCCACGCGGGCCGTGGACCCGCATCGGGTCCCAGCCCAGCGCCATCTTGACCATCGCCAGGTCGCCCTTGCGCATGTCGCGCAGTGAGACCTGCTGGCCGGGGTCGAGGACCGCGGGGCCACGGTAGCCGTACTCCTCGACGGGGCCGCCGACGGTGACGCCGTGCGCCTTGACCATCTCGGCGAATCCGGCGGGGTAGCCGTAACCCTGTACGCGCACTTGCCAGCCGCCGCCGACGCGGTCCAGATCGAAGGCGATGACGGTGGATTCGGCGCCGAGACCGTCGATCACGTACTCGTACACCGGATTCTGCGCGCTGTCCTCGATGCGGACCTGCGGGGGCGGGTAATCGCCGAAGTGGCCCTGCGGATCTCCCAGCGACAGCACGACGCGGACGTGCTCGACGGTGGCGGGCAGTGCGCGCAGCCCGATCTGCAGCCCGGCCTGTCCGGAGGACAGCTGCACGCCGGGACCGGTGGGCTGGTTGTAGAAGACGAGGTCGCCCATGGTGTTCACGCGCCCGTCCGAGTTCAGCAGTAACGCCGACACATCCACGGGCTCGCTGTGCCGGACGGACACCGTGATGTCGTCGACGGCGAGGCGGTCCACTTGTCCCTTGGTCAGTTGAGCGGCCACCTGTCCACTGTACGTGGGCGGTGGCGACATGGCGGGCAGGAACCGCGGGTGGTGCCGCCGTGATCGACCCGCCAGGAGTTCGCCGCCGTGCGGCCGGGTGCGCGCGTGCCGGGTACCGTGGCAGGGTCCGTCCGGTCCGTGCGGCATGCGCGGCGACCGGGGCATCCGACGGAAGGGGTTTCGCGGTGGGCCGAGTGGGGTCACGGCAGGGCCGGTGGCCGGTGCCCGGCCGCCGTGCCGGGGGGCCGGTGGCGCTGCTGCTGGTGCTGGTCGTGGCGAGCGGCTGTGGCGCCGCGGACGAGTCGACGCCGGTGGCGGTGGGCCCGGCGCCGTCGGCGGCGAGCGCGGTTCCGGTTGCGCCGCAACCGGTTTCGGCGGCGCCGATCGCGGCGCAGCCGACGGATCAGTTCGCGGGGCAGCCGCTGATCGAGCGCACCGAATGGACCGACGATCCCGACGGCCGCCGCCTGCGCGTGTATCCGAGCACCGCCGGTCGCGGCGACTGGTTCGCGCCCGCGCTGGACCGCGCCTGGGGTGAGGTGCTCGACCGGTCCCCCGATGCCGACAGTCCCGGCATGTACGACCAGTTCAAATGTCATTGGCAGTGGGCGCGGCTGGTCGCTCCGGCGAAGCCGAGCTGGAATCTGGAGCCGTGGCGGCCCGCGTTCGGTTACGAGGCCACCGTCGCCGCCGGTTGCAATCCCGGCGGCCCCGACCCCGCGGGCAACTGAGGGCGCGACGGTGCCGGCCCGCGGCGGTCAGCGGGTGGTGGGTGGTCCGGCGAGCAGTTCGCCGGGGGTGTCGGTTTCGGGGAGCAGCAGGGCCGCGAGCAGCCAGGCCAGGGCGGCGGTGACCAGCGGCGCGCCGGTCCACACGCTGAGGGTGTCCGGTACCCGTCCGGCGGCGGCGGATGCGACGCCGATGTACAGCGACCAGGTGAAAAAGGCTGCGCCGGCGGCGAATCCGCGGTAGGCGACGGGCCGGGCGGCGCACGGGTCCAGGCACAGCGCGAGCAGGTCGACCACCACGGCGGCGATCAGCAGCGCGACCAGGACGCTGAGGTTGCCGCCGCCCGCGCCGGCGGCGGAGACGGCCACCGGCGGCAGCATCGTCAGTGTCGCGGCGCCGAACGGGATGCGCCAGCGGCGGGCCAGGTACAGCAGCGGCAGCAGCAGGACCACGGCGCTGATGGCCATCGCGGCGGCCAGGCCGCGCACCTGCGGGCCGTCGGGCTGGGACAGCAGGTCCACGATGGTGGCGGCGGGATAGGTGGCGGCGTTCGCGTAGCCGAGACACAGCAGGACCAGCGCGGCGGCGGTGCCGGCGGCCAGCATCGCGGGCCACAGGTGCCGCAGCGGTACCGGCCCGCCGGTGGCGGTGCGGGCGGCCGCGGATCGGACCGGGGTGGTCACGATGACGAAGGTCGCGGTCACCAGTGCGACGTGGCCGGGTTCGAACAGGGCGGCCGGTCCGGTTTCGGCGCCGAACCGGCTGTGCCACAGCACTTCCGCGGCCAGGCACACCGGGATCACCGGCAGTGCGGCCAGGGCGCCGCGGTATCCGGCGGGGATCGCGGTGGCCGCGGGCCGTCCGGCGCGGCGCCGGGCGCCGGCCACGCCGGCCAGCCACAGCGCGACGAGGACGTAGGCGGCGCCGAGCAGCACCTGCCACGGCAGGCCCCACGGGCCCGGTGCGGGATGTGGCCGGTTCCAGCCGGCCAGGGCGGCGACCGGTCCCGCGGTGACGACGGCGGTCACCGCGTCGACCGCGGTGACGGTGCAGGGGCCGCGCCGGTCCGGCGCCGCCGCACCGGCCGCGGCCGGGCGGCGGGAACTGTTCATCGGCGACACCGTACCGACTGGGCGCCTGGTCCGCACCCCTGCCGGGGGTGTCGATCGCGGCGCAGGGACGCCATCGCGGCGCGGGCGGGCCGCGGGGATCGCCGGTCGCACAGCCGATTTCCGCGCGGCGGCGCCGATTTCCGCGAGTGTCGCGCCGCGACCTGGCCGGACGCTCCGGCTTTCGACACGCCGACGGTGAAACCTGTTGCCCGCGAATAGCTTCGAACGTCGCGGCAAAAGTGCGTATCGTTGTCGGTGTCGAGCGCACGACCCGGAGGGAGCGTCGCGATGCGGTCACCTGCGCCTTGTCCGCCTTCGGTACGGCCGGCGGCGGTGGGCCCGGCGGCGTGGCGGGCGTTGTTCCCGGCGCTCGCCGAGGCCGGCGAGGTGTATCTCGACAGCGCGGCCACCACACAGAAGCCGTTGCCGGTGATCGAGGCGATCGACCGGTATCACCGCCACCACACCGCCAACGCCGGTCGCGGCACGTATCCGTGGGCCACCGGCTGGACCCGTGAGCTGGCGCGGGTGCGCGAACGCACGGCCGATTTCCTCGGTGCGAGCGCCGAGGAAATCGTGTTCACCGCCGGTGCGACGGCCGGGCTCAACGCGGTGGCCCTGTCGTGGGGGCTGGCCGCGCTCGACGACGGTGACGAGATCCTGTACAGCCCCCGTGATCACGCCTCGGCGGTGTATCCGTGGCGGCAGTTGCAGGCGACGCTGGCCCGGTTCGGGCGGCGGCTGCGGCTGGTCCCGTACCGGGTCACCGCGTACGGCGAGGCCGACACCGCCGACATCCTCGCGAAGGTCACCGGCCGTACCCGGTTGATCGCGGTCACGCATCTGCATCACGTGTTCGGGGCGCTGACCACGCTGGAGGAGCTGCGGGGGCGGCTGGATCCGCGGGTGCTGCTGTGTTTCGACTGTAGTCAGAGCGGCGGGCACCTGCCGGTGGACGTGGGCGAACTCGGCGCGGATTTCGCGGTGCTGGCGGCGCACAAGATGTTCGGCGCGCCCGGCACCGGGGTGCTGTACTGCCGCCGCCGGGTGCACGATCAGCTCACCGCATTCCTGCCCGGCGGCAATTCGGGTGTGACGGTGGACGATTCGGGTCTGCGGCCCGCGGCGATGCCGGAGCGGATGGAGGGCGGCACACCCAACATCCCGGGCATTCTCGCGCTCGGCGCGGCGCTGGACGTGCTCGACGACATCGGCCGTGCGGCGGTCGCGGAACACAACCGGGTGCTGACCCGGCAGCTGATCGAGGGCCTGCGCCCGCTGCCCGGGGTGGAGTTGCTGCCCGGCCCGGCGCACGCGGCGTGCGAGACCGGGTACGGGATCGTGTCGTTCACCCTCGCCGGGATCGCGGCGGCCGATCTGGGTTTCGTCCTGGCCGAACTGGGTTTCCTGGTCCGCACCGGCGCGCACTGCGTCCCGGATCACGGTGGGGCCGACGACGATTCGGTGCGGGTCAGTACCCACGTGTACACCGGCGCCGACGATGTCGACCGGTTCGTCCGGTGTGTCGCCACCCTCGCCACCGAACTGGCGACGACAAGGGAGGTCCGATGAGTTCCGACCCGATGCCGCCGTACGACCGGCGTACGGCCTCCCGCATTCTCGCCGAGCTGGCCCGGCCGGGGCTGTTCGATACGGCCCGGCCGGGGTTGCTCGACACCGCGCGGGCGACCGCGGCCGCGCCGATCGCGTATACCGCGACGGCGATGCGGACCGAGCCGAACAGTCATCTCACGTTGTCGCAGCGGCTGTATCTGGAGCGGTACATGCGGCCGTGCCGGCCGGATCAGGTCACCGGCGCCACCCATCGCATCACGTGGACCGACAGCGACGGGATCCCCAACACCGGTCACGTACGGGCCGGCGGGCTGGGCCCGATCGTCCCGATCGCGATGCGGGAAACGGTGCTGGCGCTGTGGCATTCGCTGGCCGAGGACGGTGCGCTGCATCATCGCATCGCCGGTCTCGGCGACGGCGACCGCGCGGTGCTCGAGGGCAGCACCACCGACGCGGACCCCATCGACATCTTCCGCGTCGGTATCGAGGCCACCGGCCGTGCGCTGGCCCAGCACGCGCTGCTGTCGGGGTCCACACCGTATCGGACGCCGGCCGAATTCGCGTGCGGTCTGCGCGATTCGGGCATCTTCGCGGCGGTGGCGACGCGCTGGTACTGGGAGTTGCAGGCGTCGACCTATCGCCGCGGGATGATCCCGGTCGCCTTCGACGTACAACCCGACCGCACGGTCCGCTACAGCGCGGAGACGGTGGCGACGCTGCGGGCGATGAAGGACGCCACGATCGCCGACGCGCACGCGGTGATGCATCGCGCCACCACCACCGAGGGCCTGTCGGTGGCCGCGGCGATCGAGAAGTACCACGACGAGCTGGATCTGATCTCCCGGCAGTACGCGTTGCTGGCGCCGGGCAGCCGCCCGGCGTGCCTGGCCGCGATGCCGCATCAGGTCGACGGGGGTCATTACACGCTGTTGCCGGTGGTGGTGGATCGGTTCGTGGAGGTGTTCACCGCGATCACCGCGACCCTGTCGGTGGCCGGTACCCCCGCCGGAACCGATTCCGGCAGCGGCGAACTCACCGTCGACGATCACCTGTTCTATGTGCCGGACATGAACTGCAAGCATTGCGTCCGCACGATCACCGGGGTGCTGGAGTCGATGCGGATCACCGTCGGTGACATCGACCTGATCAGCAAGCGGGTGGTCGCGGATTTCCGCAGCCCCCGCAACCGGCACCGCGCCTTCGAGGCGTTGCGCGACAGCGGATACAACCCGACGGTGCTCGCGCCGGTGGGGCCGCGCGGTCCGGGCCTGCTGCCCGGGGCGGCGGTGCGCACGCGGCTGCCGGAAACCACGCGATGACCGCGCCGCCCGCGCTGCCGGCGAAGTGGCATCCGCTGGTGCGCGGTTTCCTCGACACCCCCGGCGCGGCGCAGCGCGCGGTGCATCGGTTCGGGTCGCCGGTGCATCTGCTGTTCCCGCAGGTGTTCGCCGACAATCTGCACCGGCTGCAGCGGGTGCTCGACGCGCAGGTGCGCCGGTATCGGATCTGCTACGCGCACAAGGCGAATCGGTCGCGCGCGTTGTTGCGCACCGGCGAGTACGCGGGGATCGCGGTGGACGCGGCGTCGCCGCAGGAGCTCGCGGCCGCGGTCGGCGCGGGATTCACCGCGGACCGGATCGAGGTGACCGGGCCGAAGGGTGAGTCGTTCCTGCGGCAGCTGGTGGGCACGGGTGTCACGATCAATGTCGACAACCTGTGGGAGCTGGATCGCATCGCGGATCTGGCGCGCGGGCACACCCGGGTGCCGGTGTTGTTGCGGGTGTCCGGATTTCCGGCGGCGGGGGTGAGCCGGTTCGGGGTGCCGCTGGCGGAGGTGGATGCGGCGCTGGCGGTGCTGGCCGAGCAGCGGCCGTGGCTGGCGTTCCGGGGTTTCTCCTTCCATCTGGATTCCGGTGAGCTCGGGGAGCGGGTGGCGGCGGTGCAGGAGTGCCTGGCGCTGGTGGAGCGGGCCTGTGCGCGGGATCTGTCGCCGTCGGTGCTCGATATCGGAGGCGGGTTCCGGCAGGTGTTCACCGCGGACGCGGACCGGTTCGACGGGTATGTCGCGGCGTTGCGGGAGTCGCTGCGCGGTCGCGGTGAGCCGATGGCGTGGGGCGGCAACACCTTCGGGTTCCATCTCGACGACACCGGGGTGCGCGGTACGCCGGTGTTCCACAAGTACGCCAACACGGTGCCCGCGACCGGTATGCTCGCCGATCTGCTGGCGGCGCCGCTGGACGCGCACGGTGGCCGCACGGTCGCGCAGGTGGTCGCGGAGAATCTGCTGGACGTGTGGCTGGAGCCGGGGAAGGCGCTGGTCGATCACGCCGGGATCACCGTGGCGCGGGTGGAGTTCGTCAAGCGTGCCGCCGACGGCAGTGTGCTGGTGCACGTCGATCTGTCCCGGGACACGGTGACCCCCGCCGATCAGGAGGTGATGGTCGATCCGGTGGTGCTGCCGGGGCCTTCGGGTGCGGGGTCCGGGGGTGCGCCGGTGGGGGTGTTCTTCGCGGGGCGGTTGTGCCTGGAGCGGGATCTGATCACCAATCACAAGGTGTGGTTGCCGGGGTGTCCGCGTTCCGGTGATCTGGTGGTGTTCCCCAATACCGCCGCGTACCACATGGATCTGTCGGCAGCGTCGGCATCGATGCATCCACTGCCACCGAAGCTGGCGGTGCTGCATCGTGACGGCGGTTACCGGGTGTGCCGCGATATCGAGTACGACCCGGTGGCCGCGGTGGCGGAGTCCGATCGTGCGGTGCCGGGTGCCGGCGGGAGGTTGTGATGCGCTACGACCACATCACCGATCTGATCGGCAATACGCCGTTGCTGCGGCTGGATCCGGCGGTGCACGGCCTGCCGCGGGTGCAGCTGTACGCGAAGCTGGAGTTCTTCAATCCGTTCGGTTCGGTGAAGGATCGGGTCGCGTGGGGGATGTTGCGTGACGATCTGGCCGGGATCGTCGCCGGGGGGCGGACGCTGATCGAGGCGTCCAGCGGTAATACCGCGAAGGCGCTGCGCATCCTGGGCGCGTTGCACGGGGTGGGGTTGCGGGCGGTGACCAACCGGATCAAGGTGACCGAGGTGCGGGAGTTGCTGCAGCTGTTCGGTACCGAGATCGAGGAGCTGCCGGGCCTGTCGGAATGCCCGGATCCGACCACACCCAACGACGTGTATTCGGTGATCGAGGCGACGATGGCACGGTCGCCGGGCACCTATCAGCATCTGTCGCAGTACACCAACGAGAAGAACATCGAGGCGCACTATCACGGTACCGGTCGCGAGATCCACGAGGATCTGGCGCGGGACGGGATCGGCGGGGTCGACTATCTGATCGGCGGGCTGGGTACCACCGGTTCCACCCGCGGGACCGCGACGTATCTGCGCAAGCACAATCCCGAGTTGCGGACGATCGCGGTGGTGTCGGAGCGGTCGGATTTCGTGCCGGGGATCCGGTCGGAGACCGAGTTGTGGGATGTCGGGTTGTTCCGGCCGGACTTCTACGACCGGATCGTGCCGGTGACCGCCGCGCGCGCGGTGGACGCGACGGTGGAGCTGGCCACCGGTCACGGTGTGCTGGCGGGGCCGACCAGCGGCGCCGCGTATGCCGCGGCGCGGGAGGTGCTCGCCGCCGAGACCGCCGGGGACGGGCCGCCGGTGGTGGCGGTGTTCATCGTGTGTGACCGGCTGGAACCGTATCTGTCGTATCTGCGCAAGCGCCGCCCGGATCTGTTCGGCCGCACCGCGGCCCGTGTCCCGGCGCCGACGGCGGCGGAGCTGGCGGCGGTGCCGGTGCTGTCGCCGGCGCAGCTGGCGGATCTCGACGCCACCGCGCGGCCCACGATCGTCGATACCCGTGGCGCGATGGCGTACCGGATCGGGCATGTGCCGGGGGCGGTGAACATCCGCGACGATCAGCTCGACGACATGTTCGCGCAGGGCATCCCGTTCTCCCGGTCGCGGCCGCTGGTGTTCGTGTGCCCGGTCGGCGACGCCTCCACGCGGTTCGCGGCGCTGGCTCGCCGTGCGGGTTTCGACGCGATGGGCCTGGCCGGTGGGGTGGTGGCGTGGCGCGATGCCGGTAGGCCGCTCGAGTCGGCGCCGGCGGCGGATCTGCGCGGTTGAGCGCTGCCGGGCTCCGGCCGGCTGCGGTTTCGTACCGCGGTCGCCGTGCTGTCGCGAAGGCGGTGTGCGGCGGGGTTATTCGCGTGGTTCTTCGACGTTGCGCCAGCCGACGCTGGTCACCGAGGGTTCCAGGCTCAGGCGGCTGACCGCGGATTCCATCTGGCGGTCGTCGCGCTGGTCGCCGGACAGTTCGGCGCGGACCTCCACCGATCCGGGTCCGCTGTTGTGGCTGGCGATCGATACCAGCCGGAAGTCGGTGCGGGACAGGGCCTGTACCAGCAGGGCGCGGACGTGTGGTTCGTGTGCGTCGTCGGTGACCGCGGTGAACAGGTAGCCGGCCTGCTGTTCGCGTCCGGAGTCGGGGTGGCGGTCGACCGTGCGGCCGATCCAGCGCAGTGCGGTGTTGACGGCGACGACCGCGACGGTGCCGGCCGCGGCGGTGGGGAACATTCCGGCGCCGGCCAGCGCGCCGACCGCGGCCGAGCACCAGAGGGTGGCGGCGGTGTTGAGGCCGCGGACGCTCAGCCCTTCGCGCATGATCACACCGGCGCCGAGGAAGCCGATGCCGGAGACGATCTGCGCCGCGACCCGGGTCGGATCGGCGGAGCCGCCGTGGAAACCGTTGGCGGACAACAGTACGAACAAGGTGGCGCCGGTGGCTACCAGGGCGTTGGTGCGCAGGCCGGCCATCCGGGCGCGGTACTGCCGTTCCAGGCCGATCGCCACGCCCAGGCCCACTCCGGTCGCGAGCCGCAGCAGCATCTCGAGAATCGTCATGACGCCCTCCGGGTTCGCCGGTGCCTCCGCGCCGCAAGTTACCGGACAGGCACCGGATCCCACGGGCTTCCACGGCGATCTCCGGGCGAATTGTTGGCTGATCGACGCTGATCACCATCGCGCGGCAAGCCGGTCAGTGCATTCCCGCCCCGCCGGGCCGCCACCCGGCACCCATATTCGCTACTGCGTGGCGATCCGGCAGTGACTGCGGGTTTGCCGCAGGTGCACAGTCTGCGGTCAGTCCCGGTACATCGACCGGTAGGCGGTGAGTACGGCGACGATGTGGTCGACGATCTGCGCGCGACCGGCCTTCAGGGATCCGCCGAGCCAGGCGGAGAACATGCCGGCGTTGCCGGCGGCCATCGTGACCGCGGCCAGCCGCCGCTGGTCCGGGTCGGTGATGTGGCGGAACAGGTGGTCCTGCAGCAGCCGGGTGAAGGCGGGCATCACCGCGATCGTGGTCTGCCCCAGCCCGGTCGACGAATACGGTTCGACCAGGAACAACCGGGATTTGCGCGGATCGTCGAGCACCTTGTCGACGAGGGCCGCGGCGACCAGGCGGTCCCGGTCGGGGTCGGCCGCGGCGGCGAAGGCGGTCATGGGGTCGAGGAATTCGTCGGCGACCTGCCGGTAGAGGGTGTCGAGCAGGTCGTCACGGCCGGTGAAGCTCTCGTAGAAGTAGCGGTCGGTGAGCCCGGCCCGCCGGCACACCGCGCGCATCGTGACCGCCGCGGCGCCGGCCTCGCCGATCAGATCCAGGGCGGCCTCGAGCAGGGCGGTGCGGCGGGCCTGCCGCCGGGCCGCGAGTGTGGTGCCACCCCACAACCGGGATCCGCTGTCGCCGGTGGGGTCGCCCGGTGCCTCGCCGCCGTTGCTGTGCCGGTTCGATTCGGCAGCGCCGCGCTGATCCGGATCGGTGCCGGGTTCCCCCACCGGCTCGGTGCCGAATCCCCGCCCGGTGCCGGGGTCGTTCCCCGCCGCGGTGTCCGAGTTCGCCTCGGCGCCGACGACGACGTCGGTATCGACGGGATCCTGACCGGTGTGCACCAGCCCACAGTAATGCCCGGGCGAATCCACCGTCCCGGCCGTGACCCCGCATCCCCGGCAGCGCGGCCCGGTGTTGCGCACACGCTGAACGGATCGTCCGCCGATCCGCGCAGGCCGCGGGGGCATCGATCGCCCGGCCCGGAATCGGCGGCGACACCGTCGGGTCCGCCCCGGAGCCGGAATCGACCGCCGATACCGTCCGGTCCCCCCGGCATCGACCAGGGAAAACTTCCGGTCGACCGGCGGTTGCGCGAATCTGTCGGCGATGCCGGTCCGCGGCGTGGTGAAATCTGTCGGCGGTGCCGGTCCGGCACGGCCGGTGACGCCACATCGCAGGGTGGGATCGGAGTCGGTGGGCCGCGCGATCGGTATCTCGGGTCGGCCGACTCCAGCGAGCCGCTGTCGTTCCTGTTACCTTGGCGAACCTGTGTCCCGGCGGTGACCTGCGGCCTGGGCCGATCGGTTCCGTCCGGCTGCTCTTGATTTGTTTGCGACCAGGTGGTAACCAAAGCGTTATACCGGAAACTTAGCTTCCGGAGCGTTGGTGATGGCGTTGTGGTGAAGGGATCGGCACTTGTTCAACCCCGGGACGGAACTGCGCGTGGGGGTTGCGGCATCGGGGCCGGTCACGGCGGGCCGGTCGATCGCATCGACGCGGCCGGTACTGCTCGAACGCCGGCCGCGGCCGGATTACGTGCCGCTGGCCCCGGCGCAGGAACGGATCTGGGACGATTCGCAGCGCGGCCGGTCGGTGGACTGGAACATGGTGCGCGCCTATCGGATTCGGGGTCTGGCCATCGATGCGGCGGCGCTGGTGGCGGCGGTGGGCGATGTGGTCGTGCGGCATCTTCCGTTGCGGACGTTGCATCCGCTGACCGAGCGCGGGGCCGCGCAGGTGGTGGTGGACACGCTGCCCGAGGTGCCGGTGCGGACGTCGACGGAGGCCGAGCTTCCGGCGTTGCTGGCCGAATTCGCTTGTCACGACTTCGATCTGACCACCGAGACCCCGATCCGGGCGGCCGTTCATCTGCTCGGTGCGCAGGATGCGGTGCTGGCGCTGGTGGTGCATCACATCGCGCTGGACGGTGCGTCGATCCAGCCGCTGTTGCGGGATCTGGTGACGGCGTATCTGGCGCGCGCGACCGGGCAGCCGCCGGCGTGGACGCCGCTGCCGGTCGACTATCCGGACTACACGTTGTGGAAGCACGAGTCGCTCGGTGATCTGGCCGATCCGTTCAGCCGGGCCGGGCAGCAGTTGCGGTACTGGTCCAATGCGCTGGCCGGGCGGCCGAGCCGGTTGCCGATGCCGTATGACCGGCCGCGCCCGGCGGTGCGCGACATTCGCGGCGACAGTGTCGCGGTGGCGTTCGACGCGGAGACGCACCGGCGGTTGCTCGATCGCGCGCAGCAGGCGCGCGGCAGCCTGTTCATGGTGTTGCAGACCGCGTTCGCGCTGGCGATGGGTGCGTTCACCGGGTGCGCGGATGTGACGGTGGCGACCGCGGTCGCCGGGCGTGATCATCGGCTGCTGACCGATCTGGTGGGCAATTTCTCCGACGATGTGCTGATGCGGGTGCGGCTGGACCGTGCGGCCGATGTGGGCGATCTGATCGATCAGGTGCGCCGGCTGAGCCTGGCCGGGTTCGCGCATCCGGACACCCCGAATCCGCGGCTGTTGCGCAGTCTGGCGCAGGATGCGGCGGCGCCGCTGTTCCAGGCGACGCTGATCCTGCAGCGCGGCGCGGCCGAGACCGGTGACGAGCCGGACGGGCTGTCGATCACCGAGGTGCCCGCCGGTGTGCGGTTCGCCAAGCACGACTTCGAGTTCGGCCTGGCCGAACGGTACGACGCCGCCGGGGCGCCGGCGGGTATCGATGGCGGGTTGCTGTATCCGGTGGCGTTGTTCGATCGCGCGACGGTGGCCGGTTTCGTGGATCTGTTCGCCGAGACGGTGAAGCGGCTCGCCGACGGTTGCCAGGGTCCGTTGTCGGCGTTGCTCGGCGATACCGCCGATCGGCGGCGGTAGGCCCGTACCGCCGATCGGCGGCAACAGGCGCTCAGCCGAGGATCTCGTCGATGTAGCACCATCGCCACGACTCCCCCGGTTCGACGCTGCGCATCACCGGGTGGCCGGTGCTGTGGAAGTGCCCGGTGGCGTGGTTGCCCGGCGAGGAGTCGCAGCAGGCGACGTGACCGCAGGTCAGGCACATGCGCAGATGGACCCAGACCAGGCCCTCGGCAACGCATTCCGCGCACAGGTCGGGGGTGTCGGGGACGCGGACCTGCACGGCCTCGCGCAGATGTTCGCAGGCGCCGGTGGCGGGGACGGCCGCGGGGTCGGCGGCGTCGAATTCGCTGGGCTCGGCCACCCGGTCGATGATGGATTCCTCCATGTCCAGTTGCGCCATCACGTAGACGAGGACCTCGTGATCGACGGCTCCGGAATCGCGGACCCGCAGCACGGTTTCGCGTTCGGCGCGCAGCATCGCCAGCCGTAGCCGCCGGTATTCGCCGCTGGGGGTGATCCGCAGCGATTCCGAGCGGCCCAGCTGTTCCCAGGCGGTGTTGGCGCGGCGGGTGACCCGGTCCTCGAGCGCGGTCACGATCTCCGGCGGGGTTTCCGGCGCGATCTCGGCCTGCAGTGCGGCCAGGCCCGCGGAGGTGGCCTGTTGCAACAGGTTCGCGCTCTGCAGGGCGTCCTCGGCGCGGCTGGGCCCGCGCAAGCGCAGGATCCGGATCAGCCACGGCAGGGAGATGCCCTGCATCAGCAGCGTCCCGCCGACGATCACCAGCGCCAGCAGTTTCAGGGTGGCCAGTTGCGGGGTGCTCTGCGGGAGCAGCAGGGCGCCGGCGAGGGTGACCACGCCGCGCATGCCCGCCCAGGACACCACCGCCGGCGCGGTCCATGCCGGGGCGGGTCGGCCGCGGGGCCGGGATTCGACGAACCACGCGAAGTAGGTGGAGGGGAAGCACCAGAGGGGGCGGGCGATGATCACGGTGGCCAGCACGGCCAGGCAGGTCACCAGCAGTGTGGCGTGCGGCAGCCCGCCGCGCCAGGCGTCCTCGAGGATGTGCCGGACCTGCAGGCCCATCAGGAAGAACACCGCGTTCTCGAGGATGAATTGGATGGTGCGCCAATTGGTCCGCTCGGCGACCCGCGAGGCGGCGGTCTGCCATACGGGTGCGCCCTGGCCGAGGATGAGCCCGCACACGACGCCGGAGATGACACCGGAGGCGTGCACGGCCTCGGCGGGCAGGTAGGCCGCGAACGGCGCCACCAGCGACACGCTGGTGTCGAGGACCGGGTCGACGATGCGCAGCCGCAGCACGGCCAGGACGCCGGCGGCGAGGGCGCCGATGGCGGCGCCGCCGACGGTGGCCCAGACGAAACTCGCCCCCGCTTCCCAGATGCTGAACGCTCCGGCGGACGCGGCGACCGCGGTGCGCAGGGCGACCAGCGCGGTCGCGTCGTTGAACAGGGCCTCGCCCTCGAGCAGGGTCACGATGCGCCGGGGCATGCCGACGCGGCGGGCGATCGCGGTGGCGGCCACCGAATCCGGCGGTGACACGACCGCGCCGATGGCGACCGCGGTCGCGAACGGCACGCCCAGCATCCGCCACACCACGACCGCGACGGCGAACGTGGTGAACAGCACCAGTCCCACCGACAGCAACGCGATGGACACCTTCTTGGGCCGGAACTCCACCAGGGAGGTACCGATCGCGGCGGTGTACACCAGCGGCGGCAACAGGCCCAGGATGACGATCTCGGGGTTGATGTCGACGCGCGGCACCATCGGTATGTAGGACGCGGCGACGCCCGCGACGGTCAGCAACAACGGTTCGGCCACACCCATTCGGCGCGCCAGCGCGGCCAGCGCCACCGCGACCGCGACCAGCACCACCAGCCCGACTGCGATCTCCACCCGAGTCATCGTGCCAGCGCAGGCGGCCGGGAGCACAATCGCGGCCACCGTCACAGACGTGTTCCATGATCACAGACGTGTCCTGGGCACCACGCCGAATCACGATGCGGCCACGGGCCGGTCACGGATAGGATCACGACATGTCGCCCACCGTCCCCGAGTTCGAGGTCCGCGTCGCAGCGCTGGAGGCCGATCGCGCGGAGACCACCGCGGCGCTGGCCGCGATCGCCGCGACCACCGCCCGTACCGGCGAGCAGGTGGACCGGATCTTCGAGCGGTCCGATCAGCACGAGCAGCGGTTCGACACCCTCGATACGCGGTTCGAGGCGGTCGACAAGCGGTTCGCCGAGTCGGCGGCGGCGTCCGGCGACCGTTTCCGGCATCTGATGACGGCGATCAACGCACTCGGCGACCAGTCCCGGGAACGTCAGGATCAGCAGGACCGGCGTCTGGCGCAGGTGGAGCAGCAGGTCCGTGCGGCCGAGGCGCGCAGCCGTTCGGTGGAGGAGAGCCTCGCCGAGATCAGGGACATGCTGGTTCGAGCCCTCGACCGCGGATGAGCGGCCCCGCGCGCGGATCGGCACCGGCTGCGGTCCGGCAGTCGCTGCCATGTCGGCCACGGTTGCGAACCGACCGGTCCGCCCAGGTGGGCAAGGTTGCGATGTGTGCAGTTCGGCCGGGCGGACGGGGGTCGGCTGTGCATGTCACTCATATCGGGCACGCATACTGATGGGCGTGAGCGCGTTTCGGGACAATCCGTCGTCGGGGCCGATCGGGCCCATTTCCGGTCCGATCGGCAGGCCGCGGCCGCGGCGCAGCGAGCTGGTGCTGTGCGCCGCCGCGGTGGCGCTGGTGGCGATCGCGGGGCTGGGGATGTCGTCGGCGACCGGGGGCACCGGATCACTGCGGTGGTCGCTGACGGTGTTCGCGGTGCTGGTGCTGCTGGCGCATCTGGCGGTCCGGGTGCTGGCGCCGAAGGCGGATCCGGTGATCCTGCCGTGCGTGGTGCTGCTCAACGGGCTGGGGCTGGTGCTCATCGACCGGCTGGATCGGGCGGAGGCGGCCACCGCGGCGGCGCTGGGCAAGCCGGTGCCGTCCGGGGACGCCGCGCATCAGCTGGTGTGGACCGCGGCGGGGATCGCGCTGTTCGCGCTGCTGCTGGCGATCGTCCGCAATCACGGTCAGCCGGCGAAGTACGCCTACACCTGTGGCCTGGCCGGTGTGGTGCTGCTGTTGATCCCGGCGGTGCTGCCGTCGCGGTTCAGTGAGGTCAACGGCGGCAAGAGCTGGATCCTGTTCCACGGCTTCTCGATTCAGCCGGGCGAGTTCGCGAAGGTGCTGCTGCTGATCTTCACCGCGGCGTTCCTGGTCAGCAACCGGGAGCTGTTCACCATCGCGGGGAAGCGGGTGTTCGGGTTCACCGTGCCGCGGCTGCGGGATCTGGGCCCGCTGCTGCTGGTGACGTTCGTGTCGGTGCTGGTGCTGGTGTACGAGAAGAATCTCGGCTTCTCGCTGCTGGTGTTCGGGACGGTGCTGGCGATGGTGTACATCGCGACCGGCCGGGCGTCGTGGCTGCTGATCGGTATCACGATGTTCGCCGTCGGCGCGGTGATCGCCTACAACCGGTTCGGGCATGTGCGGGTGCGGGTGCAGGTGTGGGAGGACCCGTTCGCCACCTACTACACCAACGGGTATCAGATCGCGCAGGCCCTGTTCGGGCTGGGCACCGGTGGCCTGCTGGGTGCGGGGCTCGGCGGCGGCCGCCCGCAGGAGGTGCCGTTCGCGAAGACGGACTTCATCATCTCGAGTATCGGTGAGGAGCTGGGGCTGGTCGGGCTGACGGCGATCATCCTGCTGTTCGCGATGATCACCTTCCGCGGTTTCACCGCGGCGCTGGCCACCCGCGACGCGTTCGGGAAGCTGCTCGGCGGCGGGCTGGCGTTCTCGCTGGGCTGGCAGTTGTTCGTGGTGGTCGGCGGGGTGACGAAACTGATCCCGCTGACCGGCCTCACCACGCCGTTCATGTCCTACGGTGGTTCGTCGCTGCTGGCGAACTATGTGATCATCGCGCTGCTGATGCGGATCTCGCACGACGCGCGGACCGCGGCCGCGCCCGCGCCGCCGCCGCAGCCGCCGATCGCCGAGGCGATGACCGAGCACATCCGGCAGTCGCCGACCCGCCGCGGGTGACCGAAGTCGGCGTTCAGCGGCGGGTTCCGCTGCGCCACAGCAGATTTCCGGTGGTCAGCGCGATGCAGTCGTCGTAGTCGGCGTCGGCGAGTTCGTCGCAGTCGACCAGGCCGTCGCCGTCGGTGTGCTCGACCGCCGGCGGTGGCGCCGGCGGCGCGGACGATACCCCGCCGGTGGCGACGGCGCCGGCGAGTGCGGCGAGCGCGAGGACCAGTGCGGTGGCCATCGCCGAGCGCGGGCCGCCGCGGTCGGTCCGGTCGTACCGGGTGTCCGGGGAGAATGCGGCGCCCCGCCGCGGGACGGCGACGACGGCCATGGAACCACTCCTTCATCGGGCCGGTCTGCGCCTCGCGGTCGTTCGAGATCCGGGCTCACCGAAGGCGCGCGGTCGCCGGTCCCTTCCAGGTTGTCCCCGCCCGGGCGTGCCGTCAAACGCTCCGTACGGGTGCACCGCGGTTGTTCACGGGCCGGTCACCTGCGGTAACGCGAGCGCCACGCGGGGGCGGATCCGGGTGCGGTCAGCGAGCGCCGGGCGCGGTGAGCCGGGCCGCGAGCCCGTCGAGGACGCACAGCAGCCCGAAGTCGAAGGCGACCGCGTATCCGGCGTCCATGTCGGTGTAGCGGGTGGCGCGGTAGTCGGCGAGCAGTTCCGGATAGTCGGCGGCGAGCAGGTCGGCGGAGTCGACGGTGGCGTCGAGGGTCCACTCGCCCCCGCCGCCGCGCATCCGGCGCGCGCTGATCTCCGGGATGACCTGGCCCAGAACGTAACTCATGACGGTGCCGGCGGCGAGGTAGATGTCGGTGCCGGTGAATCCGGCCCGCACGAAGGTCCGGCGCAGCCGTTCCATGAGGGCGAAGGCGTGCGGGCCGACGCTGGGGAACTGCCCGGCCACCGTCGCCGCCCAGGGGTGTGCGAGGACCGCGCCGCGCATGCTGTAGGCGAAGGTGGTGGCGATCTCCCGCCAGCTGTCCAGGTCGGATTCGGGCACCTCGACCAGCGCCCAGATCTCGTCGAGGGTCAGTTCCAGCAGTTCGTCCTTGTTCGCGACGTGCCAGTAGAGGCTGGTGGCGCCGGCGCCGAGTCTGCTGCCGAGTTTGCGCATGCTCAGCTGGTCCAGGCCCTCGGCGTCGAGCAGTTCGACCGCGGCGGCGACGATCTGCTCGCGGCGCAGTCCGGCGCTTTTCGGCTGCCGCGGTTCGCGGGTCCACACGGAGGTAAACGGCCTGGTCACATCGAGTAACTCTAATTCACTGGCACGATGTTCGATTTCCTCGTACGGTGTGCGAGTGGAATCGAACACTGTACGAGAAACGGATGGTGACACCGTCCGCGATCCGCGCCGCTGGTGGATCCTGGGGGTCCTCTGCCTGTCGCTGCTGGTGCTGATGATCGACGGCACCGTCCTCAACCTCGCCATTCCCTCGCTGATCCGGGAACTGCACGCCACCCCGCAGGACGTGCAATGGATCCTCGACGCCTACGTCCTCGTCTTCGCCGGGCTGTTGCTGACCGCGGGCAGCCTCTCCGACCGATTCGGCCGCCGCCGCGCCCTGGTCACCGGGCTCGCGGTGTTCGGGCTCGCCTCCCTGGTCGCGGTCCTCGCCGACGCGCCCTGGCAGGTGGTCGGCGCCCGCGCCCTGATGGGTGTCGGCGGCTCGCTGCTGATGCCCTCGACCCTGTCGATCCTGATGACCACCTTCGACGACACCGAACGCCGCACGGCGATGGCGGGCTGGTCCACCGTCGCGATGGTCGGCGTCGTCCTCGGCCCCACCCTGGGCGGGCTGCTGCTGCAGCACTTCTGGTGGGGTTCGGTGTTCCTGCTGAACATCCCGGTGGCGGTGCTGGCCATCGTGGCCGCGCTGACGCTGATGCCGGAGACCCACGGCAGCCGCCGGCCCGTCGACGCGATCGGGGTGCTGCTGTCGATCGTGACGCTCACGGCCACGGTGTACGTGATCATCCAGCGGCAGTGGAACATCCCGGTGATCGCGCTGGCGGTCCTCGCCGCCGCCGCGTTCGCCTACTGGGAGTACCGGTCACCGCATCCGATGCTCCCGCTGGGGGTCTTCCGCAGCCGCGATTTCACCGGCACCTGCCTGACCCTGCTGCTGATGGTGTTCGGCATGGGCGCGGTCCTGCTGATGCTCACCCAGTACCTGCAGTTCGTGCTCGGCTACGGCCCGATGCGCGCGGGCCTGGCGCTGCTGCCGTACGCGGTGTCCGCGGCGCTGTGCAACGGCCTGGGCGCCACACTCGGCAAGACCCTGAGCAACAAGACCCTGATCGTGTCCGGGCTGCTGGTGATGGGCGCCGCGTTCGCGGTGCTGGCCCAGGCCGACAACTACACGTGGGTGCTGGCCGGCATGCTGGTCATGGGCATCGGCGGCGGCCTGGCCGGTCCCGCGGCGTACGCGGCGATCATGAGCGCCATCCCGCTCGAGCACGCCGGGGTCGGCTCGGCGATGAACGACACCATCCAGCAGGTCGGCATGGCGATCAGCATCGCGGTGCTCGGCAGCGTACTGGCCGGCGTGTTCACCTCGCACATGCCCGCCGACGTCCCGGCGGCCGCGCGGGATTCGATCGGCGCGGCCTTCGCCCTGGGATACGCGGCCCCGGCGCGGGCGGCGTTCACCAGCGCCATGTCGGCGGGGTCGTGGATCAGCGCCGGATTCAGCGTCGCGGCCGCGGGCCTGGGCCTGGTGCTGCTGCGCCGCCGCCGACCGGTCGCCGACGAACAACCCGACACCGCGCCGGTGTCCTGATCCCGGAAATACGAACGCCGCCCGGGTGCCACGATTTTCTCGTGGCACCCGGGCGGCGTCCGAATGTTTCAGTGCCCCATCATGACCGGTTGATCGACGGCGTCGACCGGACGTACCTTCTTGCGCGGCAGGAAGAACGCCGGGATCAGGGTGCACGCCACCAGGACGACCGCGAGGATGTAGGTGTGCCCGAAGGCCCGGGCGGCCTGTTCGAAGCCCGCCGTCAGCTGGCTCGGCAGCAGGTGCGTCTTGATCGAGGGATCGAACCACGACGCGATCGCCGGCCGCGCGAACTGCTCGTTCTTCAGCAGCGTGGTCAGCAGCATCGACATCAGCGCGGTGCCGATCGAGCCGGCGGTCTGGTTGACGATGTTCATCAGCGTCGAACCGCGGGCCACCTGCTGATGGGTCAGCGTCTGGATCGCGGCGGTCATCGTCGGCATCATGGTCCAGCCCATACCCATGCCGACCACGAACAGCACCACGCACAGCTGCCAGAACGGCGTGTCCGCGTGCAGGAACATGAAGAACGACATGGCGACCGTGATCACCGCCAGGCCCGTCATCACGATCCGGCCGGGACCGATCTTGTCCACCAGCCGCCCGCCGATCGGGACGGTGAGCATCGCGCCGAGACCCTGCGGCGCCACCAGCAGACCCGCGTGCAGCGGCGATTCACCACGCACCTGCTGCAGATAGCTGGGCAGCAGCAGCATGCCGCCGAAGAACGCGATCGCGAACAGCAGCATCGTCACCGACGCCGCCCGCAGGCTCGGGTTCTTGAACAGGCGCAGGTCGATCAGCGGATGTTCGGTGCGCATCGCGTGGAACACGAAGGCCACCATGAGCACGATGCCGATCACCGCCGGGATCAGCACCCGCGCGGCGAGCACGGTCTGCTTCTCCGGGATCGAGGAGACACCGAACAGGAACAACGCCAGGCCCGGCGAGGCCAGCAGCATGCCGAGGAAGTCGAAGGATTCCGAGGGCTGCGGCGCGTCCGGCTTGAGCACCAGGAACGCCGACACCAGCGCCACCACGCCGATCGGCAGGTTGATCAGGAAGATCCAGTGCCAGCTGAAGTTGTCGATCAGCAGGCCGCCGAGGATCGGGCCGCCGATCGGGCCCAGCAGCATCGGCACACCGAGTACGGCCATCACCCGGCCCATGCGCTGCGGCCCGGCCGCGTGCGTCATGATCGTCATGCTCAGCGGCATCAGCATGCCGCCGCCGAGACCCTGCAGCACGCGGAAGCTGATCAGCATCCCGATATTGGTCGCCGTACTGCACAGCAGCGAACCGGCCACGAAGAAGACCAGTGCCGCCATGTAGAGACGTTTGGTGCCGAACCGGTCGGCGGCCCAGCCCGTCAGCGGGATGACGGTGGCCAGCGCCAGCGTGTAGCCGGTCATCGTCCAGGCGACGATCGCGTAGCTGGCGTCGAATTCGTGCTGGAATGTGGGTAGCGCGACGTTCACCACGGTGACGTCGAGGATCGACATGATCGCGCCGAGCACCACGACGCCGGCGGTTTTCAGCACCGCCGCGTCCAGCTTGTCGGATGACGGGTCCGATTGCGCCGTCTGGGTATCCGGAGGAGGGGTCACCGCTTAAGCCTCCCATGTTCGCAGCCGGATGACCAGCTTGTTTTGCCCGAGGTGACAGCTATTGTTCAGCAATTGTCGCCCGGCGTCGACCCACGCCCGCACCCGCCCCGCGGCGTAGGCTGGATCCCCGTACTTCCGCACAGGATTTTCCCCTGGCCCGCAAGGAGATCCACGCGATGACCGACCCGGTGCACGGAATGACCGGTACGCTCACATCGCCGATCCGTGGCGCAGGAATGCTCGGGGAGGTCCTGGTCGCGATCCGAGGGGGAACAGAAATCTACATCGCACGATCCGACGAGCCGCTGGCCGCCGGCACCACCGTCCTGGTGGTACAGGTGAACCCGGGCCGCATCCTCGACGTAGTGCCCTGGATACCCCTCGACACCGGCTCGGGTGCGGAAACAACAAGGTAACAAACAGAATAACAAGGAGACAGACATCGTGCTGGGCTACCACGTGCCCGAGCCCGACGAGGCCATGCTGGTCAGCGGCGGCCGCGCGCGGGACAATGCACCGTTTCGGGTCGTCATCGGCCGCGGCACCTGGGTCATGCCGCTGTTCCGAAAGGTCAGATATTTGTCGCTGGCCATGTTCGAAGCAGAAATCGGCGAACGCTGCGTCACCAAACAGGCCGTGCAACTCGACGTCCGGGCCGTCATCGCCTTCAAGGTCGCCAACGACACCGTCTCGATCGTCAATGCCGCACAACGGTTCCTGTCCGAACAGGAACGGGAGATGTCGGTACTCACCGGCCGCATCTTCTCCGGCCATCTGCGATCGATCGTCGGCTCCATGACCGTCGAGGAGATCATCCGCGAACGCCAGAAACTCGCCGACGAGGTCCTCGTCGCCTCCAAGGTCGAAATGAGCAATATCGGCCTGTGGGTCGACTCGTTCCAGATCCAGTCCATCGACGACGGCAACCTCGGCTACATCACCGCCCTCGCCGCCCCGCACAACGCCGCGGTCCAGCGCGACGCGCAGATCGCCCAGGCCGCCGCCGCACAGGAATCCGCTGCCGCCGAACAGGAATCACTGCGCAAACGCGCGGAATACCAACGGCAGACCGCGATCCTGCAGGCCGAATACCAGCGCGATATCGACAAGGCGAAAGCCGAAGCGGCACAAGCCGGTCCGCTCGCCGAGGCGATCGCGCTGCAGGAGGTGCTCACCGCCCAGGCCGAACGCGCCCGCAAACAGGCCACACTGCGCGAACAGCAGCTGCAGACCGAGGTCGTCAAACCCGCCGAGGCCGAGGCCGAACGGGTCCGCATCCTCGCCCAGGCCGAGGCCGACCGCACCCGCATCCAGGCCGAGGCCGCCGCCTCCAACAACCGGATCGCCCTGGACCAGTTGCTGATCGAGCAACTGCCCGAGATCGTGAAACAGGCCGCCGGCGGGTTGTCCGGCGCCAACCTCACCGTCCTCAACGGTCCCGACGGCGTCGGCGAGATCATCAACGGGATGGTGGGCCAGGGACTCACCGTGTTCAATTCGTTGCAGAAGGCACTTGCCCCGGTCGCCGATCACGACGCCGGATAAAGTGCTGACAAGGGACGGCTACGAGGAGCAGGTGTAGGTGGCTATCGGGAAATTGGTGTCCTTCGATAGTTCGCGGGGGTTCGGATTCATCCGCCCGGACGACGGCGGGCCCGACGTGTTCGTACATGTGAACGACATCGGACTGGACGAGGACGAGTTGCGGCAGGGCCGGGTGTTCGAATTCGAGGTGACCGAGGGCGACCGCGGCCCCAAGGCGGTCAACCTCACACTGGCCGCGGGACAGCCACCACCGGCGCCGCGGCACAACCGCGGTCGCGAACGCACCGCCGGTCAGCTCACCACCGCCGAGCACAAAAGGCTCATCACCGAATTGTTGCTCGACGCCAGCCCCGCCCTCACCGCCGGGGAAATACTCACCATCCGGGACCGGCTGACGGCATTCGCCGACCAGCACGGCTGGCTGGAGAATTAACCGGGGATACGATCTCGGTCGGACGCCGCGGGCGATGAATCTCTCCCGCCCGCGTCGTCTGCCGTGTGTGCCGCGAACAACACGGCCCGCACCGCAGCCGCTACGCGGAATCGACCCGAGGAGGATCGCGTGGACCTGCCCGTCATGCCACCGGTGAAACCGATGCTGGCGAAATCGGCATCGGAACTGCCACACGACCCGGAGCTCTACTACGAGCCGAAATGGGACGGCTTCCGCTGCATCGTCTTCCGCGACGGCCCCGAGATCGAACTCGGCTCCCGCAACGACCGCCCCCTCACCCGCTACTTCCCCGAACTGGTCGAGCTGCTCGCCACCGCCCTGCCGCCGAAATGCGTCGTCGACGGCGAGATCGTCCTCGTCACCGACCGCGGCCTCGACTTCGACACCCTGCAGAACCGCCTGCACCCCGCCGCCTCCCGGGTGAACAAACTCGCCGCCGAGACCCCCGCCAGCTTCGTCGCCTTCGACCTGCTCGCCCTCGGCGACCGCGACCTCACCGAGCAGCCGTTCCACGAACGCCGCCGCATCCTCGAAACCCTGCTCGAATCCAGCCCCGGCCGCACCCACCTCACCCCGATCACCTCCGATCCCGCCACCGCCCGCGACTGGTTCACCCGCTTCGAGGGCGCCGGCTTCGACGGCGTCATGGTCAAGGCCAAGGACCTGCCCTACCTGCAGGACAAACGCGCGATGATCAAGGTCAAACACGAACGCACCGCCGACTGCGTGATCGCCGGATTCCGCTGGCACAAGGACGGCGAAGGCATCGGCTCCCTGCTGCTGGGCCTGTTCGACGAGGACGGCCGCCTGCACCACGTCGGCGTCGCCGCCAGCTTCACCGCCGCCCGCCGCAAGGAACTGGTCACCGAACTGGAACCCCTGCGCACCGGAGCCCTCGACGACCACCCCTGGCGCGAATGGGCCGACGCCGCCGCCGCAGCCCGCGCCGACGGCCGCATGCCCGGCGGCATCAGCCGCTGGACCGGCACCAAGGACCTGTCCTGGGAACCCCTGCGCCCCGAACTGGTCGCCGAGGTCCGCTACGAACACGTCCAGGCCGGCCGATTACGCCACGGGGGCCGGCTGGTCCGCTTCCGCGACGACCGCACCCCCGAATCCTGCACCTACGCCCAACTCGACGAGGTCGCCCCCGCCGAACTCGCCGACATCTTCGCCGAGGCCGCCCGATGAGCAGCGAGAAGATCGACCTCGACGTCGACGGCCGCACCGTCACCATCAGCAACCCCGGCAAGATCTACTTCGGCACCCGCGGCGAGACCAAACTCGACCTCGTCCGCTACTACCAGGCCGTCGCCGAACCCCTGCTGCGCACCACCCGCGACCGCCCGGTCCTGCTCGAGCGCTACCCCGACGGCGCCGGCGGCAAATCCTGGTTCCAGAAACGCGTCCCGAAATCGGTCCCCGACTGGCTGCAGACCACCGTCGTCTCCACCCCCAACGGCACCACCAGCGACGCCCTCGTCGCCGCCGACCTCGCCCACCTGCTGTGGGCAGTCAACCTGGGCTGCTTGGGATTCCACGTCTGGCCCACCCACGCCGGCGCCGACGCCGAGAGCACCGCGCCACCGGTCCACGACGCCACCGGCGCGCTGCTGCCACCCACCGGCGTCACCGACGAACTGCGCATCGACCTCGACCCCTCACCCGGCATCGACTTCGACGACCTGCGCGCCGCCGCCCGCGCCACCCGCGACCTGTGCCGCGACCTCGGCATCGACGTCCGGGTGAAGACCTCCGGCTCCCGCGGCCTGCACCTCTACGCCCTGCTGCAACCACACTGGGACGGCTACCAGGTCCGCGCCGCCGCGGTCGCCCTCGCCCGCGAACTCGAACGCCGCCACCCCGACACCATCACCGCCGCCTGGTGGAAGGAGGAACGCGGCCGCCGCGTCTTCGTCGACTACAACCAGAACGCACCCCACCGCACCGTCTTCGGCGCCTGGTGCGTCCGCCCCAAAGCCGGCGGCCAGGTCTCCACCCCGGTCGCCTGGGACGACCTCGACGCCATCGACCCCGGCGACCTCACCCTCGCCACCGTCCCCGACCGCCTCGCCGCCCTCGGCGACCCGTGGGCCGACCGCACCCCGCAATCACTGGAACCGCTGCTCGAGATGTCGCGCAAGGACCTCGCCGCGGGCCTCATGGACGCCCCCTGGCCACCGGTCTACCCGAAGATGCCCGACGAACCACCCCGGGTCGCCCCCAGCCGCGCCCGCAAAGAAGACTGAACCGCCACCACCTGGACTATTGACCGACAAGCCGCCGGGAGTAAACTCGTAGTTACACCGGAACACCGGGTCACGCTCCGAACATCGGCAGAGACGTCTGCCGACCGTACGAAACGGGATCGCAGGCTCCGGCCAGGCCCCCGGCAAGCCGGACGGACACCGGAACCTCAGCGACGACTGTGATTCACGGCAACGACCAAGGCTACCGGGGACTGCGCTGTCCGGGCCCCGCTCAGCCCACACCGCCACCCGCGAGGCCCTCGATCCGCGGGAACGACTCTGTGATCAACGCCATCAGCATGTCCACCAGCAGGCCGTGCACCTGCTCCCGGCTCAGACTGCCACGCGAGATCCATTCCCGCCCAGCAGCTTTCACCAAACCCCCATAGGCCCGCACCAGACCGCGCAACTGATCGCCGTGCCGGGAATCCTCCAGCCCGACCATCCGCAACATCCGATCCGCGGCCACATCGTCGGCCTCGTCCAGCATGCGCTGCACCTCCGGATCGTCACCGATCCCCTCGTGCCCGGTCACCTTCACCCAGGTCGAACCGTGCGCGCCGATGGTGTCCAGCAACCAGGAGACACTCGCCTCCACCCGCTCCCGCATCGACCCCGCGGACACCACCATGGTCTCCTCGCGCGGCAACGTCACCATCCGCCGCACCACCGCCAGATACAGATCGCGCTTGTTGCCGAAATAATGATTGATCAGCCCCCGCGCCACCCCGGCCCGATGCGCCAGCTCGGCCGTCGACACCGCCGCGTACGGCCGCTCCCCGAACATCTCGATCGCGCACTCCAGAATCTGCGCGCGCCGCGCGTCCGGCTCGAGCCGCCGGCGCGCCGGCGGCTCGGCGGCGGGCACCGTGACCACGGGTGCGGGCCGGGCAGGGGTATCAGAGCGACCGGGCGACAAGATCCTTCATCACTTCGTTGGAGCCGGCGAGGATACGCAGCACGCGAGCCCCGGTGTACAGCTGGGAGATCGGGTACTCCGTCATGTATCCATAACCGCCGAACAGTTGCAGACAGCGGTCCACCACGATACCCAATTGATCGGTGAGCCAGTATTTCGCCATTGCGGCCGTGGGGATGTCGAGTTCGCCGCGCAGATGCCGGACGATCGCATCGTCGAGGAAGGTACGGCTCACCCGCGCGATCGTCGCGCACTCCGCGAGCTCGAACCGGGTGTTCTGCATCGCGAACAACGGCTTACCGAAGGCCTGCCGCCCCTTGGTGTACTCGACGGTCAGCGCGACGGCCTTCTCCATCATGCCCACCGCCATGATCGCCGTCACCAGCCGCTCCTGGGCCAGCATCTGCATCATCTGATAGAAGCCCCGGCCCTCGGCCTCGCCGAGCAGATTCGACGCCGGCACCCGCAGCCCGTCGAAGAACAACTCCGCGGTGTCCTGCCCCTTGCCACCGATCTTCGACAGGATCCGGCCGCGGGTGAAACCCGGTGTGCCGTCACCGACTTCGGCGAAGATCAGCGACACCCCCGCCGCACCCTGCGTGGGATCGGTCTTGGCCGCGATGATGATGCCGTCGCACAACCAGCCGTTGGAGATGAAGATCTTCGACCCGGTGATCACGTACTCGTCACCCTCGCGGACCGCGCGGGTGGCGATGTTCTGCAGATCCGACCCGGTACCCGGCTCCGTCATCCCGATCGACAGCACCATCGCACCGCTCGCCGCCTGCGGCAACACCCGCCGCTTCAGCTCGTCGGACCCGAAGTGGTACAGGTACGGCGCGATGATCGAGGAGTGCACGGGCATGCCCAGCGCCCCGTCACCGGCGTTGACCTGCTCCTCCACGATCGCCGCCTCGTGCGCGAAACTGCCACCGCCACCGCCGAATTCGGCCGGGATCGCCGCACACAACAGACCCAGTTCCCCCGCGCGCCGGTAGAGCGCCCGATCCGGATGGCCCTGTTCGACGAACCGATCCTCGTGCGGGACGACCTCCTTCTCGAAGAACGTCCGCGCCAGGTCCCGGACGGCCTCGACCTCGTCGTCGCTCCATGCGGCGCGCGCCATCGCTGTACCACCTCTCGCACCGGCCCGATACCGGTCATCCGGCACCAGCCTGTACCGCTGTTGGCGGGATGTCAACAAGACGTCGTCAGTCCTCGTCGCGAGCGCGATTCACCTCCGCCAGGGTCGCGAAGATCGGCACCCGCGGATCCGCCACGACCCCCTGCCGCCGCAGGAAACCGTCGATCAGTCCCCACACCAGTTCCGTTGCCTGACCGACGAACTCGTCCACCGAATGCTCCGGCCGCGCCAGCCACAGATCGGTCACCGCCAGCACCACACCGACCACCGCGCGCGCCAGATAATCGACCCCGGCGCTCTCGATCGCCACCGCCTCCGCCACCGCCCGCGCCAGCTTCTCGAACCGCCGCGCCACATCCCGGCCGAGCTCGAACTGCAGCACCGAACCGTCCGCCCCGGCCGGCACCGGCGTCTGCGCGAGGAACCGGAACACGTTGGGGTGAGCCAGAATTCCCGACGCGTACCCGCCCAGCACCCGCTGCAACGCGGCCCGCGGGGGTTGCAGCAGCACCGTCATGTCCTCACCGGTGGCGGCAAACGCGTTGCGCGACACCCGTTCCGCGATTCCGGTGTACAGATCGGCCTTGTCCGCGAACTGCCGATACAGCCGCGGCTTGGTGATACCCGCCTCGCGCGCGATGTCGTCCATACTCGGCCGCGGGCCGGCACGGTCGATCACCCGCACGGCGGCGTCGACGATCTCGTCGCGGGTGATCCGGGGCGTTCCGGACCGAGTGGTGGGCACGATGTTCGACTCCATGAATACGTCAATAATTCCCGGCGGAAGCATATACGTACCCCCGGTACGTATCACGGCGATGGCAGATTTCCGACCGTCCCCGCCGGCCATACACCCATGCCGCCATATGTGAGCGACCGCATAGCGCGAAATTTGCCGATACCGGGCTGCGAAACCGCCGGTATCGACTAACGTACCGGCGGTACGACTCGGCGCGAACCGCGGCCCAACCGCCTCCGTCCGGTCGCGCGCACACCGCGCGCAGGGCTCGAAGGCCGAGGGGTCGGGCCCTGCGCGGTGGGTGCGCGGCAACCGTGTGCCGGACCACACCACCGGCGATGCGACAATGGTGCGAACCCGTATCCGTCTCGCACGAAGGATTGACCCGCAACACGATGGCCGAACACCACTCGATCACGAGCGACACCGCTGTGCCGGCCATCGATCCCCACGAGCTCGCCGTCTGCCTGCGCGTGCTCGACCAGGCCGGGCAACTCGACAAGGAACATCCCGACTCCCTCGCCGTGCAGCGCGCCGTCGGACACATGTTCAAGACGTTGAAGCGCCGCCGCCGGATCGAATCCCGCGACCGGATCGCCGCCGCCGACCGGGCCGTACTCGCCGCCACCGCGACCGCCTCCCCGAACCGCATCGACGACGAGACCGCGGGCGTCCCGATCTCGTCGGCCACCGAGGACGGCAGCGCGGGCACCTTCCTCCGCGCGCGGCCCTGCTACATGTGCAAGCAGCGCTACACCCGGGTCGACGCCTTCTACCACCAGCTGTGCCCCGACTGCGCCGCCAAGAGCCACGCCAAACGCGACGCGCGCACCGACCTCACCGGCCGGCGCGCCCTGCTCACCGGCGGCCGCGCCAAGATCGGCATGTACATCGCGCTGCGGCTGCTGCGCGACGGCGCCCACACCACCATCACCACCCGATTCCCCAACGACGCGATCCGCCGGTTCAAGGCGCAACCCGACAGCGCCGACTGGATCCACCGGCTCCGGATCGTCGGCATCGACCTGCGCGATCCGGCCCAGGTGGTCGCCCTCGCCGACGACGTCGCCGCCCAGGGCCCGCTCGACATCCTGATCAACAACGCCGCCCAGACCGTCCGGCGCTCGGCCGGGGCCTACAGCGCGCTCGCCGACGCCGAATCCGGCCCGCTGCCCGCAGGCGTCCTGCCCGAGAGTCTGAACTTCGGCAAGACCACCCAGGCCCACCCGACGGCACTCACCGCCTCGCTGACCCCGACCCTGTCCGCCGCCGCGATCACCGAACTCGCCCTCGTCGCCGGATCCGCCACCCCGCAACGCATCTCCGCCGGCATCGCGATCGACGCCGGCGGCCTGGTGCCCGACCTCGCGCACACCAACAGCTGGGTCCAGACCGTCGCCGAGGTCGACCCGACCGAACTGCTCGAAGTGCAGCTGTGCAACTCGGTCGCGCCGTTCATCCTCGTCTCGCGACTGCGACCGGCGATGGCCGCCGCACCCGCCCGCCGCAAGTACGTGGTCAACGTCTCCGCGATGGAAGGCGTGTTCAGCCGCGGCTACAAGGGCCCCGGCCACCCGCACACCAACATGGCCAAGGCCGCGCTCAACATGCTCACCCGCACCAGCGCGCTCGACATGTACGAGAACGACCGCATCCTGATGACCGCCGTCGACACCGGCTGGATCACCGATGAGCGGCCGCACTACACCAAGCTCCGCCTGGCCGACGAGGGCTTCCACGCCCCGCTCGACCTGGTCGACGGCGCGGCTCGCGTCTACGACCCCATCGTCCGCGGCGAGGACGGCGACGACCTCTACGGCTGCTTCCTCAAGGACTACGAACCCGCCAACTGGTGAGCTGATCCCTTTTTCTCTATGCGTCTTTCGGTGTTGGTCCGATCCTGGCGCGACATGCCCAATGTGCGACACATAGATAGATGCGCATATTTGCGTACCATTATTATTTTGACCTGGACTTTGGCGGGCTCCTCACCTGGCCCTTCACTCCGGTGTCGATCGACGATCGGCGCCGCTTGTGGGCCGGCCCTCTTCCCTGCCGCACCCCGCCACCGTGTACTCCTGACAGGCGTAATCACCTGCTACCCAGTGATATTCGCGCGATCCACTCCCCCGGGCCGGGCTCGACGCGCACCAGTCCGCAACAGATCGCTGGATGCGCATATCCGGGTATCTGAATTCGAAAATTCGCTCGGAGGGGATTGCCGAGCGGTTGGGAGGCAGGTGCCGGGCGCGTTCCCGCGCCCGGCCGACGACGAACCGTACCGGCTCGTCGGTGTCAGCGATCCAGGAGGGCGATCGCGCCGGCGGTGTCCAGGTCCGTGTACGCGGCCGAATAGCGTTGCGCGAGAGCGAGAGCGATGTCGGGGCGTTGCCAGAGCTCACCGGCGCTGGCGGTGGCCAGCCAGAGCGTGAGCCCGTGGGCGACGGAGGCGCGGTAACGCAGCCGGATCTCGTCCATCGATGGCAGCTCGTCGGCGGGGAGTTCCAGCGCGTCGCGGTAGTGCTCGAGCAGTTCCGGCTCGGCGGCGCGGCGGTCGTCGGTGGTGAGCGCGCCCTGGAGGAAATAGCCGAGGTCCAGCGACCAGTTGCCGCGCCGGGCGACCTGCCAGTCGAGGAACCCGACCTGCCCGTCGGTGGTGAGGTAGGTGTTGCCGATGTGCGGATCGCCGTGCAGCAGGGTCTGCGGGGCCCGGGTCAGGCTGTGGATGTAGGGCTTCCACACGTCTTCGATCAGCCGCTGCATGGTCAGCGCGTGGACCTCCGGTGGGGCCTGATCACCCAGGCTTTCGAGCGCGGAGGGCAGCGGTGCGATTTCCATGCCGTCCCAGGGCACGAACGGCTCGAGCCAGTGCAACGCGGGTTCGGTGTGGACACGCTGGTCCCAGTATTTTCCGTGCATGCGGCCCAGTCCGCGGACTCCGCTGATCGCCTGGGCGGGGGTCAGCGGGCGGGTGGCGTCGCGGGGGTCGGCGCCGCGGGCGGTGAGATCCTCCATCACCAGCAGGAAGTCCTCCCCCGGCTCATCGATCACCGCCGCGTACACCCGCGGATGTTCCAGCGGCAGCGACACGCCCGAGGCGAACAGCCGTGGCTCGTGGAACAGGCCACTGGTCAGCCGGACCAGGTCCCGATGCGCGGGATCGACGGCCTTGACGAACACCGTGGCCGGCCCGTCGCCGGTGGCGTAGGACAGTGCCAGCCGGGCACGCCGGTTGGTGCCGTCGTCGCCGCGGCCGCCACGAACCCCGCCGACGGCAACGCGCTCTACCACCAACTCAGCGCACCGCAACACCACGGACTGACCACCCGCCTACGGCGAGCCGCCGACACCGGAGACATCCACGCCGACACCGATATCGACGCCGTCGCCGACACCCTCATCGGCACCCTGCTGCTCCGCACCCTCACGCCCCCGGGCACCGGCGACCACAGGACACAGTTCGACCGACTGCTCACCGCCATCTTCCACGGCATCACCTCCGCCGAGGCTCCGCCGCCGCGCGCGGATCCGGCCGCCGGACACGGCGGCATACGTCCGCTCCGGCATTCTCCGTGACGGCCCGCGCGCACCGAACAGGCCGATCCCGCGCGGGATTTCGCGGATCCGGACTCCATGATTTGTGACAGGTCATGGAAATCGCTGTGAGGCCGTGCTTTTCGACGGGTCGATTGGCCGCGGAACGGTAGCCGGTCGGAAACGGGTTACGGCAGTGAAACGTTCGCGCCTAGGGTGGAGATCATGATCGAAGCCGTGGTTTTCGACGTCGGAGAAACGCTGGTAGACGAGACCGGGCGGTACCAGAACTGGGCTGATTGGTTCGGCGTACCGCGCCTCACGCTGATGGCCACACTGGGAGCCGCGATCGCGACCGGCCGGGAGTGGACCGACGCGATGCGCCTGTTCCGGCCCGAATTCGACATCCGCCGCGATGCCGAATTATTAACGGCCGCAGGGTATCCCGACGGTTTCACCGAGGCGGACCTGTATCCGGACGTACGCCGCGCGCTGGAGCAGTTGCGGGACCGCGGCCTGTGGATCGGGATCGTCGGCAACCAGCCGGCCCGCACGACCCCGATCCTGCGCGCGATGGACCTGCCCGTCGACTACATCGCGACCTCCGACGAATGGGGGCTGCGCAAGCCCGATCCGGAGTTCTTCCATCGCATCGCCGCGATCGCGCCCTGCGCGCGCGACCGGTTGCTGTACGTCGGCGATCGGGTGGACAACGATGTGGTGCCGGCGAAGGACACCGGCCTGCGCGCCGCGTTCGTGGTGCGCGGCCCCTGGGCCTGGATCCAGCGGGACTCCCCCGACGCCGCGCGGGCCGACTGGCGCATCTCCGCCCTCACCGAGCTGCCCGCCTTGGTCGACGCCGACGCCGCGTGACCCGCCTACTCTGGAAGGGTGATGTACCGCCTGCTCGCGGACGCCACCGCCGGGGTGCATTTCCTGTTCGTCGCCTACCTGGTGGTGGGTGGATTTCTCGCGTGCCGGTGGCGCTGGACCATCTGGACCCATGTCCCGGCGGTGGTGTGGGGATTCAGCACGGTGCTGTTCGGATTCGTCTGCCCGCTCACCGAGCTGGAGAACTGGTCGCGCCGGCGCGCCGGTGAGGCGGGGTTGCCGCCGTCGGGGTTCATCGATCATTACCTGACCGGCGTTCTGTATCCGCGGAGTGCCCTGGAGCTCGTCCGGGTGCTGGTGGTGATCGTGGTCGTGGCGTCCTGGGTGCTGTACCTGCGGTTGTATCGCCACCGAAGTACACAGACCGTCGGGTGATCCACACATCGAGCGGCGGTTCGATCGGGGCCCGGGAGGCCGATTCGTCCCGCTGATGCCGTCCTGTCCCGCCCGTGTGCCTCCGTCTCGGCACACTGGCGCCCTCTCGAACACGGCCTCCGACCTGGGCCGACGGCGCGAATCGTCCAACCGTTGGCAACTAGCTTCGGTCGTGAATTCCGGTGTCGGTTGATCGCGATCCTCGACATCGCTTGGGTGCGGTGGTGGCTCGTTTCCGGTCGCGAATTTCAGAACCGGGGTGGCGCGTGTCCGCCGCTGCCTTCGGCATGGATCCCCAAGCGACACTGTTTATCTCGCTGACCACCCCGGCCACACCCTCCCGCCGAACCCCGAGAAAGGTGGACACCCGTGCACGCGACCGTCCGCGCCGGCACCCGCACCGATATCGATGCGCTCGTCGCACTCGACCGAGTCGCCCATCACGGCAACACGCGAGCCGGTCACATCACACGATGGTGCGAGCAGGACGCGGTCCTGGTCGCGGAGGCCAACGGTGAACCCGCCGGATACTGCGTCATCGAATACACCTTCTTCGACCACGGCTTCCTGACCATGCTCATGGTCTCAGAATCCTTCCGCGGCAGAGGGATCGGTGCGACACTGCTGCGCGCCGCCCGCGCGGCATGCGTCACCCCGAAACTGTTCACCTCGACGAACCTGTCCAACCACGCTATGCAACGACTGCTCCACCGTGCCGGCTGGCTGTCCGTCGGAATGCTCCACGACCTCGACTCCGGCGACCCCGAAGTGTTCTACCTCCACCGAGAACCAGAACAACCCCTCCGGAACCGGTGAAACTTCGGTGGCACTACGCACATGGAACAGCAGTTCGGCGCCCGAGCCCGCCTGTCCGTGTACCGATGCCCGGTCGCCTCGAATCAGATCCAGTAGCGTCGGATCAGCGTCCCGTCGCTCCACGGCTCGACCGATTCGAGTACGCCGCCACATGATTCGATGATTCGGCTGCTTGCTTCGTTGTCGTCGCCGCATGTGATGAACACATGCTCGATGCCCATCTCGTGCGCGAGGTCGAGACTGCGCTGCAGAATAGCGCGGCCTCGGCGGCGATGCTGGGCGAGGACCGATTTGTTCACTGGCGCAATGAGATACCGCGCGGCTGGGCTGCGAAGACCACGCGGAGCGGCTCACGCCATCCACGAGGCGGACGTCCATCCTTACCGCGCAGGCGCGGCCGGACAGCATGCCCGGCCCGGCGGTGGCCGGGATGAACGCGGCCCGCACCCTGAGGGAGTTCGGTCGCTTCAGTGAACCGCTCTACCGGTCTCACTCGGCTTGCTGCCCAGGCTCCGCTCCCTGAGACAGGGACAGTCCCCGGTAGTGAGATTATCGACTCGGGACAATCACGCCGTCGCCCGAGACGATCGGCAACGTATGCGGTGTTTCCCAGCGCCAGTCCTGAATCTCCGCCGGATCCTCACCGAACCGGTAGGCGTGCGTGCGGGCCCGGTCGAGCCGGTCCAGCAATTCCTCACGCAGATGTCCCATCCGCTCGTCCAGCCGGGGCACCTGCTCCAGCGCGGCGAGCGCGAGGTGGTAGCGATCGATGCCGTTGAGCACACACATCTGGAACGGGGTCGTGGTGGTTCCGCGATCGTGGAACCCCCGCACGTGCATCCGGTCGTGACCGGGACGACGATAGACGAGTTGATGGATCAGCCACGGGTAGCCGTGGAATGCGAAGATCACCGGCCGTGCGGCAGTGAAGATCTCGGTGTAGGCACGATCGGAGATACCGTGCGGGTGCCGATCAGACGGGAACAACCGGGCCAGATCCACCACATTCACGACGCGGACCGCCACCTCCGGCGCCAGTTCCCGCAGCACCGCGACGGCGGCGAGGGTCTCCTGGGTGGGTACGTCACCGGCGCAGGCCAGCACGACATCGGTATCGCCTCCTGCGTCGGAACTGGCCCACCGCCATACTCCCAGCCCGCGAGCGCAGTGCCGACGCGCCTCGTCGTCACCGAGATACTGTGGCGCGGGCTGCTTTCCGGCCACCACCACATTGATCCGGCCTCGACTGCGCAGACAGTGGTCGAACACGTGCAACAGGCAATTGGCGTCCGGCGGCAGATACACCCGCGAGACCTCCGGCCGCTTGCTCAGGACGTGATCGAGAAAGCCCGGATCCTGATGGGACGCACCGTTGTGATCCTGCCGCCACACGTGTGATGTGACCAGATAGTTCAGGCTCGGAATCGGCTCCCGCCATGGGAATTCGGCTGCGGTATGCAGCCATTTGGCATGCTGCACCACCATCGAGTCGATGATGTGCGCAAACGCCTCGTAGGTGGAGAACACGCCGTGCCGACCGGTCAGCAGATACCCTTCGAGCCAGCCCTGGCACAGATGCTCCGACAGCACCTCGAATACGCGACCGTCCGGCGTGAGCCGGTCGTCGCCGGGCCGATGACCTTCCCGCCAGCGCCGGCCGGTCACCTCCAGCACCGCATCGAGCCGGTTGGACGCGTGCTCGTCCGGGGAAAAGAACAGCAGGTCATGGGAATTGGCGGTGAGGGCATCTCGAAGGTAGCCGCCGAGTACCCGGGTGGCCTCACCGTCGACCGCTCCCGGCGCCGGAACGGCGAGGGTGTGCCCGGATACTTCCGGTAGCCGCAATTCGATGCGGGTTCGCCCGTGCGCCAGCGGATTCGCGCTCATCCGCAATTCACCGACGGGATTCGCCGACTCGACCAGCGGCGCCGGGGTTCCATCGGGTGTGAACAACTCTTCCGGTCGATAGGAGTGCAGCCATTGTTCCAGCAACGCCAGATGAGCGGGATCGTCGCGCACCCCCGCTAACGGCACTTGATGGGCGCGGAACGTATCCGCCACCGGCACACCGTCCACCTCCGCCGGACCGGTCCAGCCCTTGGGGGTCGCGAGCACGATCATCGGCAGCCGCGCGGTGCCGGTACCCGGGCTGCGGCGGGCCTCGTCGCGGATCTCCGAGATCCGGTCGAACACCTCGTCCAGCGCGGCCGCATATGCCTCGTGGACTTCCCGTGGGTCACTGCCGCGCACGTGCCACGGCTCCCAGCCGTGACCGAGCAGTAGTGCGTCCAGATCTCCGCGCGGCAGGCGGGCCAACAAGGTCGGGTTGGCGATCTTGTAGCCGTTGAGGTGCAGAATCGGCAGCACCGCGCCATCGCAGATCGGGTTCAGGAACGCCGGCGCGTGCCAGCTGGTCGCCAGTGCGCCCGTCTCGGCCTCGCCGTCGCCGATGACACAGGCCACCGTCAGATCCGGGTTGTCCAGCGCCGCACCGGTGGCGTGCGCCAGCGAATAGCCCAGCTCGCCGCCCTCATGGATCGAGCCCGGCAGATGCGGCGATGCATGGCTGGGCACTCCACCGGGAAAGGAGAACTGCCGGAACAATTCCCGCATCCCGGCCACATCCTGCGCCACCTCGGGGTGACGCTCGCTGTAGCTGCCCTCCAGCCACGCTGCGGCGTTCAATCCCGCGGCGCCGTGTCCCGGGCCGCATATGAACAGCATCCGGCGGTGCCGTTGCCGGATTATGCGATTCAGATGGCCGTAAGTGAGTGTGATGCCGGGCACGGTGCCCCAATGTCCCACCAGCCGTGGCTTGATATGCTGCGCTGCAAGCGGTTCGGTCAGCAGTGGGTTGTCCAGCAGATAGATCTGTCCGGCGGACAGGTAGTTCGCCGCACGCCACCAGGCGTCCAGGCCGGTGAAGAAATCGTCTTCGGCAAGCGCAGCCCGCGCCGGATCGTTGTTCATCGACATCGCTCTCATCATTCGGGGCGGACAATCATTACCGGGCAATGCGCTTGCTGCACAAGCGAATTCGAGGTCGACCCGAGCAGCAAGCCGCGGAATCCACCGCGCCCGCGGCTGCCGACGACCACCAGTTGTGCGTGCTTCGACCAGTCGATCAGCACGCCGGCCGGCTCCAACGGATACACCCTCCGGGTCACCGTCACCTCGGGATACTTCTCCTGCCAGCCCGCGAGCCGCTCGGCCAGCAGCGCTTCCTCGGTCACCGCGATCGCCGACACCGATTCGAGGAGGTACGGGTCATCGGCGTACTGCCCGAGATTGATGTCCGCCCAGACGTGGACGACCACCAGTTCGGCGCCACGCTCCGCGGCCTCTTCGAAGGCCGCGGCGAGCGCAGGCTCGCCGACCGGACCACCGTCGACGCCGACGACGACGGGCCCATCGGCCCGCACCCGGTCCTCGGCATCGGGATCGGCGCGAACCACTACGACAGCGCCGCGCGCGTGGCTGGTCACCGCCAGCGCGATCGACCCCAGATGCGCCGCCCACCCGCCCGAGCCGGTGGTACCGATCACGACCCGATAGGCGTCGGCGCTCGAGCGAACCAGCAACTCACGCGGGTCCCCGTCGGACATCGCGGACGACACTCGCAGGTGCGGATACTGCTGCCGCACCGCGCTCACGGCCTTGCCGAGGTAGACCTCGCCGATCTTGTGCATCGACTCGACGACCGGCGGTATCGATACGTCGTATCGGTTGTAGACCTCGGCCAGCCGGTTCAACGCCAGGCTGTGCACGATGCACAGCTCCCGTCCGCAGCGGTCGGCTGTGGCGGCCGCCCACATCAGTGCCCTCTCCGACGCCTGTGAACCGTCGATGCCGACCACCACTGCGGCCGATGCCAGGTGATGGGGATCGTCATTGTGCTGCCGATCCATCGCAACCTCCTCGTGAGAACACCGTCCGATCGGCCGGTGTCCTCACCGTAGAGAGAACCGGGCCGTTACCGATGCGGTACAAAGTCCCGCCTCCGGGGTCCGAACGCCCTGTTCGACTGCCACACTCAGCCGCCGCACACGAGCCCGGCCGCCGGCGGACCGGCTCCGCCGCCCGCGCGCATCGGCACCTCGGCCGGGCCGTGTTCGTTCGAGCAAGGCATCACCGGCACCGCGCTGATCATGTATTTTCTTCCCGGTATGATCCGTATGAAGACAGAAAAGGTCTGATCGAGCGTTGCCCGGTGCGAGACAGCACGGGCTACGCGCCAGCGGAGGCGGTGACTCATGACCGGTCACCCGCAGTCGGCTTCGGCGGGGGCGATCGTGGTCGGTGTCAACGGGTCGGTGAGTTCGTATCACGCGGTGGCGTGGGCGGCGGTGGAAGCACGGTTGCACAGATGCGAGCTACGGCTGGTCGAGTCGATAGCAGCGGCAACGCCCGACGTCGGCCCATGCGAGCCGTCCATCGATCTCGACCCACAGTTTCTGCAGTACTACAGTCGCCGCACTCTCGCCGAGGCGATCGGGATCGTGCGGGGCGCCACTGGCAGCCGATTCCCGCTTGTAACCGCCGAAACGGTCGATCGACCGATCATCGACGAACTGCTGGGCCGGTCGCACACCGCGCGGATGATCGTGCTCGGCCGTAGAAGCCTCGCAGCAGTCGATGGTGGGCTGGTCGGCTCGGTGGGAGCCACACTGATCCAGCGCGCACACTGCCCGATCGCGGTCACACATACCACCCTTTCCCGCGATACGTTCTCGGCCACATCGGTTCTCGCCGGAGTAGGCAGAACCACCCTCCACATGCCCGCCCTCGGTGTCGCTTTCGAGGAAGCCGCCCTCCGCGAGGTCGGCCTGACCATCGTGCATATGTCCAGCGAAACGGCCACTGTCGGCGGTGACACCCGTACGGGCTGCCGGGACAGCGCCTTCGCGGCCGAAATCGCCCGGTGGGCGGCTCGCTACCCGCAGGTCACAATCCACGACACTGCGGCCGATGACAGCCCTGTCCAGACACTGCTCGACGAAACGGACAACGCGCAACTGCTGGTAATCGGCGGCTACGGCCCAGGAGGATTCGCGGACATGCTCATAGGCTCCAGCTACCGCACCCTCGCGAATATGGTCGATTGCCCCTTCATCGTCGTGACCAGGCCGATTCACCCCCGTATGCCGCAACAGGATCGTTGACACGACCAAGTCGGCTGCGGTCACCCGTGTCAGTGGGCGGCGGCGGTCGTCCACGGGCTGGTGGTCGGTCGGAGGAGGGTGTCGACAGCAGTGGCGGTAGCGGCCAGCGAGGTCGCGGTGGCGAGGTCGGTGGCGGTGTCGGTACGCAGGTAGATACCGGCGGCGACCGACAGTCGTTGCGCCAGAAGCAATTGGAGATGCCGGCGGGTGTCCTCGCCGATGCGGTGCCAGTGGTCGGCCGGGATCACCCGCTCGAATTCCGCAGGGGCAGCGCGCCGATCCACCAATCGCATCACGTCGTCGGTGAAGGGGGTGTCGACGAGATCCGGCCGTAAGGGTCGTGGGGTGTCACGCTCGGCCGCGGCCGCGGATTCTGCGATCTGAGCGGCGTAGGGGGCTCGATGCGGGGCGGGGAGGTCTCGGGTACCGGCCGCCAGGCGAAGGGCTGTGGTCGTGCGAGCGAGCGGGGACGTGGTCGGAGTCTCGTCGTGGACCCGGTTGCGTACACGGATCGCGTCCAGCGCGACTGCGGGAGAGTATCCGGCGGCGACCAGCGCGCCTTGAACATCGGCGGCGGTGGCGCCGATCTCGAAGACGTTCGCCGCGGCTGCGGCCGCGGAGCGGGATGAGTAGTCGCCGAAGCGCCGGACCGCCTCGCGTGCTGCGGCGTCCTGTGCGTTCTTGCCGAGGGTCAGCCCTCCGGTCCAGCCCGCGACGGCCTCCGCCGGCACCTCACCGCGCAACAGCCGGTAGTTCAGATCGTTGAGATGCTGCTGCCGGATCGACCAGTACTGCAATGGATTCGGCCTCCGGAACAGCAGCGAGGTCAGCGGATTGGCATCGATGACAGCGAGTTTCTCCAGCCCGCTCGTGCCTCTGCCGACCAGTTGACCCGGTGACAGCGCGTAGCGCAGACTCGCCGCGCTCAGGTCCGTGCTGCTCGGTGATCCGGTCGAGTCAGCGGATCGACCGGCGAGAGCGCCACGGATCTGCTCGGCGATGCGAACCTGGCCCCCGACAAGTCCCAGGTCCAGGCGGCGCAGCAGTGCAAACCCGGTGAGCAGTAGCAGGCCGCCGACGAAGACGACCGCCATCTCCTCACCCGCGGCGGCGCGGAAGACGTCGTCGAGAACCAGCGTGTATATGCCGAGGAAGACGGTATAGGCGACCATCGCCGCGGCGTCGGCGACGATATCGACGAGGTTGCGGATCAGGAACGCCTGGGTCGGCCCGTAGATGAAACCTCCTGCCGCGAAACCGAATACGGCCAGCAGCCCGTGGTACACCGAGGACAGCGCGGCCAGGAAGATCTTGATCGCCAGGTAGCACAGGAACAGCAGCAGGATCGTCCCGAAGACCAGGAGCACGAGACCGGTCCCGGCTTGTCCCATACTCGGATTGTCGGCTTTGTTCAGTGCGTAACGGTCACCGCAGCCGCTCAGGCCCGCGGTGATCCGCCCGCTGTCGCCGTCGAGAACACCTGCCGACCAGGCCGCGCGGCACGCGGGTGCGGTGTCGACGACGTGCCCGAAGTTCCAGACCTGCACCGGATGCCGCGCGAAATTGTCGGCCAGCGTGGCGGTCAGACCGGACACGATCGCATCCGGCTGCGGAGTGTCGTCGCCGTTGACGCCGGCCGCCACGGCGATTCCCACGTCCCGTGCGTGGGCCAGCAGCCCGTGCGAGGACAGGACATCCGCCAGCGGGTGCGCCAGATAGGTGGCGCCGGCCACCGCCACGGCCAGCATCGTCGCCACCTGGATCGCCGCGCGGGCGTGCTGGCCGCGCAGAACGAACCACGCCACGCAGAACGCGCCCACGGTCGCCGCGGTCACGAGCACGATCGGGATGGCGACCTGCCGGGTGAGACTGTCGCCGACGGCGGTCAGCGGCTCGGCCACCCGGTCCAGCCACCGGAAACTCACCACACAGCCGACCAGCCAGATCGCGCTGATCACGATGACCATGAAACCGGTGAACTCCGACTCCAGCCCCAGCGACAACACGGTGTTGCGGGGATGCAGCAGGCTGCCGTGGTCGGTGGCGAACACGTAGTCCGACAACGGGATTCCTGACGAGTCCTTGACGCCGGTCCACGCCAGACCGTCGATCGCCGCGGTCGGGCCGCCACTGCCGGCCTGGGTACCGGCCCGGCTCACCGCGACGGTGCCGAGCACCACCGCGACCGCCTGAAAACCGATGACGAGCAGCGGAATCGCCAACAGGCAACGCCGCACCGAGGCGGTATTCGCCCAGACCCGGCAGCGATCCGGTACCGCCACCACTCGCTCGCCGACCCACCGTGAGATCTTGCCCCACACCATGCGCACGGCATTGTGTACAACACCGGAAAGTGTTCCGCGCCTGTCCCTTACGGTTCCTTGATCGCGCTACCGCACGGCCCGGCAACCGGACTCCGTGGTCTGCGATCGCCGCTTGCACGGCCACTACTCTGTGTTACTATGTAGCAGTACTCTTCAGTACAGAGTACCCGCAAATGGGGAGGTACCCGGATGGACGACCCGACGGAGACGCTGAAAGGCACTTTCGAGGGCTGGTACCTCTCCGCACGGATCGACCAGCTCGAGGAGGGCGGGAGATGAATTTCTGGGAGACGGTCACCGGTAGTGATCTGACCAGGGAATGGAAAGCGTTCGAAGCGCGGGCCGAAGAATTGCCCGCCGACTATCGAGCGGCGTGGGAACAGATGAAGGGTCACCTGTTCCCCTACTCGGGCTTCACGGGCCGGGAGTTGATGCCGATCCTCGACAGCGCCCTGGGGCTGCTCGAGGAAGCGGCCACGGACGGGCAGAGCATCCACGAGGTGCTCGGCGACGACATCGCGGGCTTTTGCACGGCGCTGGCCGGTGGCGCGGGGGCCCGGGATTATCGCGATCGGTGGCGCGAGCAGTTGAACCGGAACGTCGCACGAAAATTGAGCAGGCTGGGAGGCTGACATGAGTATCCGCGACATCATCGAGGGCAAGAGGCAGTGGCGGGCGCACACGGCCCGGGTCAAGGCGCTCCCGCCGGACTACCGGATCGTCTACCAGGAGATTCAGAAGTACCTGTTCAAAGTCGGACCGGTCGACCTGTCCGACGGGCGCCTGCTCGCGGAGATCGTCGATTTCTTCGAGGAGGGTGCCGCCAACGGTAAACCGGCCCTGGAACTCCTGGGCCCCGATATCGCCGCCTTCTGCGACGACCTGATCAAGGACTCGCGCACCTACGCGGAGATCTACCAGGCGTCCGCCCGGGAAGGGTAGTGGCATACCTGACCGAGATCGGTGACAGCACCGAAGTCGGTCGTCGCAGCAGGAGCAGTCGTGCCCTGACCGCGCGGCCGGTGCGGAACCCGGAGGTGGTGTAGCGCAGCAGGTTTCGCCCTTCCAGGCGTTCACACCTTCGGTCACCGCGATCCCGGCGATGGCGAGGGCGGCGATCGGGTCGGCCCACGACCAGCCGAACAGGCTGTCGAGCAGCAGCCCGGCCAGTAGTACCGCCGACAGGTAGGTGCACAACCGGGTCTGCTCGGAATCCGCGACCGCGGACGCGGAGCCGAGTTCACGCCCCGCGCGCCGCTGCGCGGCCGACAACACCGGCATTGTCACCAGACTGATTGCGGCCGACCCGATCCCCACCGGCGAATGCCGCGCTTCACCGAGGCCGACCAGGCCCCGGATCGCGTCGATGGTGACGTAGGCGGCCAGCGCGAAGAACGAGAACGCGATGACCCGCAGCGCGACCTTCTCCCGGGCCTCGGGATCGCGGCCGGCGAACTGCCAGGCCACCGCCGCCGCCGAGGACACCTCGATCACCGAATCCACACCGAACCCGACCAGCGCGGTCGACGACACCCGGGTGCCCTCGGTCAGCGCGATGATCGCCTCGATCACGTTGTAGCCGATCGTCGCGGCCACGAACCAGCGGATCCGCCGCGACAGCACCTGCCGCCGCGCCGGACTCGGCCCCGGCCGCACCAGCGGCATCCCCAGCTGCGACATCAGCAGCACTGCTCGCACATCGACAGGGTGTTTACGTTCTCCTAGCGCCGGGAGCGGGAAATACTTTCGCTATCGGACTGTCGAGCGCACTCGTCAGCATCCGATAGCGGCGCAGGACGTCGTCGAGATCCGCCTCCTCGGATATCGACTCCCGCGCGGCCCGCCCGATCATGTCGGCCTGTTCGAGCAGCAGCCGCAGCCGTTCGGGATGCACTGTGCGACTGGCTATCTCGGTGAGCGCGTCGAGCTGCCGGATCATGATCGCCGGCATACCCCGCCCGGCCTGGCGGATCTTCTCGAACGCGCGCTGCACCAGGCGCTCGTAGCTCGCCTGCGCGGCGATGACCCGGATGTAACCGTCGCCGTCGCGGCGCACCGGACTGGGGTCCCACGAAACGGTGATCCGCGCGAGCGCGTCACCCAACCAGTCGATGCAGGTCAGCGCAGTGAACGTGTCGTTGACGGCCGGGGACAGCGCGCGCAGGGCGATCTCCACGATCTGGTCGATACCGAAGGAGATGTCCTGGGTGAGCGTGCGCATCGGCCCCACGACATGGCCACGCGCGAAATCCGCGGTGATCCGCGCCGCGGCCCCGGCCGGCCACACCGTCGCCACGATCTGCCCCTCGGTGAGGAAATGACCGGGACGGTAGGGCAGATGGATGACCGCGTCGGCCGCAGTCGCGAACCGGATCAACCGCTCGTACCGGATGTATTGCAGATAACCGCTGCCCGCGACGTGGACCGGGCCGCCGGACTCCGCCAGACGGACCGTCAACTCGTCCATGGACGGGCCGCGCGGCGGCACGGGCGGGACCGGCTCCCGGTTCGCGTCTATGGCCGCGGAGACCTCGCCCGCGATACCGGCGATGACGTGGGGCAGCTGGATCGCCGTCGCGATGTGATTGATGAAATAGATCAGCACCGCCAAGTCCGCGACCAGTGACACGATCGACACCGTGGTCGAGATGTGCGGCACGAAATCCGCGCCGATGGACACCAGCGTCAGGATCGCGTAGACGAAGGTCCCGACGAAGGTGCCCAGGGTGAGCTGAGTGCCGCGATCCCGGATGAAATTCCGCAACATCCGCGGACCGAACTGCGTGGACGCGAGCGTCAGCGCGACGATCGTGATCGAGAAGACCACCCCCACCACCGTGATGATCGCCGCCGCACTCGCGGTCAGCACCTGCCGGGCCGCATCCGGAGTGCCGCCGATGACCCAGGACGGAAGCGCGAACCCGTGCCGGTACACCGCCCGGTCGAGCACATAGGTCACCACGAACAATGCGACCGCGGCCAGTACTTCCATACTCGGCGCGAACCACAGATTGGTGCGCAGCGCCTCGCGCCAACGATCGGATTCGAGAGCAATATCGGACATTTCGGGCCTCCGCGCGGCTGATTGTCGCTGCGCCGACCAGGCTTCCCGGCTCTCCTCGATACAAACCCACATGCTACCGGCACCGCCGTCGGGGATCTGTCCCGCCTGGCGCGATGGCGCCGCCGCTCCCCGAACCGGCATAAAGATGCTGTTCGAACCCAGTAGAGGATCTGGCGGCGCCACCGAAGCGGTCGAGTATCTCCCGGAGCTGCTGGGCGTCGTCGTCGGTGGTGGCGATGGTCATAGCCGGTTGGAGGTCGGCGGAACGTGACTTTCGGCAGTTCGGCGGAGGACCTTCGCCGGATGTGGTTGCCGGACACCCGGTACATGCTTGATCTGTCGAAATCGTCCCGGCAGTCCACCTGAGCCGGCGCGCTTTCGTCGCGATCGGCCGGCAGTTCCTGCGCTGCGGGGAGAATGCCGTGCAATTTCTACCCGGCAACCTCCCAGGGAGTCTCACATGCTGTTCCGTGATCGCTACGACGCCGGCCGGCAGCTCGCGTCGCGGCTACGTTTCCTGCGCGGCGAGGACGTGGTCGTGCTCGGGATACCGCACGGCGGAGTAGCTGTCGCTGCCGAGGTGGCGTCCGCGCTGCATGCCCCGCTGGATGTGGTCACCGTGCGCAGACTCGGCCTGCCCTATCAGCCGGACCTGCCGTTCGGCACGATCGGCGAGGGCGGTGTGCAAATCCTCGACGATGCCGTGATCCGGGAAGCTGCTCTCGACCAGGGCGCGATCGCTGCGGTGAAATACCGTGAGCGTCAACAACTTTCTCGTGCAGCGGAATACTTTCGGCGCGGTGGGGCCGGGATTCCGCTGACGGGCCGGACCGTGGTGATCGTTGACGACGGCATCGCAGGCGGGGACACCGCACGCACCGCATGTCGTGTTGCTCGGTCGCAGGGCGCCGCCCGGGTCGTGCTGGCGGTCCCAGTGGCCGCGCGGGATGCCTCGAAGGCAATGGAAGATGAGGCAGATCTGGTGATCTGCCTCGAAACCTCGGCTGACATCGTCGCTGCCGGCCGTGTCTACCGCGACCTCCGATACATTTCCGATGATACGGTGGCCGATCTGCTCGACCTCGTTGCCGCGGGATTGCCGCTGCCGCAACCTGTTTCCTTCGAGGCTCCGCACCGGAGCGACGAGGAGATCCGGATCGTCGCGGGTGCGGTCGAACTTGCCGGGTGCCTCACCATGCCCGAAAACGCTCGCGGCGTTGTCATCTCGGCACACAGCAGTGCACGAGGCCGCCTCGGCCCCCGCAACCGTCGCCTCGCCGCGGCGCTGCAGGACGCCGGGATGGGCACGCTGCTACTGGATCTGCTGCATCCGACCGAGGAAATACACCGAGCCAACACCACCGACATCGACCTGCTTGCCACACGCCTGATCGAAACCACTGGATGGCTGAGCAATCGGCACTCTGTGATGGATCTGCCGATCGGATATCTCGGCGCGGGTACCGCAGCCGCGGCGGCGCTGGTGGCCGCGGCGGACCCACGACTGGAAGTCTCGGCAGTGGTATCGCACGGCGGGCGCCCGGATCTCGCCGACCCCGCCTTGGATCTCGTCCATGCCCCGACGCTGTTCATCGTCGGCGGCGACGACCCGGTGGTGCTCGGGCTGAATCAATATGCGCGACAGGCCGTGCCGGGCGAAACCGAGCTTGCTGTGGTACCCGACGCCACACACCTTTTCGCTGAACCGGGCGCGCTCGAGATCGTGGCCGCGCTGACAAGCGACTGGTTCATCGCGAACCTCGGCCGACCCGTATTCCGAGCCCTCGATGTCGGAGGCTGCGCACCGAGCGAACGAGCTCGAACGTAAGCCAGGCGCGCTGCCGACGAGCACGAGCCGGGTCCGTGCACGCCCGAGACCGAGCGGGCCCGGGCAGCGTCTTCCTTGCCAGATCGGGACCTTCTGCCCTTGGCCGGATGGTCGGCCGCCGTCATCGTAGACGGGTGCACATCCGCGAGCAGCCCGCCGGCGAGCAGCGGTGTGCCCATGTGGTGGTGGAGGGAGTCGTGCAAGGAGTCGGCTTCCGCCCCTTCGTATATCGCCTCGCCGGTGACCTGGGACTTGCCGGTGACGTGCGGAACTCGGGCGGGCGGGTCGACATCCGGATCGCCGGACCCGGTGCCGCGGTGGACGATTTCCTCGGCAGGCTGGTCGCCGCGGCTCCCAGCTCGGCTCGGGTGGACAGCGTCGAGGTGACCACCCTGTCCGCGGTCCGCGCCGGGTCGTCTCCGACAATCTGGATCTCGACGATGCGGCACTCACGGCGTTGTGCGAGCGCACCATTCGCAACTACGACCCGTGCATCTCGTGCGCGGCGCATTTCCTCCACCTGGACGTGGAACGCGGATGACCGGCGCCCGCGCGGTCGTCGTCGGCGTCGGCAACGACTATCGCCGCGACGACGGAATCGGTCCGGCCGTGGCACGTGCCGTCGAAAAGCTCTGTCTGCCCGGTGTTCTCGCCACGATCTGCGACGGCGAGCCGACCGGGTTGCTGGATGCCTGGGCGGGGGCGGATCTCGCCGTCGTGGTCGATGCGGTGCTGTGCGAGCCCGCCACGCCGGGCCGGATCTGGCTGACCACCGCCGCCAGCTCGCACGCGCTCGGCATTCCCGATGCGGTCCCGCTGGGCGCGGTCCTCGGTCGGCTGCCCCGGGAAATCGTGGTCGTCGCCGTCGAGGCGCAAACCCTCGAACTCGGTGCCGGACTGTCCGATCGGGTGGCGGCGGCGCTTCCGGAAGCGATCCGGGTGACGATGCGCGAGGTGGAACGAGTCCGGACGGCACCGGCGAGCGCGGGCCACGACACCGGCTCCGACACGATGTAGGCGCACAGTCGATGCGCCGCCACCGGGTCGATCCACGCGTCGTGGCCCGCGAGATGCGGACCGGTTACTCGCCCGACTTGACTTCGACCCGCTTCACCGGCTGCTTCGCCTCGGCCAGCGGAATGCGAACGGTGAGAATGCCTTTGGTGTAGTCGGCGGTGACGTCCTCGTCCGTCGCCCCGGCCGGCAGCGCGACGGTGCGCACGAAGGAGCCGTAGCTGAATTCGGAACGTCCCTTCTCCGCCCGGTTCTCGCTGCGCTCGGCCCGGATGGTGAGCTGGCCGTCGTGCACCGACACCTCGAGATCCTTCGCCGGGTCGACGCCCGGGATCTCGGCACGGACCACATACCGGTCGTCCTCGACGGTGTCCTCGACCCGGAGTAGGTGCGTACCGAACGTCGGCGACAGACCGGGGATGAAGGCGCTCCACACATCGGCGAAATCCGTCAGCAGCGCGGACTGGCGGCGGGCCGGAAGCTTGCTCATGATCACTCCTGCGTACTCGGTTCCGTCGGATTGATTCCGACAGAATCGATTCCACTCCGATCGCGGCACGCCGGGCAGAGTCACGAGTCGTCGCCGACCGGGACCGAAGTCCCACGCCGGCACACAGCGTGGCCGCGGCGATCAACGCCCCGCGAGGTCCGGGCACGCGCGATGAGCTTGCCCGGGGCACGGGCCATGCCGAGGAGGTCGTAGCCGCCCGCCGCCACAAGTCCGAGGACCGTGCCGACGGCAAGACCCAGCAGCGACATCCACGTGCCTCGGGCGACGCCTGCCTCGGTCTGCCCGTCGAAAAAGGCGATCGCCCGCACGCCCAGGTACACCTGCCGTAGCGGCTCGAAACTCGACGACCAGGACAACGCGGCCGGTACCGCCTCGAGCGGTATGGTCCCACCGGCCGACGGCACGCCCAGCACGATGAACACCACCAGATTCACCAGTAGGCCCGCGGTGCCGAAGGCTGCGAGCACGGACAATGCGGTGACCCCGACCGCGGCGACGGCGAGCGTGCCGAACAGGAACAGCGCCGCCGGACGGTCGTCGGGCATGTCCAGGGCCGCGGAGACGGCCAGCAGTACCGCGGATACCACGGGCGCCACGGCCAGCTGCACCAGCCACTTCCGGGCCAGAACGGCGAACCGCGATCGTGGCGGCCGGGGCCGTAGGCGGTACCACGGCCCGTACTCCATCGGCGCAAACCCGAGCTCGGCGTCGACCATGAGGTGAATGATCATCGCCCCGGAGAATCCGGCCAACACCAGCACCAGGGCATAGAAGAACGCCGTCAGGCCCTGCCCCTGGCCGTGTGGCAGCGGACGATCGGGCACCGTGACGATGTCGATCGGATTCGCCAGCACGATCCGGGCCGCCCCCACGGTGGCGGTCGGCGGAACGAGGCGCGCTTGCATCAACTCGCCGAGCCGGATGCCGAGGTCCGCGTTCACCGCCGTCAGGGCGCGTTCGGCGAAGCTCTGCACGAGGACGGTCGCGTACGGCCCCATCCGGGGATTGGTGACGACCGTGATGATCGGCTGTTCCACGTCACCGGGTACGACGGCCGCCGCTGCCAGGATCTCCAGCCGCTGGCTGAAGTCGCCGGGGATGATGATCGCTCCGTACACCCGGCCTTGCCGCAGTGCGTGTTCGGCGGCGTCGACGCCCATCGGACGCAGTTCGATCTCGTCGGCCGGTACCTCGCGCAGCAGAGCGGTGGCGATCCCTCGGCCGGCGTTCGCCGCGCCGGGCGCACCCACATCCGAGTCCACCAGGGCAACCGGAAAACGGTGCAGGTGATGCTCCGGATCCGCCACGTAGGCCAGGTACGTAGAGCCCAGCAATGCGGTCAACAGCGCCACCACCAGCGCCGGCAGCGCCCATGTCCGGGCCCACCGGCGGGCATCCGCAAGGTTACGGCTGCGCCACATGGCCGGCCCCCGGTGCGACAGCGGCCGTCAGCAGTCCGTAGTGCCCGTCGTACCGGTGGTAGACCAGACGGCCACGGCCGGAGCCGGGTCCGATGAAGAAGACGAACGACCGGCCCGACAACTCCAATCGGTCGACGGCGGCCTCCTCGTCCAGTACGGGCGCGGCGCCGGCGTCGAGGGTGTAGTCGACGTCACCCGCGACGATGGCCTCGGGGCGTGGATTCGCCTGCGCGAGATGCAATCCCGTGTCGGTGCGGTACAGCACACTGTCGACACCGCTGCCGGATTCGGTGAACAGATGGAATTCGTAGTCCATCGTTTCCATGTCCTGTGCCGCTTCGTCGCAGAGCTGCGGGACCGGGGCGAATGCGGCCCGGCGATACACCTCGCGCTGCTCCGGCGGGCGCGGGAAGTACGACAGCGGCTCGCGCCGGGGGTCGTCGCGGCGCCATTCGTGTGCCGCGTGCCGATCGTGGTTGCCGCGCGCGGTGTCTCCGTGCCGGGGCAGCCGCCGCAGGCGGGCGGTGAGCCGCTCGGCGAGCAGATCGACGGCCTCCCGGCTGGTCGCCGCCTCGGTGCGGGCTTGGACCGGTCGACCGTCCACGTCCACATTCACATGCGCCACAACCGGTTTCGCGACCGCCGGGTCGGGATGACCGGTCAACCTGACATACACACCGAGCACCGGCTGCGGGGTGTGCCGCAGGGCATCGTCGATCTTCTCGCGGGCGTAGTCCGCCGCTGCCGCCGACACGTGCCGGTCGGCCGAGATCACACATTCCACATTCGTCATGGATCCACGATGCGATGCGGGTGTTCGCCGAAACAGGGCCGAAATCACTTGTGCGGAGGGACGATCGGCAGTCCCGGATCAGCGCGGTCGCCCTCGTCCGGACATTCGATCGTCGATCGGATCAGTCGGAGACGGGCGCCGACACTGTCGCGGCTCCGGATACCTCGCGGCTCAGGAATGCGCTGATATCGGTGATCGAACTCAGTCCGATCACAGCTACGATCCCGGGCCGCCGCAACCTTCGGACAGAGGCACAAGGCACCGGTACCGGGCATTGCGGCACCGGCGTGGACCGGGATCACTTCCCCGGTTCCAGGAGGCGATCGGTGCGGCCCGGAACCACGCGCTCGGTGCGCTCCCGTTCCTCGAGGGCCAGGTCCAGTTCCGCCAGCGCGGTATGCAGTGCCGGAATGCGGCGATGCCGCAGTGCCCGGACCCGCAGCCCGGTGGCCGTGAGTTCATCTTCGACCGCTTGTACCGCGGCGGTCGCAACGGCGTGCCGGGCGGCTGCGTCGACTGCCGCAATGGTCGCGGCCCGGGCAGCTTCCGTGGTCGCACCGGTCGCCGCACATCCGGACGGATCGTCCGGGACGGACAGCTGCACCGCGTCCGGATATCTCACCCCGGCCACCGTGGCGCTGCCGACGGTCAGTTCGGCGGACTGCCCCGCTCCGGCGAGCAGCAACGACCACTGACCGCCGAGCAGAGCCGCCCGAGTCTGCCGGATGCGGGCGGCGGCGGCAGCTGCCGCCCAGTCTGCCCGGGTCCGCTCACCCTCGGTGCGCAACTCCGCCAGCCGGTCGCCGAGTATGGCCTGCTTCTGTTCCAGCAGCGACAGCGCGGAGTCGGCGAGCTCGATCCGATCGCGCAGCCACACTCGCCCTGCTCGGCCCGGTGGCACTCGTAACCTGGTCACGACGGGTCACCGAGATGTCGGTCGAGCAGCTCGGCCGGCAGCATGGTCAGCGCGCTGCGTGGCAGGCGGGCGAGGACTCGCCACACCCGGTCCAGCGTGTCGTCGAGGCCGCGGCGTTCGACAGCGCCCTGACCTACCAGTTCGGCAGTGAACGCGTCGGCGAGATCCAGATGCGCACGATCCAGATCGGTCAACGCGCCGGTGCCGATCAGCTCCGCCAGGTCCCGCACCTGGCGGGCACGGGACAGTGCGGCCAGCAGTTGAGCCGCCACCGGTAGATGGTCGGCGCGGGTCCGCCCCGGACCGGCGCCGTGGCGCATCAGCCGGGACAGCGACGACAGGACGTCGACCGGCGGGTAGACACCGCGGGCGTGCTGTTCCGCCGACAACACGATCTGCCCTTCGGTGATGTATCCGGTCAGATCGGGTACCGGGTGGGTGATGTCCCCACCCGGCATGGTCAGCACCGGCAGCACCGTCACCGATCCCGATCGGCCGCGTATCCGCCCGCACCGCTCGTACAGCGACGCCAGGTCGCTGTAGAGATAGCCGGGATACGCTCGGCGACTGGGAATTTCGTTGCGAGCCGCCGAGACCTCGCGCAACGCCTCGGCGTAGTCGGTCATATCGGCCAGCACCACCAGGACGTGCCGGCCTGCCTCGGTGCCGAAGGCCAGCTCCTCGGCGATGGTCAGCGCGGCCCGTGGGGTCAGCAGCCGCTCCACCACCGGATCATCGGCCAGATTCAACAGCAGCGCGAGTTCGCCTGCGGCGCTGCGTTCTTCCAGTGTGTCGCGGAGCCGGTCGGCGTCGGAATGGGTGAGGCCGAGCGCGGCGACCACCACACAGAACGGCTCGCCGGCCACCTCGGCCTGGGCGGCGATCTGGCCGGCGAGTTCCAGGTGCGGCAACCCCGGCACCGAGAAGATCGGCAGTTTCTGCCCCCGAACCAGCGTGGTCAGGGCATCGATCACCGACACGCCGGTGAGTACGGGATCCGCGGGCGGCTCCCGATGGGTCGGGTTCAGGGGCGCACCCGATACCGGCCGCCTCGGCCCGGTGACCGCCGGACCACCGTCCAACGGCTCGCCGCGACCGTTGCACACTCGCCCGAGCCATCCGTCGCCCACGGGGATCTCGAACGGTGCGCCGACGAATTCGACGACCGTCCGGGCGGGATCGATGCCGGCCGTGCCCTCCAGCACCTCGACCACCGCCACATCCCCGGAGACCTCCAGGACGACGCCGGCGCGGCGGCCGTCCGCGCACTCGATGTGAACGTATTCGTCCCAGCCCACGCCCTCGACCCCGGTCACCACCAGCAACGGGCCCCGCACATCACTGATCTGCGTGTAGCGCAGCCATTCTCGTGGGTTCACCGCAAAGCCTCCGGTTCGGCCGGCGCCGGATGTGCGAGTTCTTCCAGACGGGCCAGCAGGGTATCGCGAATTGCGGCCACAGCGGCAGTGTCCTCGGGACCGGCGGCCTCGGGCGCGCGGATCAGCGGGCCGAAGTCCATCGCCTCCAGTAGTTCCGGGGCGACCCCGGACCGCGCCAGTGCGCGGCAGCAGTCGATCACGGCCAGTGTCGCATCGGCGATCGCGTCCGACTTCGCTTCCGAACAATAAGCATCGTTGGGCGACAACGCATTCTGTGCCAGCACACCGTCGCGTAGCAGCCGTCCCGCCAGCAGTGTCATCCGTTGATCGGCAGGCAGCGAACCGGTTCCGACGAGCTCGGTGAGGGCGGTGAGCCGATCGGCCTCCGCCAGCAGACCCAGCACGCGGCTGCGACGGCCTGCCGTCTCGGTGCCGGTCGCGGCGCTCAGCCCCTGTACATCGTGGGAGAACGACGCCGACCAGGACACCGCCGGATAATGCCGGGCATAAGCGAGATCGCGGTCCAGGGTCCAGCGGCAACGGACGAGACGTTCGGTCTGGACGGTCACCGGTTCGGAGAGGTCACCACCCGGCGGCGATACCGCGCCGATGATCGTCACCGACCCCACCGGCCCGGCCAGGGTGTCCACCATCGCGGCCCGCTCGTAGAACGCTGCCAGCGCCGAGGCCAGATCCGCCGGGTACCCCTCCTCGGCGGGCAACGCTCCGAGACGAGAACCGAACTCGCGCAGCGCTTCCGCCCATCGCGAGGTCGAATCGGCGATCACGACGCTGTGATACCCCATGTCCCGGAAGTACTCCGCCACCGTGACGCCGGTGTAGATGCCCGCCTCACGCGCCATCATGGGCATGTTGGAGGTGTTGGCGATGACCACCGTGCGGTCGGCCAGCCTCCCCCTGGTGCGGGGATCGGTCAGCGCGAACAATTCCGCGACCACCTCCGCCATCTCGTTGCCGCGCTCGCCGCATCCGATGTAGACGATCACATCCGCGTCGCACCATTTGGCGAGCTGTTGCAGCAACATCGTCTTGCCGGTGCCGAATCCACCCGGCACGGCCACCGTCGCGCCTTTCGCGACCGGGAACAGCAGATCCACCGCGCGCTGACCGGTGCGGAGCGGCACCGTCGGCGGCCGTCGGCGGCGAGCCGGCCGGGCGGTCCGCACCGGCCAGTACTGCGCGATCGTCACCGGGACTCCGGCGACCTCTGCCACCGGCTCGTCGGCTGTGTATTCGCCTTCGGCGGCGATCCAATCGAGCCGGCCGTGCACAGCGGGTGGGACCAGGACCCGGTATTGCAGCGGACCGGCGCCGGGCACTGTGCCGAGGACCGCGCCGGCCCGCACTGTCGAGCCCTCGTCGTCGACAGGACGAAAGTGCCAGCGCTGCTCCGGTTCTCGCATTTCCGTCGCCGGAACGAGCCAGGTCGGTGCGCTGGTCAGCGGCCGCAGCAGGCCGTCGAAAACCCCGCCGAGCAGATCCGGCGCCAGCCGCGCCGACAGCGGGCGCCGCAGCGGCGTCACGGCGGCACCCGGTCCCAATCCACCGGTGTATTCGTAGGCTTGCGCCGTCACCCGGTCGGCGCCGATGCCGACCACCTCGGCCATGATCCTCGAATCACCCAGTGCCACAAGATCGTTCATTGCCATGCCGGGAAATCGGTCGATCTCGACCAGGGGCCCGGACACCCTGCGGATCCGTGACAGCGGAGCGGTCATGTCCGTACCTCGCCGATCTGCGCCGTCGTCTCGGCGATCGCGCGGGCGGCAACGGTACCGAACCGAAGATCCAGCAGCCGTCCGCCGGCTCGGGCGATCAGGCCCCCGCCCGGATCGATCGTCACGTCCGCCTCCGGTCCCAGCACCGCGAATGCGGTGGCGCGCAGCGCTTCCAGTACCGCCGGATAGCCGGATTCGTCGGCCAGACCCAGCACCGCCGCGGTCGAGGCGGCACGGAATCCGTCGTCGGCCGCGCGCCGGGCCGCGAGTATCGCCGCGCGTCGCTGCCGCGCCGCACGATGTTCGGTCGCTGTCACCATGGCTTCTGCGCGCCGGCGACCGAGTGCGACCGCGCGACCGGTGATCGCGGCCGCGTCGGCCTCGGCTCGTTGCTGTTCCGCGAGCGCGTCGGCTTCGGCCGCGCGCACGGTCAGTTCCGCCTCGTTCTCGGCGTCGGCTGCGATGTGAGCTCTGAGGTCGATCAGTGCCGCCTCGGCCTCTCCGGTGCTCATTGCGGCATCACCGCGACCAGCAGTGCCGTACTCGCGGTCTCGGCACTCAGGTGGGTGGCGGCGGCCGGGGTGAGGATCACCATCGCGGTCCCGGGAATCAGCTCCGACCACGCCTGCCGCACGGCCGCCGGATCCGCGGCCTCGTGGACGGTGACACCGGCGAGGGCATAGCCGGTCACCCGGCCGGGCTCGCCGATGATCGCGATGCCGCCCATGTCAGGCCTTTCCGATCAGCATCACCGCGATGATCAGGCCGTAGATGGCGATCCCCTCGGCCAGCCCGACGATCACCATCGCGCGGCCGAACAATTCCGGTCGCTCGCTCAGCGCCGCCAGCGCGGCCGCGCCGGTGTAGGCGACGGCGATTCCGGCGGCGATGGACGATCCCGCGACCGCGACGGCCGCGCCGATGAGGCCGGCCCAGCCCGCACCGCCGCCGGTGGCCGCCGCCTGGGCGTCCGCCAGCGCGGGCCCGGCCGAGACCAACAACACCGTGGACGCCCCGCCCAGCAGGACGGCGAGAGCGCCTGCGGCAGCACACAACCGCCATGCGGACCGGCCGCGGTGTCGGCGTGCGGCAGTGACCAGTGCGGCGGTGACCACCAGCACGGGAACAGCGATTATCCAGGTCAGCATGGTTGCTCCGTTTCCTCGATCGGGATCCGCCACGGCGTGAACGGTCGTCCCGTCCCGGCGAAGATCCTGGAGAACAATTCGTAGAACTCGAGCCGCAGTGCCTGCACCCCGGCCACCAGCGCCTCCAGTGCGAAAGCCAGCACGTTGCCGACCACGAAAAACACTGCGGCGAAGACGATTCCGGCCGGACCGCGGTCGGCGACCGCGAGCGTGCCGCGCCAGACCACCCAGCCCAGGGCCGCGTGCGTCATACCGAAGGCGGCCAGCCGGGCGAAGGACACCACGTTGGATCCGATGTGCATCACCACATCGAGCAGGCCGATCCCGGAGCGCACCACCCCCGTCGCACCACCACCGGACTCCCCCAGCATGCCGATCAGGGACAGCACCAGCCCCGCCGTGGTGGCGGCCGCACCACCGGCGAGCATCGCCGGCAGCCGCCACAGCACGCCCGCCGCGACGACCGCTCCCAGTCCGAGGAATGTTGCCGCCCCGGCGATTCCGGCCGAGGAATACAGCGCCAGCCGCAGCCCGCCCTCGCGCCAGCGGTTCACCGTCCCGAATCCGTACGACAGTCCCAGCAGCACCGCCCCGGCCGCCAGCGCGACCACCATCAGCCGCACCGGCTGATCCAGTGGATTCAGCCACACCACCGGCACCAGGCCGGTGGGGCCGAAGAATTCTCCGTACAGCACGCCGAAAACGGCGGCGGCGAGACCGGCGCCCGCGACGAACACCCACAATCGGCGCAGTGCCGCCAGTCTCGGGATACGGCCCGAGCGCAACACCGCGGCGGCAGCGATCAGCAACAGGCCGTGGCCGAGGTCACCGAACATCATGCCGAACATCGCGACGTAGGCCAGTCCGGCCGCAACTGTGGGATCGATGTCCCGATACGGCACGGTGCCGTAGATGCCGACCAGCGGTGCGAACGCCCGCCGCACCCGAGGGCTCGTGGTCAGCAGGGTGGGCGGATCGATGCCGGCGGGGGTGGGTAGCGGCACGACCGCCGTACCGAGCGGCCGGAGTCGTTCACGCAGTCCGTCGACCGCCGGTTGTGGGCACCAGCCCGCCCAGGCCGCGATCCGGCCGCGGTGCACCGCGGCGTCCAGCCGGCCACCGAGTTGCCGCTCACCCACCAGCAGATCGGCGCGGCCGGCCTGCTCCAGTGCGTCGAGATCGGGTTCGGCCCGCGACAACAGCGGGGAGACCGTGTCGGTATCGACCCGTTCACCGGCGGCGATGTGATCGAACTCCAGCACACCGGCGGCCGCGACCTCGACGAGCGTCTGCCGGATCGCGTCGACGGGGGCCACCACCGCGACCCGCCGCATCCGCACCGGCGCGAAGTTATCGGACCAGCTCATCGTAGGCCTCCTCGTCCGCTGCCCCGGCGGCAACCTGGAGCGCGGCCCGCACCCGCCACGCGTCGGCGGCCAGCACGGCGACCGCGCCGACCGGCACCGTCGCATCGAAACGCTTGGCGCCCAGCATGAATCGGCCGTCGCGAGCCACCCTGCCCCACCAGCCGAATTCATCGCGCCACAACTCTGCGGTGCCGTCGGACAACGCCCACCGCGCCGTCGCCGGCAGAGCGGAGATATAGGCCGATGGATCCGCTGCTGCGGTGGCACGCTCCCCCAGCAGTCGATCGGATTCGCGGACAACCACTTCCGGGAGAGAACGACGCTCCGCGAAGCGGCGGCGCGCCACCAGCAACGCCAGCCCGCCCGCGGCCCACGGGCGGGCTGCGGCGACCTGCGCGGCGACCCGGCCGGCCCAGACAGCCGTGACCGCGTCGACGAGATCGGGCAGTACGTCCGTGCCGGGATCGCCCCATATCGAATTGCTCAGTGCCGCACGCAGTTCCGGTAAGGTAGTGGCATCCCGCAGGCGTGGCCACGCCCAGGTGAGCGCGCCGGCGTCGTAGCCGGGCGGTCGCGGCAGGCCGGTTGTGGCGGCGGCCAGTGCGGCGATGTTGGCTACTTCGAAACCGCCCGCCAGCGTACGGATCAGGCGCGCACCGGCCGGCGGTTGCCAGCCCGCCAGGACCCGCAACTGCCACAGGATCGCGGCGAAAACGCCGGTTTCGCTGTCGGGCAAGGACATTCCGATGGATACGTGACGGCCGTAGGGGCCGGAACCGAGCAGCCGTTGTGCTGCGGACAGCGAACCTGCCGCGGCGAGATCGCGGGCGCCGGCGACACCCGGGCAGCCGTGGACCAGCGCGACCGCGCGCACGGTGGCCGCCACCCGGCCCGCGCTCATCGGTCCGCCGAGTCCGGGATCGGCGCGCACAGTTGCGCGATCAGCTCGCGGGCCGCCGCGACCACGCGCTCGACCTCATCCGGTAGCCGCTGTGCAGCTTGCCGGGCGATCTCCGCAGTATCCGGGGCACCGTCCCCGGCGGTCGGCGCAGCGCTGCCGATGACCATCTGCTCGGTTTGCGCCGCAACGGATTCCGCATTCTCCGTGGCCTGTGCCCGGACCGTGGCCGCGGTGGCGGATCCGTCCCGGCGAATCCGGTCGGCCCGGTCGAGGGCGGCGCGGCGTATCTGATCGGCACGCTGCTGGTCGTCGTCGAGACGGGCCAGCAGCGGCATCAGTTCCGCGGCCGCGGCGGCCGCCCGGTCCACCGGAATTCCGCCCGGCACGGCGGACCCGGGTGCGCCCGCGGGGCGGAAGCGATCCAGGAAGTCACGCCAGCCGGGCATCCCGCACTCCCATCGGGCGATGGATCCTGCCGTTCATCACGCCTCCGAACAGGGATCGAGTCGATACGAGGTGTCGATCCCAGTCAACGGCAGTCGACCGGACTCGCGGGAGAGCGCAAAGACCGCAACGGTGGGGACCTCGGTCCCTGTCCCGGGCGCCGTCACGGCCGGAATCGACTCTCGTCCCCTGCGATCGGTGCCGTTCGCCCGTGTCGGATCCGTGTCGATGCGGACAGGCTTGGTGAACAACCGCTGAGCATCCGAAGGAGACGGCGATGATGTTCTGGTACGGACACGACATGAGTGGCTGGGGCTATGGCCTGATGACGATCGGCATGGTCGTGTTCTGGGTTCTGGTGATCGGCGGGTTCGCCGCGCTGGTCCGCTACACGGCCGGCCCGGTCCCCGGCAACGGGCCGTCCCACTCCGGGCCGACCCCGCAGCAGGTGCTGGCCGACCGATACGCACGAGGAGAGATCGATGACGAGGAGTATGTGCGGAGACTGGACACATTGAACGCCCGGATGTCGCCGAGCACTTCCCGGGGTCCGTCCGGACCCACGGCCTGAAATCCGAGCCGGGCGGTAACCATCGGCACGGCTCGGTGCGGCAAGCGCCGGGCCGGCAGCGCGGAACGGACGGGGTGAAAATGGTGACGAGTCCGATCGAATCGATCGTGACGAGCGGGCTGTCCTCGGTCGAGGCAGCCGAGCGGCTGGCTCGTGACGGCGCGAACATCCTGCCGCAACCGCCGCCGGTGCGCTGGTGGCAGCGGATCGTGACGCAGTTGCGGGACCCGTTGATCGTGGTTCTCCTGGTGGCGGCGCTGTTGACCGCGGTAATCGCGGACTGGACCGATATGGCGGTGATCCTGCTGGTGGTGACAGCCAACACCGCGGTCGGTGTGGTGCAGGAGATCCGTGCCGATCACGCGATCGCGGCGTTGTCCCGGTTGACCGCGCCCGCCGCCGGCGTCATCCGGGACGGGGTTCAGCAGGAGGTACCGGCCGCCGAGGTGGTGGTCGGTGATGTGCTGGTGCCGGCCGAAGGTGACATCGTGGCCGCCGATGCGACCGTGATCGAAGCAGCGGCGCTGCGGGTGGACGAATCCGCGCTGACCGGTGAGTCCGTACCGGTGGACAAAGCCGTGCACGGGAACGATGCGATGTTCGCCGGCACCGTCGTCGTGAAGGGCCGGGGCCGGGCGGTGGTGACCGCCGTCGGGGCGGCCAGTGCCACCGGCCGGATCGCTCGAATGCTGGACTCGGGCAGTGGACCGACGCCGTTGCAACGCAGGCTCGTGGATGTCGGCCGGTTGCTCGCCGCGGTGACGGTGGGGTTGTGCGTGATCGTGCTGGTGTCGGGCCTGGTCCGGGGCGAGCCGGTGGGATTGATGGCGGTGACGGCGATCAGCCTGGCGGTGGCCGCCGTCCCGGAATCGCTTCCCGCCGTGGTCACTCTGGGGCTGGCGCTGGGTGCCCGGCGCATGGCGGCACGGAATGCCTTGATACGCAAGCTTCCCGCCGTCGAGACGCTGGGTGCGGTGACGGTGCTCGCCACCGACAAGACCGGAACCCTCACCGAAGGCCGGATGGTCGCCCGGCGGATCTGGACACCCGGCACCGAGGCGATCGTGACCGGGTCGGGCTACGCTCCCACCGGTGAGATCCGGGTCGGCGAGCGGGTTCTCACCGCATCGGACCGGGCCGATGTCACGATGCTGCTGACCGCTGCCGCCCTGTGTAACGACGCGCATCTGACGCCTCCGGCCGACGACGGCCGGCCGGGTGCACTCGGTGATCCGACCGAGATCGCGCTGCTGTCCGCCGCGGGCAAACTCGGCTTGTATCGCGACGACGTCGAGGACCGCCTGCCGCGAGTCGGTGAACGGCCGTTCGACAGTGATCGCAAGCGAATGAGCACCATCCACCGCCTGCCCGCCGGGCGGGTCCGGGTGATCTGCAAGGGTGCTCCGGAAGCGGTCCTGAACCCCGACGTGCTCGCCGACGACCCAGCACTCCTGAATCGGGCCACCGAACGAGCAAATGATCTGGCGCACAAGGGCTTCCGCGTACTCGCCCTGGCCTGCGCGGACCTGGCGACGCCGCCACCTGCCGACTCCGACCCCGAGCAGGGGCTGCGTCTGCTCGGCCTGATGGCCATCGTCGACCCACCCCGCGCCACCGCGGGCGACACCATCGCGGCATGCCGGCAAGCGGGAATTCACCCCATCCTGATCACCGGAGATCATCCCGGTACCGCCCGCGCGATCGCCACCGAGGTGGGCATCATCGAAGCCGGCGACCCGGTTGTCGACTGCCGGGCCGAGCAGGTCCCGGCGAAGAGTTCGGTATACGCGCGAGCCACCCCGGCTCAGAAGCTCGCCATCATCGCCGACCTCCGCGACCGCGGCGAAATAGTCGCGATGAACGGCGACGGGGTCAACGACGGACCGGCACTGCGCCGCGCCGACATCGGGGTGGCGATGGGCGGCCGAGGCACCGAGGTGGCCCGCCAGGCGGCCGACGTCGTCCTGGCCGACGACGATCTCGGCACGGTCGTCGCCGCTGTGGAGGAAGGCCGCCGCATCCATGCCAACATCCGCCGGTTCCTGGTCTACGGCCTGGCCGGCGGCGCGACCGAGATCGCGGTCATGCTCACCGGACCGTTCCTGGGTCTCACGCTGCCGTTGCTGCCCGCTCAGATCCTGTGGATCAATCTGCTCACCCACGGACTACCGGGCGTCGCACTCGGCGGCGAGCCCGCGGATCCGAATCTCATGCGTCAGGACCCGCGCCCACCGACCCAGAGCATCCTCGGGGCCGGGCTCTGGCAACGGGTCGTACGCATCGCGATCGTACTGACCGCCGCAACCATCGGCGTCGCGGTATGGGCCGACCACACCGGACGGCCCTGGCAGACCATGGCGTTCTTCACCCTGGGCGCGACCCAGCTCGGTGCCGCGCTCGGCTCCCGCGCCCGGCCCCGCTCACTGGCCAACCCGATGCTGCTCGTCGCTGTCGCTGTCGCCTTGACGCTGCAGTTGGCCGCGCTGTACCTCCCCCTGCTGCGCGACCTGCTCGGCACCGAACCGCTCGCCGGCACCGACCTGCTCATCGTCGCCTGCCTGTCGACCCTCGGATATGCCGCCGTCCGCCTGGACCGGATCCTGCATCCCAGCCGCCGGGATCGGACGCCCGTCAGCGGACGTCGGAGAACCCGCCAGTGATGTGTCCGGAGGAACACTGAAGCCCGTCCGGGCCAATCGGCGTCGGACCGGGTAGGCGAGTGCGCCGACGGCGAGGACCGCCACGCCGGACAGGACCGAGGTGAGGGGCAAGGTGGCAGCAAGAGTCAGGCAGCCGGCGAGGCCGAGGACGGGGACCGTTCGTGGCGGGCGGCCCTCCGCACGAGTCAGTGTCCACGCGGAAGCGTTGGCGATCGAGTAATAGACCAGGACGCCGAAGGAGGAGAAGCCGATCGCGCCGCGCAGATCGGTGACCGCGGAAAGGGTCGCGACGACGAGACCGACGGCCAGTTCGGCGCGGTGCGGCACCTCGAAACGGGGGTGCACGGCGGCGAGAAAGTGCGGCAGGTGCCGATCGCGGGCCATGGCGAAGGTGGTCCGGGAGACCCCGAGGATCAGCGACAGTAACGATCCCAGTGCGGCCGCGACCGCACCGGCTCGGACCACCGGCACCAGCTCCGGGATGCCGGCGACGCGTACCGTGTCCGCCAACGGTGTTGTCGTGGAGCTCAATTCGTGTGGACCGAGCACGGTCAACGCCGCGATGGCGACCACCGCGTACACCGCCGTCGCCGAGGCCAGCGCGATGGGGATCGCGCGCGGGATGGTGCGGGCGGGGTCGCGGACCTCCTCGCCGAGGGTGGCGATCCGCGCGTAGCCGGCGAAGGCGAAGAACAGCAGGGCCGCGGCTTGCAGCACGCCGGAAACCGAGAGGTCGGCGCCGATCGACAACTGCCGGATATCGGCCGCCGGGGATGTGAACGCGGCGACGGCGGTCGCGGCGAGCACGCCGAGGACGACAGCGACGAGGACGCGAGTCAGCAGCATCGACTTCTGGACGCCGCGATAGTTCAACACGCTCAGGGCCACGACCGCGGCGACGGCGACCTCGTGGGCTCGGCTCGGCCACGCGTAGGCGCCGACGGTCAGGGCCATGGCCGCGCAGGAGGCGGTCTTGCCGATCACGAATCCCCAACCGGCCAGGTAGCCCCAGAATTCGCCGAGGCGTTCGCGGCCGTAGACGTAGGTGCCGCCGGAGGCGGGGTATCCGGCAGCCAGGCGCGCCGAGGAGGTGGCGTTGCAGTAGGCGACCACAGCGGCGATCGCCAAGCCGACCGGCAGCCCGGACCCGGCAGCGGCCGCTGCCGGGGCGAGCGCGGCGAAAATGCCCGCCCCGATCATGGACCCGAGCCCGATGACCACCGCGTCACCGACACCGAGCCGACGCGCCAACCGGGGACTGGACAAGGTCATGGCAGGCGGCTCCTGACACGTTCACGGGCCGTGACATCGGTGAGACTAGGTGATCTCGGGATCGATATCGCGGTACGGCAGAGAATTCACTCACCGTCCATGTGGCCCGGACATGCCGTCGATCGGATGCGCCCACCCGCCGCCAACGGGCGAATGACTCGGTCGTGCACCGCCTGGACGACGAACAGCGGCGCGGCGGGCCGCCCACGACGTAACCAGACCGCCTCCGGAACAACCCCACAAACCGAGCCGGGACGCGGTCGACAGGGCCAACGGCCGGAACGGCTGTGCGGCGCGAATCCCTTCCAGCACACGGTAACCCGGTTCGCGCGCCGTACCGATCCGGCCGTCCGGCCCCTCGTGGCCGGGTACCGAAACAGTGATGCCGGTTGCGGGCACTCCGGCCAAAGGGTTATGCGGAATCGAGCTGCGCATGTGGTTGCGCGGGCACCGGAGCCGACGCCGGCCAGCGCACCACACCACCGGGGGCCAAGCGTTGTTGCTCTCCGGCACAATGGATCTCGACCGCGGGTGCTACGCCCGGATCGGAACGGACCTCGACCCGGGCGGTGTCGATGCGCACGGTGAGGCGATGGCCTCGGTACACGATCGGGAAGGTGAGGCCACCCAGTTCGGGGGGCCAGTGGGGATCGAGGATCAATCGGTCGTCGCGAATCTCCAGGCCGGAGAAGCAACGTTGCACCAGATCGACGCTTCCGGCCATGGCGCCCAGATGAATTCCCTCCTCGGTGGTGCCACCCTGGATGTCGGCGATATCCGAGTCGAGGACCTGCTCGAAGAATTGCATGGCGCGAGTTCGGTTGGCGCGGGCCAGAACCCACGCATGAACCACCGCGCTGAGGGTGGAGCCGTGTGAGGTGCGGGCCAGATAGTAGTCGACGGTGCGGGGGATCATCTCCCCGGGCAGTTCGTAGCCGAGGCGGTGCAGGATCTCGCGCAGTTCGTCGGCCGACATGAGATAGAACAGCATGAGGACATCGGCCTGCTTGCCGGCGCGGTAGCGGTTGATGTTGTCGCCCTCGGATTCGAGTATTCGATCCAGTCGCTGGATGTTCGGGTAGGTGGTGCGGTATCGGTCCCAATCCAGTTCGGCCAATTGCTCGTAACCGGCGAATTGGCTGATCACACCGTCGTGGAACGGAATGGTCAGGCGGCGGCTCACCGCATCCCAGCGGCCGGGTTCACCCGGGTCGACGCCGAGGGATTCCAGTAGCCGGGCCCGGTCGCGCGGCGCCAGCCGGGTCAGCGCCTGTTGTGCGCGGCAGATCGTCCAGACCGCCATGATGTTCGTGTAGGCGTTGTCGTCGACGCCGTTCAGTGGGGCGTCCGGGTATCCGGAGTGGAATTCGTCCGGGCCGATCACTGCGCGCAGGTGGTAGCGGTCGGTACGCGGGTCGTATTCGGCGAGGCTCGCCCAGCAGCGGGCGATCTCGACCAGCAGTTCGGCCCCGTATTCGGTGAGGAATTCGACGTCGCCGGTGACCTGGTAGTACTGCCAGACGTTGTAGGCCACCGCACCCCCGATGTGATAGGCGAGGTGGCTCGGGTCGGGATGCCAGTGTCCCGACAGCGGATTCAGGTGCAGTGACTGGCTTTCCTCGCGGCCGTCGCTGCCGGACTGCCAGGGAAACAGGGCTCCTTTCAGGCCGGCCGCCGCAGCGGCTCGGCGGGCCTCCGGCAGCCGGCGGTGGCGGTAGCGCAGCAATGACCTGGTCAACGCCGGGAAACGGGGATTGAGCAGCGGGAAGACGAACAACTCGTCCCAGAAGATGTGGCCGCGGTAGGCCTCGCCGTGCAGGCCGCGGGCGGGGACGCCGACGTCGAGGTCGGCGGTGTGCGGTGACAGGGTCTGCATCAGGTGCAACATGTGCAGGCGCATCACCCGCAGTGCGTGCTCACCGTCGTCGAGGTCGATGCGTAGCCGGTCCCACAGGTGCGACCAGGCGAGGCTGTGACCGGCGAGTAGCTCGGCGAAATCGCCCGCGTCGGCCAACCGGCGCGCGGCGTCGTCGTCCGGCGCCGAGACACCGTGGTCGCGGCCGGTGACGACGGCGACCACCTTCTCCACAGCGATCGAATCTCCCTGAGCGACATCGACTACATGGCCGTGCCCGAGCACACCCGCGTCGTCGACGAAGTATGTCGACGCTGTTGTCTTCCCACCCTCGATGCGGACGGTGTCGCGGGCAGCGACGGCCACGGGAATGCGGGAACGGTTGGTGCGCATCGTCATCAGGACGGTGTCGGCCGACAACTCACACGTCGCCACCGGTTCCAGGTGCCGATCCGACAGCTCGCGGTATCGCGCCACCAGGGTGTTGCGGACGGTGCCGTCGACCGTGGCCCGGATTTCGAGCCTACCGGCCCAATTCTCAGCAGTGACAAGGGTTTCCAGCGCGCACAGATGCGGAGCATGCATAGCCGCGAAACGACGCTGGCTTACCGCGGTGACCCGCCCGGCGGTGTCGCGGATCCGGAAGCGCCGGGTCAGCAGGGCTCGGCGCAGATCGAATTGTTGTCGGTAGGAGAGGATTTCCACGGTATCGAGGTCGAGCCAGGCGCCGTCGTCGATGCGGAAGGTGACCGGCAGCCAGTTGGGAAGGTTGACCAGGCTCTCGTTCTCGACGGACCGGCCGTCGATCTCGTCGGTGAGCCGATTGTAGATCCCCGCTACATAGGTTCCCGGGTAATGATGCTCGCCCGCAAGGGATTCCGGTGCGGCGCCGCGAGTGGCGAGGTATCCGTTGCCGACGGTGCACAGCGCCTCGCGCAGTCGTTCGGTGCCCGGATCGTATCCGTCGTAGGTCAGCAGCCAGGACGGCGATGCGGCGAGTTCCGGTTCCCCGGCGAGAAGGGTTGCCAGGCCGTCGAGCAATTGCCCGACCTCGCGCGGTCCGCCGAGGACGTAGCGAGCGGCGGTGGGCCGGTCACCGGTCTCGTCGTGGCGGACCGCGATTCCCAGGCCGTCCCCCGCGACCGCGTCGAAGGCGTCCTCGTCGGTGAGGTCGTCGCCGAGATAGACCGGCAGGACCGAGGCCGTGAGGTGGTCGAGCATCCAGCGCAGCGCGGTGCCCTTGTCCCAGTCGAGGTCCGGCCGCAGTTCCGCCACCTTCCGGCCGAAGGTCAGTCGCAGGCCGTTGTCGCCGGCCCTGCCGTGCACGGCCGCGATCACCGCGGCGATGCGGGACGGCTCGACCTGCCGGTAATGGATCGCGACGGCGAATCGCTTGTGCTCCAACCGAACTCCGGGTACCTCGGCAAGTTCGTCGCGCAGCTGCGTGGCGGCGGCGGCCAGCGCGCGCTCGGCATCCGGGGCCGCCTCGTGGATGTGCACGGTGCCGTCGGGCGCGAGCAACTCGAATCCGTGACATCCCGCATACCAGACGCCGTCCACCCCGACCCGAGCCCGGAGGTCCGCCAGTTCGCGCCCGCTGACGATCGCGACGGGACATTCGGCGGCCAGTCGCGTCAGTGTCCGCGCGGCGCCGTCCACCAGGACCGCCGCTGCCGGATCGGCCACGATCTCCGACAGCGTCCCGTCGAAATCGAGTAGGACCGCGACCTTTTCGGTGTCCAGGAGATCACCGATCCGGTCCCACGAATCCAATGCGTCCGGCAACCGGGACAGGCGGTCGAAGCCGCCGCGCACATCGACCTGCGCCAGATCGCCGACGACGACATCGGCGCCGCCGGCGCGCAACGCCTGAGCGTGCCCGCCACGATCGACACCGATCACCAGCCCGAAACCGCCCGCACGGCCCGCGTGCACCCCGGCCTCGGAGTCCTCGACGACGACGGTGCGCTCCGGGGCGGCGCCGAGCCGGCGGGCCGCCTCGAGCAACATCGCCGGGTCGGGTTTGCCCGGCAGGGCCAGATCCTCGGCAACCAGGCCGTCGACGCGGACCGGGAACAGATCTTCGACCCCGGCGGCGCGCAGTACCTCCGCGCAGTTGCGGCTGGCCGAGAACACGGCCGTACCCAGCCCGGTGGCCTGCAGCTGCCGTACCACCGCCACCGTGGATTCGAATACCGGCACGCCCGAGCGTGCCACCCGATCGAGGAACAGGCGATCTTTGCGATTGCCCAGGGCACAGACGGTCAGCCGGTCGCCGGTGTCCTCCGGATCGCCCCACGGCAAGGTGAAACCTCGTGCGGCGAGGAAGTCCCGGACCCCGGAGTAGCGCGGTTTGCCGTCGACCCAGCGCAGATAGTCGGCCCGGGTGAACGGCGTCGTATCCCGGCCGGGCCCGGCGGCACGACTCGACAGGAATCCGTCGAACAGCTCCGCCCACGCCGAAGCATGGATGGACGCACTGTCGGTGACCACTCCGTCCATGTCGAAGATCACCGCATCGAACCGTCGCGTGTCGATCGCCACCGGTGCACTGTCGCATCGCATCCTTCCACCCTCATCGTCCGGGCACGCCGGCCCTAGGGCCACAGGTCCTCGATTCCCGAGTGCACTCCGTGAGCCATTGGTCCCTGGTGGGCGGCTCGGCTCGCTGGGGAGGATGGACAGATGAACCGCGTGATATCCGCCGCTGTGCCGGAACGGGCCGGCGAACTCACCGCCACCGCGGCCGGCGCACTGTCGGCCGCAGCCGCCCTGACCGCACTGGGAACCTCCGGCGACGGACTCACCGAACATGACGCGGCAGCGCGCCTGCGGCGGTACGGACCCAATGCGGTGCGGTCCCATCACGCCCGGCTGTTGCCGGTGTTGTTGCGGCAGTTGCGATCTCCGCTGCTGTTGCTGCTGCTGGGTACGGCGATCGTGTCCTTCTTCCTGGGCGAGCGCAGCGATGCGGTGGTGATCGGGGTCATCGTCGCCGTGTCGGTCGGTCTCGGTACCGTCAACGAATTCCGCGCCGAGCAGGCGGCCGAGGCACTGCACGACCGCATCCGGCATCAGGTGGTGGTGCTGCGCGACGGCGCCGCGCAGTCCGTCGACCTCACCGCGCTCGTACCCGGCGACATCGTCGAACTGCGTTCGGGTGAACTGATTCCCGCGGATCTCAGGCTGCTGGACGTGAACGGGCTGCAGTGCGACGAATCCGTCCTCACCGGCGAGGCGGTGCCGGTGACCAAGAATACGACGCCGGTACCGGGCGACACGGCGCTCGCCGACCTGTCCTGTTGTGCGCTGATGGGGACGATCGTGGCCGGCGGCCACGGGCGCGGAGTCGTCGTCACCACCGGTACCCGCACCGAATTCGGGCGGATCGCCGCCGGTCTGGCGCAGCACATCCCGGAGACGGAGTTCCAGATCGGGCTGCGCCGCTTCTCGATGTTGCTGGTGCGGGTGGCCGCGATCCTCACCATCGGCATCTTCGCGGTGAATCTGGTGCTGCACCGGCCGTTGCTCGACGCGTTGATGTTCTCGCTGGCCATCGCGGTCGGCATCTCACCGCAATTGTTGCCGGCGGTGGTCTCGACCAGTCTGGCCGCCGGGTCGCGCCTGCTGGCGAAACAGAAGGTTCTGGTGAAGAGGCTGGTCTGCATCGAGGACCTCGGGAACGTCGAGGTGCTGTTCACCGACAAGACCGGCACCCTGACCGAGGGCCGGATCGAATTCATGCGCACCGTGACACCGGACGAGACGGCCGGCGCCGAGATCGCAGCCCTCGGCATGGTCTGCACCGATGCGCTGATCCGCGACGGCGCGCTGGCCGGCGGCGACCCGTTGGACACGGCGTTGTGGACCGCGCCCGGGGCGCCGCGCGACGCGGCGGCCGGCTACACCCGCTCGGCGGTGCTGCCCTTCGATCACCTCCGGCGGCTGGTCTCGGTGCTCGTCGAGCGCGACGGCGTGTCACTGATCGTGACGAAGGGCGCGCCGGAGGCGGTGCTGGCCCGCTGCGATCGGGTGCCGGAGTCGGTGCCCGCGATGCTGGCGGCGGAGTTCGCCGCCGGGCACCGCGTCGTGGCCGTCGCCACGCGCGTCGCGACGCCCGGCGCACGGCAGCTCACCGCCGCCGACGAAGCCGGGCTCGAATTCCGTGGCCTGCTGGTGTTTCTGGACCCGCCGAAGCAGACCGCGCGCGACGCGATCGCGCGCCTGGCCGATCTGGGTGTGGCGGTGAAGGTCGTCACCGGTGACCATCCCGCGGTGGCGGCGCGCGTGTGCGAGGAACTGGGCCTGCCACCCGGCCGGGCGCTGACCGGCGCCGACCTGGACTGGCTCGACGACCGGCAGCTGGCCGAGATACTGCCCGCGGCAACAATATTCGCCCGGGTCAGTCCGGAACAGAAAGCCCGGATCGTCCGGGCGCAACGTGGTCTGCACGTCGATGTCGCATTCCTCGGCGACGGCGTCAACGACGCGCTGGCCCTGCACGCCGCCGATGTCGGGATCTCCGTCGACTCCGCCACCGACGTCGCCAAGGACGCCGCCGACGTGGTGCTGCTCGAGAAGGATCTCGACGTGCTCGCCGACGGAGTGACCCAAGGCCGACGGGTGTTCGCCAACACCATGAAATACGTCCTGATGGGCACGTCCAGCAATTTCGGGAATATGTTCAGTGCGGCCGGAGCGTCGGCGTTCCTGCCGTTCCTGCCCATGCTGCCGTCGCAGATCCTGCTCAACAACCTGCTCTACGATTCGAGCCAGCTCGCCATTCCCACCGATACCGTGGACCCCGAACAACTGGCGCGCCCGGCCCGCTGGGACATCGGCCTGATCCAGCGCTTCATGCTGGTGTTCGGGCCGATCAGCTCGGTGTTCGACTTCGTGACCTTCGGCGTCATGCGATGGGGATTCCACGCCGGCGAAAACCTGTTCCACACCGGGTGGTTCGTCGAATCGCTGGCGACCCAGACGCTGGTCCTGTTCGTCATCCGGACCCGGCGTACCCCGTTCTTCCGCAGCCATCCCTCGATCCCGATGCTGCTCGCCGCCCTGGGGGCGGTCACGGTCGGCGCACTGCTACCCGCCACACCGCTGGCCCGGGATGTGGGTTTCACTCCCCTGCCCGGCCGGTTCTTCGCCGTACTCGCGCTGATGATCGTGGTGTACCTCTTCCTCGCCGAGATCGCGAAGCATTGGTTCTTCCGGCGGCTGCCGACGGTCACCCGGCACCGGCCGCGTACGGCCGGACACCGGGTTCGCCGCCGCGCGACCGGGTTCACGACCACGGGACCCGCGGCCGACGACGCCGTTGTGTCCGCCACGCCGGGCCGGGCTACCCGCTGATCGAGGACCGAAGACTCTCGGCCCGGCCGTATCCCGGCTTCTACCGTGAAGAACATGAACAGCGTTCCTGCCGGAGAAATCATCGAGAAGGCCGTCCTGCTCGCCGGCCGCGCCCCCTCACTGCACAACAGCCAGCCCTGGCTGTGGGTGTCCGACGGCGTCACCCTGCAATTGTTCGCTGCCCGTGAGCGATCGCTGCCCAATACCGACAGCAGCGGACGGCAACTGCTCCTCGGCTGCGGTATCGCCATGGGCCATCTGCGGGCCGCGCTGGCCGCGGACGGCTGGCGGACCGGCGTCGCGTGGCAGCCGGACCCGAACCGCCGGGACCATCTGGCCACGGTCCGATTCGCCCCGTCGACCGTCGTCACCGAGGCCGATCGCGATCGCGCGGACGCGATCGTCCGCCGCCGCACCGACCGATTGCCCTTCGCAGCGCCCGGGAACTGGGACGACTTCGTGACGGTACTGCGCTCGATCATCGACCCCGCGGACGCGATCCTCGACGTGCTGCCCGAGGACAGCCGCCCGGAACTGGCCCACGCCTCCCGGCTCACCGCCGAGCTGCGGCGCTACGACTCGGGGTATCAAGCCGAATTGCAATGGTGGACAGGACATGTCGTCGGCGCCACCGGTATCCCGGCAACCGCGCTGACCACCGCCGCGGAGCAGGTGCGCGTTCCGGTGGGCCGCCGGCTTCCGGCCACCACCGGGCCCGCACGACGCACCGAGCAGACCATCGACGAATCCGCGCTCGTCGCGCTGTCCACCGACACCGACAGCGCCGAGGACGTACTGCGCTGCGGCCAGGCCCTGTCGACGGTACTGCTCGAGAGCACGGTCGCCGGGTACGCCACCTGCCCGCTGACCCACCTCGTCGAGTATCCGCGCAGTCGCGCGATCATCGGCAACCTGCTCGGCGGCACGTCGCAGCCGCAGGCGCTGATCCGCATCGGCACCGCACCAGACGATCGCGACGAACCCGAACCCACGCCGCGACTGCCGCTGGCCCAGATCCTCGAGGTGGCGCCGGCATGACCGGCACCACGGCGCACGGCGTGTACACGGCCGGGCGGGGGCCCGCGGACGAGCCCTACGCCCTGCTCCACGAAACCCACACCGGGCTGGTCGTGCTGTGCGGCGACCGGGCCTACAAGGTCAAGAAACCGATCGTCACCGACTTCCTCGACTTCGGCACCCGCGCACGACGCGTCGAGGCCATGGAACGTGAACTACAGCTGAACCGACGGCTGGCGCCCGACGTATATCTGGGCATCGGGCAGTTCCACGGCCTGGGTGCGGAGCCGGACGAGCCGGTCTTGATGATGCGCAGACTGCCCGGACACACCCGGCTCAGCACGCTGATCGACGATCCGGCGAAGGCAACCGAACTGCTTCCCGTGTTGGTGGAGACCCTGGCCGGCTTCCACGACACCGCTCGCCGCAGTGCCGACGCGGCCGCGGCCGCAACCGTGGACGCCTTGCGCGAACGCTGGAAGTCGTTGCTGGACGGGCTCACCGAGCCCCCGGTGCCCGCCGCCACGACCGAACAACTCGCGCGTCTCGTCGATCGGTACCTCGCCGGTCGCGCGCCGCTGTTCGAGGACCGCATCGCCGGCGACCGGGTGATCGACGGACACGGCGACCTGCACGCCGGGGACATCTACATGCTGCCCGACGGCTTCCGGATCATCGACTGCCTCGACTTCGACGACCGGCTGCGCTGCGTCGACCGCCTCGACGACATCGCCTTCCTCGCCATGGATCTCGAGTTCCTGGGACACCCGCGCCTCGCCACCGAATTCGGTGATCTGTACCGGGCCCGGACCGCCGATCCGGCACCACCGTCGCTCTGGCACCACTATCTCGCCTACCGTGCGATCGTGCGCGCCAAGGTCAACTGCCTACGGTACGAACAAAGCGACCCGCAGGCCGCCGCACATGCCGACCACCACATCGCCATCGCGGCGCGGCACCTGCGCGCCGGAGCCGTCCGGCTGGCCCTGGTCGGCGGACTGCCCGGCACCGGAAAGTCCACCGTCGCACGCGCACTCGCCGAAATCACCGGCGCGGCAGTACTATCCACCGACCACATCCGCACCGGCCTGCGCGCGACAGGTGCCGTCACCGGCGCCGCCGGCAGCTACGACCGCGGCGCCTATACCTTCGAGGCCCGCGACCGCGTGTACCGCGAACTGCTCACCCTAGCCCGCGAACACCTCGTCCACGGCCGAGACGTCATCCTCGATGCCTCCTGGCTCGACGCCGGGCACCGCCGCGCGGCGCTCGACCTCGCGACCGAGACATCGTCAGAAATCATCCAATTGCAATGCCGGGCACCGCAATCCATCGCCGCCGCCCGAATCGAGGCGCGGGGGCACAGCGAATCCGACGCAACCGCAGCCGTCGCCGCCGCGCTGGCCGCCGAAGCACCGCCGTGGCCCGAGGCGATCCCCCTCGACACAACCGGCCCCCTGCCCGACTGTACGAGCCGGGCCGAACTCGCCTGGGCCGTCGCCGCCGACCGCTGACCCACGTCGCCACCATCGTGTACGCCGTAGCGTGCGAACCTGCCGCCGATGCCGACTGTGGACAAGACCTCGGGACTGCGCGATGCGGCGCGGTCCTGCGCCAGGTGTGCCCGGGGATGGTCCGTCCATCCCCGGGTATGCCGCGGCCGTTTCACTGTCGGGCTGCGTGCCGCCGGTCCTTGTACCGGAGCCACCATCGGCACAACTCGTCGGCTCCCCACACCACGAACGGGTACGGCAGCAGTATCGCCAGGTCACGCCACGGCAGCGCGGCAGTACCCAGGAGCGTTTGCAACGGGGGTGTATAGACGAACACTGCGGCCAGAACGAGTTCGGCGGCGATTGCGGTGAGCAGGTAGCGGTTGGCGAAAACGCCTACGGACCACAGTGATACGCGTTGGGCCCGCACGGCGAACGCGGTGCCTATCTGGCCGGCGATCATGCCGAGGAACGTCATGGTGGTCGCCTGCCGATAGGCGAGATGCAACGGTGTGCCTGGTCCCACCGCGTCGCCGGGATGCCAGCCGGCCCGCACCAGGACGATGAAGAATCCCGCGAGTGCCAGCGTCGCGACGATCCCGCCGAGGAACAGCCATGCGCGCGCCAGCATCCAGCCGCGGATCACGCCCTCGTCGCGCGGGCGTGGCGGTCGCGACATGATGCCGGGTTCGGCCGGTTCGCGCGAGAGGGCAAGCGCCGGAAGGGTTTCGCTGCCGACGTCGAACGCGAGCAGCTGAAGGATGGTCAGCGGCAACGGGATCGCGCCGCCGCCGAGCGCAAACACAAGGAACGCAGCGATTTCCGGGGTGGCGTGGGTGAAGATGTAGACGATGAACTTCCGTACGTTGTCATAGATGCGGCGGCCGGCCCGGACGGCGGCGACGATGGAGCCGAAGTCGTCGTCGGTGAGGACGACGGTGGCAGCCTCGCGGGCGACGTCGGTGCCGGAGCGGCCCATCGCGACCCCGATGTCGGCACGGTGCAGTGCGGGAGCGTCGTTGACGCCGTCCCCGGTCATCGCCACCACGTGGCCGGTGTCGTGCAGCGCCTCGGCGATGTGCAGTTTCGCCTCCGGCGACGCGCGCGCGAAGATCACCTCCGGTTCATCACGGATGAGTGCGGCGAGTTCCTTCTCGGTCAGATGGCCCAGAGCGTCGCCGGTGATCACCGTGGGATTCCGGCCGGTGATGCCGATACGTTCGGCGACGGCGGCGGCGGTCAGTGGATGGTCGCCGGTGATGACGATGATCCGGATGCCGGCGGTGTGACAGTCCGCGACGGCCTGTGCGACCCCCGGCCGGGGCGGATCGAGCAACGCGATCAGCCCGATCAGGCACAGATCCGTCTCCGCGTCGTCGCGGCGCTGTGGCGCGGGCCCCGGCGGTAGTTGCCGTTGTGCCAGGGCCAGCACGCGCAGCCCTTCCGCGGCAAGGGAATTCACGACGGCGGCGATCCGCGACCGCTCGGTGGCGGTGAGGGCCACACGCGCACCGTGTTCATCCAGCACCTCGGCGCAGCGCGGCAATACGACCTCGGGCGCTCCCTTGGTGTGCACGGTCAGCGTGCCGCCGTCGCCGCGGTCGACGGTGGACATCAGCTTCAGCACCGGGTCGAAATGAAACAGCCACTGCCGGTTGGCTTCTCGTGGTGCCACCGCAACGTCGGCGCCGAGCGCGCGGGCGGCGGACAGCAGAGCGAGCTCGGTAGGATCGCCACCTGCACCGTCGAACCGGCCGTTGTTGCACAACGCCGCCACTCGGCCGAGCTGCCGCAGCTGCGGCGCATCGGGTGCCGGCCGGTCCGGATCGAGGTCCACGCGACCGGCGGTGGTCCACACGCACACCGGTGTCATCCGGTTCTGTGTGAGTGTGCCGGTTTTGTCGGTGCAGATGACATCGGTCGATCCCAGGGTTTCCACGGCGGACAGGCGCTTGACGAGCGCCCCGCGGCGGGCCAGTGAGCGTACCGCGACCGCCAGCGCCAAGGTGATCACCGGCAGGAGCCCTTCCGGAACCATTCCGGCCAGCAGGCCGGCGGCGAACACCAGCGCATCGACGAGCCCCAGACCTACCGCGAGAATCGACAGCGGGATGAACCCCGATGCCAGCAGCAACGACACGGCGGCGATCAGCCAGGCGACCCGGCGGACCTGCCGCTCCAGTGGGCTCGGGTCCGGTCGGACGCGTTCGGTGAGCGCCGCGATCCGGCCGATCTCGGTGGCCATACCGGTCGCGAACACCACGCCGCGCGCCTCGCCGCCGGTACAGCTGGTGCCGCTGAACACCAGATCGTGGGCGTCGAGCAACGGGGTGTGCACATCGGTCAGCGCGGCCGAGCGCAGCGTCGGGACGGACTCGCCGGTCAATGCGGACATATCGACCTCGACCGCGCCGGTCAGTAATCGGATGTCGGCCGCGATCCGATCGCCCTCGGTGACGAGGACGATATCGCCGGGCACCAGTTCGACCGCGTCGATCTCGGTCGCCGTCCCGTCCCGTTCGACCTTCGTCCGCTGCGGCAGATATTTCGCCAGTTCCTCCACGGCCCGCTCGGCCTGCAACTCCTGGATGAACGAAAAGGCCGCGTTGAGGAAGATGATCAGGATCACCGCGGCCGCGACGACACCCGATCCAACGATCAGCAGCAGCGCGGTGGTTCTATCCGTGAATTACGACACCGTTGATCGGTGAATCTCGACACCACTCTCGGCGTGGAAGGTGTTGGTATCCGCGAATTTTGACACCACCGGACGGGTTGCGGTGGCAAGATCCTCCTGCTATCAATCTGCATCGGCCCGTAGGAGTGGATCTGTGCCGCCGAACCAATCCAAGGCGCAGTTGTACGCGGCGATCCGCCGGGACTCGAGAGCGGGCATGTCGGGCCGGGATCTACAGGCCAAGTACAACGTCGGCTACCGCACGGTCAACGCTGCTCTGACGTCTGCGTTCCCGGAGGCGCGCAAGGAGTATCCGGCGCGGGCGTCGAAGCTGGACCCGTTCAAGCCGTTGATCGATGAGATGCTGCGGGCGGATCTGGACGCGCCGCGCAAGCAGCGGCACACGATCACGCGGATCTATGCGCGGCTGATCGACGAGCACGGTATGGAAGATGTGTCGTATCAGCGGGTCCGCGACTATGTCGAGGAGCGTAAGCCGCAGATCAGGGTCGAGGCCGGCCGGGAACCGCCGCAGGTGTTCATCCCGCAGACCCACCGCCCCGGTGAGGAAGCCGAGGTCGATTTCGGTGAGGTGACCGTCGAGCTGCGCGGCGAGCCGATCGTGCTCTACCTGTTCTCGCTGCGGATGTCGTACTCGGGCCGGTCGGTGCAGCGGGTGTTCGCCTCGGGCGGGCAGGAAGCGTTCCTGGAGGGGCACGTGCACGCGTTCACGGTGCTGGGCGGGGTGCCCCACGGGAAGATCCGCTACGACAATTTGAAGGCCGCGGTCGCGAAGGTGCTCGGGTTGAGCAGGGCCAGAACCGAATCGCAGCGCTGGACCACCTTCCGCAGCCATTACGGCATCGACGACCCGTTCTACTGCATCCCGGGCATCGAGGGCGCGCACGAGAAGGGTGGTGTCGAGGGCCAGATCGGGTACTACCGGCGCAACCACTTCGTCCCCGTCCCGAAGGTCGAGTCCCTCGAGGAACTCAACACGCTGGTCGGGCAATGGGATAGCCAGGATCTGCGGCGGCGGATCGGTGCGCGGGCGCGCACGATCGGGGAGCATTTCGCGCTGGAGGCACCGACGCTGAAACGGCTGCCCGAGGAGGAATTCGAGACCGGGTCCTGGCTGTCCACGCGGGTGGACAGGTATTCGATGGTGGCGGCGCGGACCAACAAATACAGTGTCCCGATCCGGTTCATCGGCCGCCCGGTCCGGATCCTGTTACACGCCTCCTGGCTGGTCGTCTACGACGGCCGCACCGAGATCGCCCGCCACGAACGCCTGATCGGCAAGGCGCTGACCCGTGTCGAACTCGATCACTACCTCGAAGCGCTGGTCCGTAAGCCCGGCGCGATGGCCGGCGCCACCGCCCTCGAGCAAGCCCGCCAGAGCGGGAAGTTCACCAAGAGCCACGACGCGTGGTGGGCGGCGGTCCGCAAAGCCCACGGCGAGCGTGACGGCACCCGCGCGATCATCGAAGTGCTTCTGCTGCACCGCAGCATGCCCCACGACCAGGTCGTCGCCGGGCTGGACGCCGCGCTGCGCGCGGGAGCGCTGACCGCGGACGCGGTCGCGCTCGAGGCCCGCAAGGCCGCCGAAGCCTCTCCACGGCTGGCCAGCGTGGTCGACCTCGACGAACCCGGCCCGGATCCGGATCCGGTTCCCTCGCTGACCGCCCGCCGGCTGGCGCAACTGCCACCGGACACCCGGCCCCTGCCGTCGGTCGCCATCTACGACCAGCTGCTCCGCATCACCAAACCGAGAACCGCAGAAGGGAATTCCTGATGATCAGCCCGCTCCCGCGCCGTCACGGCATGACCGATCAGGCCGCCGACGCCGCCGTCGACCAGGCATGCCGGATACTGCGGCTGCCGTCGATCCGCTCCCAGTTCAACGACATCGTCGAAACCGCGACCCGTGACCAGATGACCTACCGGGCATTCCTGGCCGAGTTGCTGCTGGCCGAATGCGACGACCGGGGCCGCCGCCGCTCCGAACGCCGCATCCGCGCAGCCGGGTTCCCGCGCGATAAATCGTTGCGGGCGTTCGACTTCGACGCCAACCCGAACATCGACCCCGCGGTGATCAACACCCTCGCCAACTGCGACTGGGTGCGCAAGGGCACCCCGCTTTGCCTGATCGGCGACTCCGGCACCGGCAAGAGCCATCTGCTGATCGCGCTGGGCACCGAAGCCGCGATGCGCGGCTACCGCGTGAAATACATCCTGGCAACGAAACTGGTGAACGAGCTGGTCGAAGCTGCGGACGAGAAGGTGCTGGCCAAGACGATCGCCCGCTACGGGCGAGTCGATCTGCTCTGCATCGATGAACTGGGATATATGGAGCTCGACAAGCGTGGCGCCGAGCTGTTGTTCCAGGTCTTGACCGAGCGCGAAGAAAAGAATTCTGTCGCGATCGCCTCGAACGAGGCGTTCTCCGGCTGGTCGAACACGTTTCCCGAACCGCGGCTCTGCGCCGCGATCGTCGACCGCCTCACCTTCGGCGGGCAGATCATCGAAACCGGCACCGACAGTTACCGTCTCACCCGCACGGCCCTCGGCAGCGCCGCCGGACCCGCCACTGCGGCAGCGCCCCCGCCGCAGCAACCCGTATTCACCGACGCGCAGCAACAGGCCCTGGAAATAGTGCCCTGACCAGCGGGCTATCCACGAATTACGACACCACCCCGGCACCCGAACCCGCCGGCACCGGAAAGCACGACAACCCGTGACCACACACGACACCCATGCCCACCCCGGCCCCTTCTTTTCCGGTCTCACCGTCGACGACGCGATCGAACTCGCCGAAATGCTGACGTTCATCGACGACTGGCTAACCGGCAGCGATCCGGCTATCGCGCGGTCCTTCCACGCGTTCGTCGGCACGGACGGCTACACACTCACCGACCTGCAGGCCGACCTGAACCGGTTCGCCACCCTGTTCAACGGCCATCAGATCCCGGCCCACGACCCCCACACCGAACCTTTCTGACACGCCCGGCGAACCTGACACGCCGACCGGGGTGACGTCAAAATTCACGGATAAACCCACCCCGGATCGGCCCCAACTGACGCCAGAATTCACGGATAAGTGGTGTCAGAATTCGTACTTACGGCCAGCGCGGCGGCCAGCCACAACAACAGCGCCAGCGGGTGGGTGACCTGTCGGAGCAGGGCCCACGGCCATTGCCGTCCGCCTCTGCGGGTGAGCTGATTCGGCCCGTACTGCAACAGCCGCCGCTGGGCCTCGACGCCGGACAATCCGCGCAGATCGCTACGCAGGTCCCGCAGCAACCGGTCCGCGGCCTCCTCAGGGTCCAACAGTTGCTCCTGCGGGTGGATGCGATGGTCCTGACGGGTGGACATCATTCGATGGTCGCGACTCGCGCGCGACAGTGACAGGACCGATCGCACCGACTCGAAGGACTTTCGGCCTCTGAGCGCCGGGCGACGCGCTGTGTAGACGACCGATCGCCGCCTTGCGCCACAGGTTGTCAGGACAGTGGTGCGGTCCAGCGGATCCGGGTGCCGGGACCGTGCGGACCGGCCGCGTGCGCCGTGTCGAACGTGAGTTCGCCACCGACGCCGCGCGCGCGGCGGGCGAGGTTGTCCAGTCCGCTGGGTGTGAGGTCGTCGGGCATACCTCGGCCGTTGTCCTCCACGACGATGTCGATGTCGTCCGCGACTGTGATGTCGAGGATGAGTGTGTCGGCACCTGCGTGCCGGACTGCGTTGCTGATCGTCTCGCGGACCACCGCCTCGGCATGTTCGGCCAGATCGGCGTCTATCGCGTCGAGCGGGCCGTGGATGCGGGTGCTGACCCGTAGGTCGATGCCGTCGGTGTGCTGGCGGATGATCTCATCGATGCGTTGCCGCAGCCGAGGGGATTCACCACCGGTATGCAGCTGGTAGATGGAGTCCCGGATCTCGCCGATCACCGATTGCAGGTCATCGATCGCTGTTGTCAGCCGCGCGCGTACGTCGTCGCGGCGGGTGCGGGCGGCGGCGCCCTGCAACGACAGGCCGACGGCGAACAGCCGCTGAATCACGTGATCGTGCAAATCGCGTGCGATGCGGTCCCGGTCGGCGAGCACGTCGAGTTCTCGCATGCGCTGCTGGGTGGCAGCCAGGCGCATGGCGAGTGCGGCCTGACCGGTGAACACTTCGATCAATTCGATGGTGTCGGCGTCGTAGGGAGCGTGCCCGGGCTCGTGCTCGACAACGAGCACGCCCAGGGTGGTGTCGTTGGCATGTAGCGGAATCATCAGGACCGGCCCGGCGCCCACCGGCAGGCCGGGGCCGAACTCATGGTCCAGATCCTCCACGGCGTTGTGGACGGGAGCACGTCCGGTGAATGCCTGCCCGATCACGGTGCCGTCGAGCGGCACCAGCCCGCCGCCCGGCGGGCCGCCGGGACCGGACCGGTGCGCGACGACCAGTCCCACGACCTCATCGGCCGGGATGTCCGGATCCGAGGAGATCGCCAGCCACGCGCGCTGCGATCCGGACAATTCGCGCACTCGATCGACGAGTTGGACGAGTACCCGGTCGTAATCGACGCCTGCCAGAAAAGCGGTCGTGATGTCGCGAGTAGCCGCTATCCACTGTTGCCGGGCCTGAGCGGCTTCGAACAGATGGGCGTTGTCGATGGCCACACCCGCGGCGGCGGCCAGAGCCGTCACCAGGATCTCGTCGTCCTCGGTGAACGGCAACCCGCTGTTCTTCTCGGTGAGGTAGAGGTTGCCGTAGATGCGCCCACGGGTGTGCACCGGCACTCCGAGGAATCCGTGCATCGGGGGATGTCCGGCCGGAAAACCCACGGAATCCGGGTGGCTCGCGAGATCGTCGAGCCGAATCGCCTTGGGCTGGGCCAGCAACAGCCCGAGTACGCCCTTGCCCTGCGGCAGCGGGCCGATCTCGCCCGCCGCGTCCACATCGATGCCCTGGTGGATGAAGCGCGAAAGTTGCTGGTCATGACTACGTACCCCCAGCGCCCCGTACCGGGCGTCGGCCAGCGCGATCGCCGTCTGGACGATCCTGGTCAGCGTGTCGTCGAGGTCCAGGCTCGCGGTGACCGAGAGCATCGCCTCCACGAGGCCGTCCATCCGGTCCCGAGCATCGATGATCTCGTCGACCCGGCCACGCACTTCCGTGAGCAGCTCCCGTAGCCGCAACTGCGACAGACTCTTACGTACCAACCCAGCGCCCGCAAGCGGTTCGACGGTGGCGTCTTCGGTGAAACCAGCCATGACACTACCCATCCTCCCTGCCCACAGAGGCAGCTGACCGGCTGGTATTTCAGTCTAGGGCCCGATGTCGATCACTTGCACGCCGAAAGTCCTCTCCTTTCGGGACAATTGTCGAAGTACTTGCGACACAACAGCTTCCCGTTCCCCGTGCGGCTTCGGACAGGTGCACCGAGCGGCACCCAGAAGGGGGTGCCTTCGACCCTCACGCGCGAGTCCATCGGCTCTGGGAATCCGGCTCACCCAGCGTGATGCTCGGGGGTTACAGGACACAGAAGGAGGTCGTGATGGAGTACCGGGTGGCAGTGTGCGAATCGGTACCGCAGGCGGTGCTGCGGGTGCCGTGGGAGGTCCGGCAAGACCGGCTCGGCGCCGATCTCTCCGCCGGCATGCGGCAACTGGCGATCATGGCGGACCGGACCGGACTGGTCGCATGCGGTTCGCCGACGATCACCTACCAACGGCCGCTGCCGGACGGCGAGGCGGCCGAGGTGGATTTCGCGGTGCCCGTCGAACCCGGTGCCACGCTGGGACCGCGGTCGGGCGCCGAGGTGATCGTCACACCGGGGACGCTGGTGGCGCGTACCTGCCATCGCGGCGGTTACGAGGGCCTCGGCGCGGCGTACACAGCGCTGCACGAATGGTTGTACAGCTCGGGCCACCGCCCGATCGGCCCACCCACCGAGGTCTATCTGGTCGGTCCGGACGAAGTGACCGATCCCCGGCGGCTGCTGACCGAGATCCGTATCCCGGTCGCGCCACCGGTGGCCGTCACGGTCGATGTGCACATCCCGTTCGACCGAACCGTCGCCCTGGTCCGGGAAACCCTGCTCGCCGACGGTTTCGTCATCCTCGCCGAACTGGACCTGCGCGCCACGCCGGCGGACCCGCCCGGCGTTCCGGAAACCGGGCACGTCGTCCTCGACACCTGTCATCCGGAACTGCTCACCCGCGCGCTGGCCGCGGATCCGCAGGCCGGCGTGATGCTGCCGCGTGCCGTCGCGATTCGCGAACGGGCCGGGTGCGTCACGATCGAGGCCGCCAACCCGACGGTGCTGGTCCAGGCCACCCGGCACGACAGCCTGCAGGCCGTCGCCGACGAGATGTGTCGCTTGCTGGTCGCCGTACTGGATCGGATCGAAAAGTCGGCCGCCGACCTGATCGGATCCGCGGGAATGTGACCATCGGCCCGCACGGTCGAGGCGGAAGCCCGTATCCGGCGGTGACCTGCCCGGACGATCCTGACGGTATGACTGCTACGGATCCCGTCGCCACGTTACCGATTCCGGACCAGCCCACCGTGCGGACGGCACTTCGGCTGGCCGGGCGCGCTCCGTCGATCCACAACACCCAGCCGTGGCGTTGGGTCTTCGACGGTCGCCGCCTGCATCTGTACGCCGACCCCGACCGGGTCCTGCCCGCTGCCGATCCGCGTGGGCGGCAGCAGCTGATCAGCTGCGGCGCGGTATTGCACCACGCCCGCACCGCGTTCGCCCTCGCCGGCTGGCACACCGATACCGAGCGCCTGCCCGACCCGCATCGACCGGATCACTTGGCGGACATCGACTTCCGCCCCTGGCCCGATCCACCCGCGGGAGTCCCGCGCCGGGCGCGCGCGATCGGCGAGCGCTACAGCGACCGCCTCCCGATGCTGCCGCCGCCGGATTTCGACGCCACGGCCCGGGCGCTGCGCGGTCTGGCCGGCCCGCACCATGTGGAGTCGGACGTACTCCCCGAGGAAGCCCGTGCCCGGCTCGCGGAGATTTCCGAGCAGGCCGCGGAGGCGCATCGCGACGACCTGTTCTATCAGCGGGAATTGAATTGGTGGACAGGGCATTCCGATGTCGTGGAGGGTGTCCCGGAGGCCGCACTGGTGTCCGCGGAGGAGGCGTCGCGCACGGGTGTCGCGCGAGCGTTTCCCGCTGCGGCGCATTCGGCCCGGCGCAGCGAACTCACCGACGCGGCCCGGCTGGTGGTCCTCAGTTGTGCCTCCGAAGGCCACGCGGAATGGCTCCGGACCGGCGAGGCATTGTCGGCGGTTCTGCTGGAATGCGCCGCGTCCGGGCTGTCGACCTGTGCCCTCACCCATCTCACCGAGCCGGGGATCGGCCGGCGCATGATCGCTGCCATGTTGCCGCACCCTGCGCAGCCGGAAGTGGTGATCCGCATCGGCATCGCACCGGACGACACCCGGCCGATTCCGACGCCGCGGCGGCCGCTCGACGACTACCTGGAGATCCGGACGATGCCGACCGGCACGCCGTGAATCCAGCCCACATGCCCGGATGACGTTGGTCCCCGAACCACGGGCACGACGGCTCCGGACACCCGGCCCCGAGATGGAACAGGCTGAAACACATGGAAACACACACTCCGCACATCGCCGTCCTCTATGCGACGGCACAGGGATCCACCCGTGAGATCGCCGAATTCATCGGTACCGAACTGGCCGGGCGCGGTGCCCGGGTGGAGGTGTCCGACGTCGAGCACGCGCCCGACCCGAGCACCGTGGACGGCATCGTCCTCGGCAGCGCCGTCCACAACCGCGCACTGTTGCCCGAGATGTCCGACTACGTACACAACTACCGGGAACAGCTGTCCGGATTGGATGTCTGGCTGTTCAGCGTGGGCCTCGGCCCGGCCCTGCACGGGCCGATCGGCCGGCTGCTCGGCACCAAGGTGCCGTCGCGGATCGCAGCCGTACGGGACGAGATCCAGCCCCTGGACTATCGCGCATTCGCCGGCCACTACGAACGAGCGGGGGTCGACCTGCCCGCCCGGATCCTGTTCCGTCTGCTCGGCGGAACCCGCTACGGCGATCTGCGCGACTGGTCCGCGATCCGCGACTGGACCGGGCTCATCGCCGCGGCACTGAACCTGCCGCAGCCGTCGTCGGCCACCATTCACCCCTGAAAGCCCGGTTGCCTCATGATGTTCCGATATCTGACCGGTGGCCTCACCGCGACGCCGATCGTGGCCGCCGTGCTCGCCTGTTCCCGAATCTGCCGAGGGGTGACCGGTCGTGGTGTCTGAGACCGTGATTCTGGGCCGTATCGCCGGCATTCGGCTCGGTGCGCACTGGTCCGTGCTGGTCACGCTGGGCTTGTTCGCCTGGATCCTGCACACCGAACTCGACGGTCACGGTGGCCCGGTGTTCGTGTGGATCGTGGCCGTATCCGGCGCGATGGCGCTGTTCGCGGCGCTGGTCGCGCACGAACTCGCCCATTCGATCGTGGCTCGCCGCCACGGTGTCCGGGTGGACCGCATCGTGTTCTGGTTGCTCGGCGGGGCCTCCGAATTGACCGACGAGCCCCCGGACGCGCGCGCCGACCTGTGGATCGCCCTGGCGGGCCCGCTGACCAGCCTGGCGACCGGGGTCGTCGCGTACATCGCCGCGATGATCACCGCGATACTCGGCCCGGACGGCGCGATCACGATCGCGCTGGTGTGGCTGGCGGTCATGAACGTGGTCCTGGCGGTGTTCAACATGCTGCCCGGTGCGCCGCTGGACGGTGGCCGGGTGCTGAGAGCGGTGATCTGGTGGCGCACCGGCGACCGGCTGCGGGCGGCCACCGCCGCAGCACGTAGCGGGCGTCGGCTGGGCACGGTCCTCATCGTGCTCGGCGTCGTCGAAATCGCCCTCACCCGGCGGCTGGACGGGATGTGGCCGATGCTGCTGGGCTGGTTCCTGCGCGCCTCCGCCGGCGGCGAACTCGCCGCCGCAGGGCTGCGACATCGGCTGAGCGGCAACACCGTCGGCGACATCATGCGCAGTCCGGTGGTGGCGGTGCCCGGGATCTGGTCGATCACAGATCTGCTGGCTTCCGGCGCCGCCGGCATCGGGCATCGCATCTTCCCGGTGGTGGACGACACGGGCAGGCCGTTCGCGATCGCGGCCTGGCCGGATCTGGCCCGGGTCCCCGAGCAGGCCCGCCCGGTCACCTCGATGGCCACCATCGGGCGGCGCCTGCCGCGCGGCGCGATCGTCACCGCGACCACACCGCTGGCGGACGCCGTGACCCGCATCGTGCTGCGGCCCGAACTGGACGCGATCACGGTGGTCGACGAACAGGGCCGGCTGATCGGTATCGTCACGGCCACCGACATGGCCGCCGCGTGTGATCGTTCCGCACTCGGGCTGCCGGTCGGCCGTACGAGCCCGTGACGATCCGGGCCGGACGGCGACCGGCCCAGGGACTTTCGTCCGTATTGCCGGCGGGTCGCGGAAGCCTATGGTGGTCCTACCCTCACAGTGATTGGATCCGTCATGATCAAGGTTTTCCTGGTGGACGACCACGAGATAGTCCGCCGCGGCTTGGTCGACCTGCTGTCCGGCGACCCGGAACTGACCGTCGTCGGTGAAGCCGGCGACGTCGCCGGCGCACTGGCCCGAATTCCGGCGTTGCAGCCCGATGTCGCCGTCCTCGACGTACGCCTGCCCGACGGCAACGGCATCGAACTGTGCCGCGACCTCCTGACCAAACTCGACGACCTGCGCTGCCTGATCCTCACCTCGTTCACCGACGAGCAGGCCATGATGGACGCCATCCTGGCCGGGGCCAGCGGGTACGTGGTGAAGGACATCAAGGGTATGGAGCTCGCCTCGGCCATCAAAGTGGTCGGCAGCGGCCGTTCGCTGCTCGACAACCGGGCCGCCGCGGCATTGATGGATCGGCTGCGCCGCAGCACCCAGCCGGACGGGCCGCTGGCCGGACTCACCGATCAGGAACGCAAACTCCTGGATCTGCTCGGTGAAGGGCTGACCAACCGGCAGATCGCCGAGCGGATGTTCCTGGCGGAGAAGACGGTCAAGAACTACGTGTCCCGGCTGCTGGCCAAACTCGGTATGGAACGCCGCACCCAGGCCGCTGTGTACGCCTCGCAATTGCGCAGTGGCAAGGACGCCGTGCAGTGACAGTCCCGGCCGGAGGCCCATCCGATCGGGGACCTTCGACCATCGCGCCGAACCGGCCGAACGGCGAATCTGGTTCCAGCAGAACCATTTTCCCGACAGATCGGAAGAGTGTCATGAACGAATACGTGGCCGGGTTCGAGGATCTACGACTGGACGACGCCGACCGCGCCGGCGGAAAGGGAGCGAACCTCGGCGAGCTGGTCGCCGCGAAACTGCCGGTGCCACAAGGGTTCGTGATATTGCGCGCCGGCTACGAGCACGCCGTCGATCACGGACCGCACGGCCGCCGACTGTACGCGCTGCACACCGAGGCCCTGCAGGTGGCGACGGCACACACCCAGCCGCAGCACCTCGACGAGCTGTGCCGGCAGATGCGGGACCTGGTGCACAGCAGCATGATCGACCCGGAACTGTGCACGGCGATCCTGACCGCATATCACCGGCTCGGTGACGAAGTGCCGGTCGCGGTGCGGTCCTCGGCCGTCGGCGAGGACAGCGCCACCGCCTCCTTCGCGGGTATGAACGTGACGCGAACCAACGTGCACGGCGACGATGCGCTGATCGCCGCGGTCACCGACTGCTGGGCGTCCCTGTTCACTCCCCGTGTCCTGACCTATCGGGCCAGGCGGCACATGCACCAGCGCCCCGAGATGGCGGTGGTGGTGCAGTGCATGGTTGCCGCGAAAGAAGCCGGGGTGGCGTTCACCGCCGACCCGGCCACCGGCGCCGACCACATCGTGATCGAGGCGGCACGCGGACAGGGCGAGGTGGTGGTGTCCGGCTCGGTCGAACCCGATACTTACGTCGTCGACCCCGCCGGACCCACGATGCTCAGCATCCGGCGCGGCAGCCAGGATTTCGCGATCCTGCCCGGTCCCGACGGCGACCGGCGGGTGGATCTGACCGAAGCGGAAACGGCCGGGACGGTCCTGTCCACCGAACAGGTGCTGAAAGTCGCGCGACTGGCACAGCAGGTACAACAACACCACGGCCGGCCGCAGGATGTGGAATGGGTCTTCGACGATCGCAACCTGTGGCTGGTCCAGGCACGGCCGATCACCACTCTGCCCACCGGCCCGGAACCGATGGCGACCCCGGTCGACGGCGACGAGTTGCTGCTGCGCGGTCTGGCCGCTGCCCCCGGTGTGGTCAGCGGGCCGGTCCGGGTACTGCATTCCCCCGCCGACGGCGCGATGCTGCGTGAGGGCGAGGTTCTGGTGGCGTCGATGACCAATCCGGACTGGCTGCCGACGATCAGCCGGGCCGCCGCGCTGGTCACCGACAGCGGTGGTATGACCTGCCACGCGGCCATCGTGGCCCGGGAACTCGGCGTGCCGTGTGTGGTCGGCACCCGATCGGCCACCACGACACTCACCGACGGCCGATGGGTCAGCGTCGACGGCCGAACCGGCCAGGTGCGCGCGGCCACCGCGTCCAACACCCCGGCCCGGCAGCATGTCGCACTGGTTCCGGTGCGTGCCGACGAGCGGGAATCCGCGCCTGCGGCCGCCACCGAGATCACGGCCACCCGTGTCTATGTGAATCTCGCCCTGCCCGAGGTGGCCGAACGAGTCGCCGCGACCGATGTCGACGGGGTCGGATTGTTGCGCGCGGAGACCCTGCTCACCCAGGCGTTGGGTGGCCGGCATCCGCGCGATCTGATCGTCCGCGGCGAGGAACAGGTCTTCGTCGAGACCATGACGTCGTCGCTGTACCGGATCGCGGCCGCCTTCGCGCCCCGCCCGGTCGTCTACCGGGCGACCGACCTGCGAAGCAACGAATTCCGGGCCCTGGAGGGCGGCAGCCGGTACGAGCCCGAGGAACGCAATCCGATGATCGGCTATCGCGGCTGCTACCGCTACATCCGCGAGCCCGAACTGTTCCGGATGGAGCTCGCAGCCCTCGCGCGGGTCCGGGCGCGTACTGCCAATCTGCATCTGATGATCCCGTTCGTGCGCACCCGCTGGGAACTCGAGGCCTGCCTGGAACTGGTGGACGCGAGCCCGTTGGGCCGCGACCGCGGTCTGCACCGCTGGGTGATGGCGGAGGTACCGTCGGTGGTGCACTGGCTGCCGGAATACGTCGGCCTGGGCATCGACGGTGTCTCCATCGGCAGCAACGACCTGACCCAGCTCATGCTCGGCGTGGACCGTGACAGTGAGCAGTGCGCGGAACTGTTCGACGAGTCCGATCCGGCCGTTCTGCACACGATCGGCGAGATTGTCGCCACCGCACGCCGCGCGGGGATCACTTCGTCGCTGTGCGGGCAGGCGCCGTCCACCCGGCCCGAATTCGCCGAACACCTCGTGCGTATGGGCATCACCTCGGTCTCGGTCACCCCCGACGCGGTCGCGGCTACCCGGCGCATCGTCGCCGCCGCCGAACGCCGGCTGTTGCTGGAAAACGTGCACGACAACCTCGATAGGCAGTGACGAGAGGGTCCGAAATGCCTCGATTCCGAAGAGCCGGATACAATTCAGCGATATCTCGTCCGGCTCTTCGGGAGGCCACAGTTTCCGCTATGCCCGCAGACCTGGGAGAAGAACCTCACTCGGTACGCGACACACTCTCGCAGTTGCGGCTGCGAGAGCTGCTCGGTGAGGTCAAGGATCGTATCGAGCAGATCATCGATGTCCGCGACCGGATGGACGGTCTGGTCGACGCGATGCTGACGGTCACCTCCGGCCTGGATCTCGCTCAGACACTGACCACGATCGTGCACACGGCGATCAGCCTGGTCGATGCTCGATATGGCGCAATCGGTGTCCGCGGGCGCGACCACCGGCTGAGCCAGTTCATCTACCAGGGCATCGACGAGGCCACTCGTGCACGAATCGGTGACCTGCCCGAGGGACACGGGGTCCTCGGCCTGCTGTTCAACCGGCCCGAGGCGATCCGATTGGACAACCTCGCCGAACACCCCGCCTCGGTGGGCTTCCCGGCGAATCACCCGCCCATGCGCACCTTTCTCGGCGTACCGGTGCTCATCCGCGACGAGATCTTCGGCAACCTGTACCTCACCGAGAAGTCGGACGGGCAGTTGTTCACCGAGGACGACGAATTGATCGTGCAGGCGCTGGCGGCGGCTGCGGGCATCGCGATCGACAATGCCCGGCTGTACGAGTCGGCACGAACCCGGCAGGCGTGGATCGAGGCGATCCGGGACCTCACGACGGAATTTTTGGCAGGCACCGAATCCGATCGGGTGCTGGCCCAATTGGTCGGCCAGGCAAGGGAATTGACGGCGTCCCGGCAGGTACTGCTGGCGGTCTGCCCTGATCCGGCCGTCAGCGACGAGACCGACGTGCTGGTGGTCACCTACGCCGCCGGTCCGGACAGCGAGGCGCAGGTCGGCCGGAAGCTGCCGCTGGCGGACAGCACGGCGGGCCGGGTGTTCGGCGGTCGCGGTTCGATATGCCTGGAAGATGTGCGCGACACCGACCTGGCGACGGTTTTCCCGGTGGCCGGGCCGGCCCTGGCATTGCCGTTGTGCACCCAGGATTCCGCATTCGGGGTGCTGATCGCGGTGCGCGACACCGGAGCCATGCCCTACGACGCCGAGACCACGGATCTGGCCACCGCATTCGCCGATCAGGCCGCGGTGGCTCGGCAACTGGCCGAAAGCCAAAGTCGGATGCGGGAATTGGATGTGCTGACCGACCGGGACCGGATCGCCCGGGACCTGCACGATCATGTCATCCAGCGACTGTTCGCGATCGGAATGGCGTTGCAGGGCACGGTTTCCCGCACTCGGATCCCGGAAGTTCAGGTGCGGATCAGCGATGCCGTCGACGACCTCCAGGACGTCGTCCAGGAGATCCGCACCGCGATCTTCGATCTGCACGGATCGGTCGTGTCCAACACCCGGCTGCGCCAGCGCATCGAACAAGCGATCCGGCAGCAGTCCGGCGACAGCGGGATCCGCACCTCGCTGCGCGTGACCGGGCCGCTGTCGGTCGTCGGCCCCGAACTCGCCGACCATGCGGAGGCTGTGGTGCGGGAGGCGGTCAGCAACGCGGTGCGGCACTCCGGCGCCGCCACCATCGACGTCGATATCGCGGTCGCCGACAACCTCACCGTGACCGTCACCGACGACGGGCGGGGTATGCCCGAATCGGTGACCGCCAGCGGACTCACCAATTTGGCCCGCCGAGCCGCGGACAGCGACGGCACCTTCGAGGTGTCGCCGGCCGCGACGGTCGGCACGCAGAAGCGCAGCGGCACTCGACTCGTGTGGTCGGCGCCGCTGCGCTGAGCCGGCTTCGTGGCAGCCGCGGCTATCGCGCGTCCCCGGTGTCGGGGCCGGTCCGGTGGCTGCGGGCGATGATGATCGGGCAGTGCACCGAATGGGCCAGCGCATTGCTGGTCGAGCCGAGCAGCATGCCGGTGAAGCCGCCGCGACCGTGACTGCCGACCACGATCAGCTGGGCGTGCTCGGCGGCTTCGAGCAGGGCCTTGGCCGGATGGTTGCGCGCGAGGATCCGGTGCACGGTGACGTCCGGGTAACGTTCGGTCCAGCCGGCCATGCTCTCGGCGAAGACGGCCTGCTCGGAGTCGTGGATGGCGTCCCAGCCGGTGATGGACGGTTCCAGTCCCGCGGACATGTCGCTCCAGGCATGGACCGCGGTGAGGCCGACCTTGCGCCGGGATGCCTCCTCGAACGCGATCTCCAGCGCGGGCAGGCTGTTGGCGGTGCCGTCGACCCCCACGACCACCGGCGCGACGGCCGCCTCGGCGCCGGTGGCCGCCGTCGAGTGCACGATGGCGACCGGCGAGAAGGCATGGTGCAGCACCGCGGAACTGACCGAACCGAGCAACGCACGGCCGACCGCCCCCAGACCACGGTCGCCGACGACGATCAGGCGCGCGGTCTTCGACAACTGCACCAGGTCGACGATGGCCATTTGGTAGGTCACTTCTGTGGTGATCTGCAGATTTCCATCGGGTACCGCGGACCGCGCGATCCCGGCCGCCTCGGTGAGCACACGCTGGGCCTCGGTGTTCAGCCATTCGTAGTCGATTCCGGCCCACGCGATGCCGGGGCCGATACTCGCGGGCCCGGCCACGGAATCGACGAGGTGCAAGGGGCAGCCGTACAGCGCGGCCTCCACCGCCGCCCAGGCGACGGCCCGGGACGACATCGCTGATCCGTCGACGCCGACGACGATCGGCGCATCGGGGTCGACCGGATGGGAAAGGGACTGGCTCATGATCGTTCTCCTCGGACTGTCACTTGTCGGGTTCTGGTTCATCGTCGGTCGGCATCGAGCGCCGCGATGACTTCGGCCGGCGGGCGGCGGGGGGTCGGCGGCGGCGGATCCGCACTTGTTGCCGCCCAGCCGATTCGGATGATCATCTGCGGAAATCCGCTGTCGTCGAGGATGTCTCGGCGAATATCGGAGCGGGTGCCGGGCAGTTCCAGCGGCTCGCTGAGCGGGCAACCGGCCATGCCGAGCATGGTCGCCGTCAGCAGCACGGCGCTGGTCGCCTCGCCCGCCCGCAACCGCGACAAGCGATCGTCCGCGCCGGTGGCCAGCAGCAGCATCCGGTCCACACCGTCGATGTCTCGCAAGACAGCTTGCGGCAGTACGGGATTCGCGAACGGGCGCACCGTCGCGCCGGTGGATGCGACCGTGCTGCGAGCCGGCACTCCCGACGTCGCGGCGTGTCGGCCGCTCCATCGAGCCAATTCGGCCGTGTAGTGGTCGTCGCGGGCATGCTGTGCGGCCGCGGAGACGAAGGCGCGCTCCAGATCCGCGCGCGCCGAACCGTCATCGATGTCGCGCACGATGACCCCGCAGGCCGCTCCGGCCGCGACCATGGTGGCCACGTGTGCCGCGGGCACCTCCCACGAGGTGTAGCGGCGGCGGTCGCACCGGCGGTCCTCGATGGCCCGGCTCATTCGCAGATCGGCGAGAGTCGGCTCGGCACGGTGGAATTCGACCGCGGCGAGATGATCGGGAGCGGCCGGGTCCGGCAGCCGATGGACGCGGGTTCCCCAGCCGAGCCCGAGCGCCGCGATCCGCAGATGATGCAGCGCCGCACCGCAACTCACGAGCAGATCACGCTGATCCGGGTCGGTGGACAGCAGGTGCCGGGAGGTGTCGGCGTAGAGGTGCACAGTGGTGTCGCCCACCAGCCACCGCCACGGCTGCGAGTTGTGTACCGAGGGAGCGCGCACGGCCAGCGCCAGTGCGGCATACAGGGTTTCCCGATCGGGATGCTGAGCCGACATCGCAGGACCTCTCACCAATCCTCGGTGCGGCGTTCCGCGGGAACGGTGACGACCTGCCCCGCGGTGGCGCCGCCGTCGACGACGAATTCGGAACCGGTCGAATAGGTGGCCTCGGTGACGATGAACCGCACCATCGCCGCGACCTCCTCCGGTTCGCCGAAGCGCGGCAGCGGCTGTGTGCTCGCCGACGAGTCGTCCATGCCGGCCGTCATCGGAGTGTGGATCGGTCCGGGGTGTACCGAACAGACCCGGATACCGTCGTGCCCCAACTCCAGCGCGGCGGACTTCGTCAGTCCGCGCAGGCCCCATTTGCTCGCCGCGTAGGCGCCCAGGTCCGCATAACCGACCAGGCCTGCGGTCGACGACACATTGACGATCACTCCCCCGCCCGCGGCGCGCAATCGCGGTACGGCCGTTCGCATTCCGAGCCACGCCCCGTACAGGTTGACATCGAGGACATGCCGGAAAGCCGTCGGAGTTTCGCTGTCGACACCGCCGAAATCCACGATTCCGGCGTTGTTCACCAGCACCGCGAGCGGCCCGAATTCCGCTTCGGCCTCGGAAATCACTGCGCGCCAATTTTTCTCGTCTGTCACATCGAGCCGCCGGAACGTCACCGACGGTCCCAGCGAGTCCGCGACAGCCCGGCCGTCGTGCTCGAGCAGATCCCCGATCACCACGCCGAGCTGTTGCTTCGCCAGCTCGGCCACGACGGCGGCACCGATACCGCGCGCCCCGCCGGTGACCAGTGCACTTCTACCGTGAAAGTTCGTCATGACTTCAGCTTCCCGCGCCGGCCCGGCCCCGCGAGACGGCCGAAAGTCCCCGGCGCGCAGGCCCTCGGGCAGCATTCGTTCTCACGCCTCGTCCCGGACGACCATCACCGGGCAGTGCGCGTGCTGCACCAGCGAATTCGAGGTCGACCCGAGCAGCAGGCCACGGAATCCGCCACGCCCACGGCTACCGACCACCACCAGTCGGGCCCGTTTCGACCAGTCGACCAGTACATCCGCCGGATCGGACGGATACATCATCCGGGTCACCGCGACATCGGGATACTTCTCCTGCCATCCCGCCAGCCGCTCGGCCAGCAGCGCCTCCTCCTCCACCGCGATGGACGGCACCGACTCGAGGATGTACGGGTAGTCGGCGTACTGCCCGAGATTGGCGTCCGCCCAGACATGCACGGCCACCAGTTCGGCGCCGCGCTCCGCGGCTTCCTCGAAGGCCACGGCGAGCGCGGGCTCGCCGACCGGGCCGCCGTCGATCCCGACGACCACCGGGCCGCCGGTCCGCACCGCGTCATCGGCATCGGGATCCGCACGCACCACCGCAACCGCGCCGTGCGCGTGACCGGTGACCGGCACCAGGATCGAACCCATGTGTGCCGGGCGCTCGCCGGCGCCGATCACGACCCGGTAAGCGGTCGCGCTCAGTCGCACCAGCAACGAGCCGGCGTCACCGTCGGCCACCATGGACGACAGGCGCAGCGCGGGATACCGTTGCCGCACCTTGTCCACGGCCGTGCCGGTGTATACCTCACCGCGGTCGTGCATCGCCTCGACCACCGGAGTGATCGTCACATCGTATCGGCTGTACACCTCTGCCAGCCGGTCCAACTGCAGGCCGTGCACGATCAGCAATTCGCGCCCGCGCCGGTCGGCCACCTCGGCGGCCCACATCAGCGCCCGGTCCGCTGCCTGCGAGCCGTCGATACCGACCACCACTGCGGCCGAAGCCAGGTGGTGCGGGTCGTCGTTGTGCTGCCGGTCCATCGCGTCCTCCTCGGGAGACATTCCGGCCGAGCGCCGGATGTCCTCACGGTAGGAAGAACCGGCCGCCACCGATGCGGTCCAAAGTCCCGCACTCGTGGTCCGATCGCCCTGTTCGGCATCAGCCGCCGGATTCGAGCTCCCGCATCGGTTCGGCGACGCGCGCTCGCAGCAGCAACTCGGCCAGGCCGCGCTCGATACCGGCAGCCAGAACGTCGATGTCGGGGGTGCTGTCGTAGTCGCCGGTGATACCGAATCCGATCGGACCGTTGAACGAGGACGGGGCGGCCGGGGCCACCGCGGCCCAGACGACCGGCACCAGGCTGCGCACCAGCGACAGCGCACGTCCCGGCGCCGCTGTGGACAACCTCACCAGATGACCGGCCGGCCGCAGCGGGTCGATGCGCGGCGACCGCGGTGCCGCCGGGTTCGGCCGATCGGAATCGGTTCGGTCGCAGAAACTTTCGAGCAGGGACAAGCCCGAGATCCCGTCCACCATGGCATGGTGTGCCTGGATCAGCATCGCCCAGCGGTCATCGACGATACGTTCGATCACCACGCAGCGCCACAGCGGGCGGTCCGGATCCAGACGCTGTTCGAGTTCGTCGGCGACCACATCCCGCAAGGATTGTTCGTCGCCGGGATCGGGCAACGCGATCCAGCGGAGGTGATGGTCCGGATCGAAGGCCGGGTCGTCCACCCAGACCGGAGCGTCCAGATCCCACTGCGCCCGCTGTACCCGTTGCCTCAGTCGCGGGTGTCGATCCGCGATCGCCAGCAGCCGGGCGCGCAGGCGATCCCGGGCCGGAGGTGCGCCGGCGATCACCGCCACTACGCCGATACCCAGACTGACGTGCCGATCGGCCTCCTCCAATTCGAGAAAGCCCGTGTCCAGCGTGTGCAAACCGGCCATGGTGGCGACCTTCACCGGCAACCGTCGACGCGTTGCGCGACTGGGAAATTGCCGATCCGTTGCCACCATCCTGTCGTGATCCGGCGGGTCTGGGCAGATACCTTGGTCCTCATCGGGACAGACTTCCGGCCATGGCCGGTGTCAATCGGCGGACCAGGCCGGCGCAGGCGTGCTCTCCGCCGTGTCCTCGGTGAGCCGGCGATACAGTTCGGCGATGTGCTCGGGGCGCCCCGGGCCGGTCCCGGGTACCGCCAGCGCCGCGCTCGCGGCGGCGATACCCAGCCGCACGGTATCGCCGAGATCCCATCCCCGCGCCAGCGCCACGACGAGGCCTCCCATCATCGCGTCACCCGCCCCGATACCGCTGACCACCGGCTGCGTGATCGGCGGGAACCATCGCCCGAGGTCCGCGGTCACCAGGAGCGCGCCGTCGGCGCCGAGCGAGACGACCACGATCCGAGCCACACCGGCGGCGATGAGTTCGCGTGCGGCGGCGATCTGATCGTCGTGAGTGCGTAGCGGCCGTCCGGCGCACTCACTGAGCTCGCGTACGCTCGGCTTGAGCACTTCGATCGGGCCTTGCAGATGCCGCAGCGCTTCGCCGGAGGTGTCGACGGCCACCGGGACCCTCAGCAGTGCGGCCCGCTCGACCAGCCGCTGGTAGAAAGCCGGTGATACGCCGGGCGGCAGACTGCCGCTGGCCACCAGGAACCGGGCTCCCGTCGTAGCGAGTGCCTTCGCTACCGCATCGAGGCATCGATCCTGCTCTTCCGCGGTCAGAGCTGCGCCGGGCAGCACGAACCGATACTGCCGGTCGGTGGATCGCTCGGTGATCGAGAAACTCTCCCGGGTCCAGCCGGTCACCTGCACCGGGTGCGTCGATACCCCGGCGTCGGCGACCAGTTGTTCCAGCAGACGTCCGGAGTGCCCGCCGGACGGGAAGACCGCCGTCGGCTCGCCGCCGAGGGCCAGCACGGTGCGCGCGACGTTGATTCCGCCGCCGCCCGGATCGAATCGTGGTGTGTCGCAGCGCATTTTCTCTGTCTGCCGCAGTTGCGGAATACCGGCGGCGATATCTATCGCGGGATTCATTGTCACAGTGACGACCGACATCGCCACCCGCCTTTCTATCGGCCGGAGCAGAACACGGCTTCCGGACCGGCTACTCGCCGGATTTCACCTCGACCCGCGATACGGGTTGCGTCCCAGTCGATTCCACGCCGACGGCGGCATCATCGGCAGGGTCGGCGGTCGTCGCCGCCGGGGCCGGAAGTCCCTGCGAGCGCCGACCGGACAGCCGGCCCGGCTCGATCGTGTCGCGGCCACCTTGCGAGCGGCCGCACACGAGTACCGGGCACAGCGACCGATGCAGCAGGTCGCGGCTCGTCGAACCCAGCAGGACCGCAGCTGCGCTGTGCCGTCCCCGGCTACCCAGCACCAGCATCTGAGCATGCGCGGACCGGGCGATCAGCACCGATATCGTGCTGCCTGCCGCGGCTGTGGCGGTGACCGCAACCCGGGGATATCGCTCCCGCCACGGTGCCAGGGCCCGAGACAGCAAGGTCCGCGCCACTGCGGCGCCATCGGGCTGCCCCAGCGGCGCGATGCCCGGCGCCCAGGCATGTACAGCGGCCAGCGGCGCGCCCAGCGCGGCGGCCAACTCGAATGCCGAACCGACGGCCTGATCGCCGATCTCGGTTCCGTCCACCCCGACGAGCACGGGTTCCTGCCGTGGGATCGGCCGACCGGTGGTCCCGCGCCACACCCCGACCGGGCACCGGGAGCCGGTCACGACATGAATCGTGGTCGGGCCGATCAGCTGCGAGTGGTAGATGGATTGGGCCCCGACGATCACCAGCCGTGCCCGCTCGCTCGCCTCGATCAGAGCGGAATCGGCCGGACCGGGACAGGACACGCCGTCGAGATGTAGTGCGTCGGTACAGGTTCGCGCCAATGCGACGGCATGCCCGAGGACATCGGCGGCCGCCGGCGAGCCGGGCGCGGCCGGATGCCGCGCGTGCGGCACCGGCCGGGCATGCAAAACCGTCAGCGGTGCATCCAGCCCGTTGGCGAGGTAGGCCGCCCACCGGAGGGCGTTCATGGCGACGGTGGATCCGTCGACTCCGACGACCACAGGTCCCCCGATGTTCCGGTCCGGGCTCATCGACCCACGATCGCGCGTTCGGGCCATTGCCGGGAGAGCCGAACTCACCGTGTCCCGGTGACCATCGGCCACAGTCGCGCAGCTGCGAAGGGCCCTCGATCACAGGGCGTATCCCCTTGCCGGGACCATGTCCCATCGCCGGCTCCGGGCCCGGGTCGATGACCGCTCCGCCGGAGGCGGAGGTCCCCGCCCCGGGGTAGACGGCCCGGCGCCGGCCGGACCGATCGGCTTGCGAGGGTAAAATGCCTGATGGACGCCCGTTAGCCGCATCGACAATCGGACGATCGGACACCGATATGAGCCAGCCCGACGGGGGAAGTTCGTATTCCGCTCGTGGCGCCCTGTCACAACTACGGCTACGCGAACTGCTCAACGAGGCCCGGCTGCGGATCGACCAGATCATGGACGTCCGGGACCGGATGGACGGCCTGATCGATGCGATGCTGGCGGTTACTGCGGGCCTGGACCTGTCGGAAACACTCACCACCATCGTGCGCACGGCCATCAGCCTGGTGGATGCGCACTACGGTGCGCTGGGAGTACGAGGCCAGGACAACCGGCTGAGCCAGTTCATCTATCACGGCATCGACGAGGCGACACGGGCGCGAATCGGCGACCTGCCGCAGGGCGACGGTGTGCTCGGCGTGCTGTTCAGCAGGCCGGAGGCGATCCGGTTGGACGACCTCACGGAACACCCGGCCTCGGTCGGATTCCCGCCGAACCACCCGCCGATGCGGACCTTCCTCGGAGTTCCGGTGCGTATCCGGGACGAGATCTTCGGCAACCTGTATCTGACCGAGAAGGCCGACGGTCAGCCGTTCACCGAGGACGACGAACTGATCGTCCAGGCGCTGGCCGCGGCCGCCGGTATCGCGATCGACAACGCACGGTTGTACCAGTCGGCGCGCACCCGCCAGGCGTGGATCGAGGCCATCGGTGAGCTCACCACCGAGTTCCTGGCATGCACCGAATACGACGAGGTTGTCACCCACCTCGTCGGCAAGGCCCGAGTACTGACCGGGTCGCAGTTGGCGGTGCTCGCCGTGCCCGACGATCCGGACCTGTCGCCCGGAGATTCCGATCGACTGCGGATCACGCACATCTCGGGCGCGGGCGCGAAGCTCGGCACGGCGATGGCCGTTTCCGGCGGCGTGATCGGCAAATCCTTCACCGATCGCACTCCGCAGCGCATCGATGATGCCCAGCGGACCGACCTGGCGAATCCGATCCCCGACGCCGGCCCCGCGCTCGTGCTGCCGCTCTACGCCTCGGAGGCGACCTCCGGCGTATTGATCACCGTGCGTTCCGTCGGATCCTCCCCGTATGACGACGAAATCCTGCAGCTGGCGGCGGCATTCACCGACCAGGCGGCACTGGTGATGCAGTTGGCCGAAACCCAGCGCCGGATGCGGGAACTGGATGTGCTCGCCGACCGCGATCGGATCGCTCGCGACCTGCACGACCATGTGATCCAGCGACTGTTCGCGATCGGAATGTCGTTGCAGGGCACCGTACCTCGCACGCGAGTTCCGGACGTGAAGACGCGGATCAGCAACGCTGTCGACGGCCTGCAGGAGGTGGTGCAGGAGATCCGCACCTCGATCTTCGACCTGCACGGATCGACGCTGCCGAGCGCGCATCTGCGGCAACGTATCGAACAGGCGGTCCGGCAGCAGGTCGGCGACGCACCGATCCGGACCTCCGTGCGCGTGTCGGGCCCGCTGTCGGTCGTCGATACCGAACTCGCCGAGCATGCCGAGGCGGTGGTCCGGGAGGCGGTCAGCAATGCGGTCCGCCACGGTCGGCCGGACACCATCGACCTCGACATCACCGTCGACGACGACCTCACCATCGCGGTGACCGACGACGGCTGCGGCATACCCGCCGGCATCACCGCCAGCGGCCTGGACAACCTGGAGTGCCGGGCACGGTCCCGCGGGGGCAGCTGTACGGTCCGGCCGGTCACCGAGGACGGCAGCGGCACCCACCTGGTGTGGTCGGCGCCGCTGCGGTGAATCTCCCGGGAATCACGCGCCGGGCCCCCTCGCGACGATGATCGGGCACTCCACCGAATGCGCGAGCGCGCTGCTGGTCGACCCGATCAACATGCCGGTGAACCCGCCGCGACCGTGACTGCCGACCACCACCAACTGGGCTCGGTCGGAGATGTCCAGGATGGCGCGGGTCGGATGATCCTGAACCAGGATGCGCTGTACCGTCACGTCCGGGTGGCGCTCGGTCCAGCCGGCCATGCTCTCGGCGAATACGGCGTCCTCGGTCACACGGATGGCTTTCCAGCCGTCGACCGAGATGTCCAGGGCGGCGGACATGTCGCTCCACGAATGGACCGCGATCACGCCGACCTTGCGGCGTGACGCCTCCTCGAATGCGATCCGCAACGCCGGCATGCTGTTTTCGCTGCCGTCGACACCGACGACCACCGGCCGGGCCATCAGTACCGGATCGGTAGCGGAGATCGAGTGCACGATCGCCGCCGGGCAGTGCGCATGCCTGATCGTCGCGGCGCCGACCGAACCGAGCAGTCCGCGGCGCACTGCGCCCAGCCCGCGACTGCCGACGACGATCATCCGCGCGCTCCGCGACCGTTCCACGAGTTCACCCACGATGTGGCCGGCGGTGATCTCCTTGGTGATCGACAGTTCGTCGCCCGGCACGGCGGTGCGCGCGATCCGTTCGGCCTCGGTGAGGACCCGCTCACCCTCGACCCGCAGCCAGTCCAGCTCGGTCATCATGGCTGGACCGAAGCCCGGAGGGACCGCGATGGAGGTGATCAGGTGCAGTCGGCTGCCGTACAGAGCGGCGTCGGCGGCCGCCCACGCGGCTGCGCTGTACGACACGGCCGAACCGTCGACCGCCGCGATGATCGGCGCTTCCGGGTCCGGGGTGTTGGAGGTGTTCTGCTCGGTCATCGGATCTCCTTCGAGAGAGCTGGACGGGGACCTATCTGCCCTGTCCGAGCGGGTGGTCGGTCAGCAGTCGCCACTCCCGCGCCCATTCGGCGGTGTGCAGCCGCAGTATCTGCCGATGGGTGAATACGACGAGCGCGACTGCCGAGGACCAGATCGCAACCAGGAGGAGGACACCGGCGCCGATACCGCGCGAGGCGGCCGCATCCGCGTCGAGCGGCGGATCGGTCTGCCGTCCGTCGCGATCGACCCAGACCGGCACCGTGTCTCCACGATGAGCATGGCCGGCTACAGCGATGACCGTGTGGCCCGTATGCCCGCCGTACGTCCAGGTAACCGTGGCGTCGGTCCGCGGGATCGCCTGCCCCGCCGCATCGGATCGGACCACAGTTACCGGATCATCCGAAATCGTGGCCGCCACATCGGTTTTCGATGCGTTCTCAGCGGCGATGGACACTTGGGCGGACGAATACTCCGCCGTCCCGGCGGCGCCCGCCACCGGGATCGCCGCCAGCATGACCGCAGCGGCGGCGATACGAATCAGCGCCTCCGCCCGGTCGGACGGTCGCATCAAAGGACTACGGCTGCACGGCAACTGCCGCCAGATCCGCACCGGCATCGACGAATATCGAGGCACGGTGATCACCTCTCTCAACTCTCGGGATCGGTTCACAACCGATGTACGTACTCGTCCAAGGGCCGCCGCGGTGTCGGCGCCAACGGCTCCGAACTCGTTGCCGCCCAGCCGATTCGAATGATCATCTGCGGAAATCCGCTGTCGCCGATCACCTGGTCGCGGATCTCCGCGCGGGTGGCCGGTACTTCCAGGGGCTCGGTGAGCGGGCAGGTCGCCATGCCGAACATGGTGGCGGTGAGCAGGATTGCGCTGGTGGCCTCGCCGGCCCGCAGCCGCGACAGCCGGTCGTCGCCGGCAGTGGCGAGCAACAGCATCCGGTCGGCGCCCTCGGTGTCGCGCAGAACAGCCTGCGGCAGACCGGGGTCCGCGAAGGGCCGCGTAGTGGCATCGGTCGCCGCGACCGCGCTACGGGCGGGAACACCCACGGTCGCGGCGTGCCGCCCGCTCCATCGGGACAGTTCCGCACCGTAACCGAAGTCCCGGGTGTGCTGCCACGCGGCACGTTCGAAGGCGTGCACCAGTTGCGCTCTGGCCCAACTGTCTTCGATGTCGCGTACGACGACCCCGCACTCCGCAGCGGCGGCCGCGAGGGCCGACACGTGCGCGGCGGGAACCTCCCAGGACGTGTAGCGCCGACGGTCGGTGCGGCGGTCGGAGATCGCTTGGCTGAGCCGCAGCGCTGCGATGGTCGGTTCCGCCGCGTGGAATTCGACGGCGGCCAGGTGGTCCGGGTCGTCCGGGTTCGGCAGCCGATGGACGACGGAGTCCCAGCCCAGCCCACGCGCGGCGATCCGCAGATGATGCAGGGCAGCGCCGCAGCTGAGGATCAGGTCACGGCCGTCCGGGTCGGTATGCATCAGCTGCCGGCTCGGATCGGCGTACAGCTGGAGGGTACTGTCCCCCATCCGCCACGACCAGGGTTGTGTGTTGTGCACCGACGGCGCACGGGCCGCCAGCGCCAGCGCCGCGCGGAATGTGTCGTGCTCGAGATGTGTAGTGGTCATCATGGCCTCCAACGGCCGGGTCGGTCCTCGGTATCGTCGTTTTCGCTGGGTTTCAGCATCGCGCGTGGACCCCGTTCGCCGGGACGGCCGAAAGTCACCGGCAGGAGGGACATCGGGTACGAGTCCAGCGGTGTCGGCCGACTCCGCGACACCGTCCGGACACCGGCAATCATGGCCGTGCGGTACCGGCGCCGGCTGGGCCGGAAACGGCACGATCGAGTCGTCGATGAGGTCCTCGCTCACCGATCAGTGCGGAGGCGGCGAGCCGTGATCGCCGGTCGGGCTGCCGTCACGCAGCCGCGGTGGCCCTCGGCGTCCACGATCCTGCCGAGCCGGTGGACCTACGCACCGACATCCTCACTCCCGAATGGTGAGGTGCCCACCTCGAGGGTGCCGCCGAACTGCGCGATGCTCGGGCCCTCCGCTTGCGACCGAGCAGGCCGGCTCAAATACCCAACCCGGAACTCCACCACCTCCCCTCGTGGCTATCTGGAGCTGCCGATCGGCGTGCACTCCCGTGGTGGTGCTACCACCACTGACGACGAGCGGACGCCTGCCCGGATTTGACGGGTCACCCTCGACCGGATCACCCCCGAGGCCTGACCCCGCGCATTGCCCTATCCGGTGGTCTGGCCGGCGCGGCGGATGTTGCTGCTGCCATGCCAACGCGCCGACCGAAGCGAGGTAGGGTTGCCGCGTGCGTGGTTCGCGGCACCCCTTCTTGTTCTTGAGTGTCGTTGCGGTGGTGTCGATTCCGTACTTCTTGCTCGGCACCGCCCACACTGGCGTGCACATCGGCGCGATGCGGTTACCCGCAAGTGCGGTGATGGTGACGGTGCCGGTCCTGGCAGCGTCCGGTCTTGTGTGGCGGGAATCCGGCGCCTCGGGCGTAGCGGCATTGGTGGGACGGACAGTCGATCGCCCACCAGCGCGGTGGGGCTGGTATGTACTCTCGATCGCATTGGCACCGGTGATCGGCGGAATTTCGGTCGCGGTCCTGAGGATCGCGAACGAGACCGGCCCGGCGCAACCGTTGTCGTTGGCTGCGATTCCCGGTGTGACAGCAGTGTTCATGGTCGCGGCAACCTGCGAAGAGCTGGGCTGGACGATCTATGCCACCGACGAACTGCAAGCAAGGTTCGGATTGATACGAACCGGGCTGGGACTGGGTGTGTTCTGGGCTGCGTGGCATCTGGTTCCACTGTGGCAGGCCGGGCATCCGATGCGGTGGATCGGCGGCTGGTTCCTGGGCACTGTTGCCGTCCGCGTCCTGATCGTATGGCTGCACGATCGCTCCGGCGGTAGCGCCGGTGTCGCGATCCTGCTGCACACAATGGTCAACGTCACCGCGGCCTACACGCCCGGTCTGGACAGCACGGCCTTCGCGATCGTCAGCGGTGCGGTGACCGCAGCAGCGGTGCTGGCCGCCCTATGGGTGTCTCCGGTGCACCAGACCGGCACAGCCGACAAGGCGTGAATCGGCAACAGTGCCCAGCACCGGCACGACCACTGCCACGGCGATCCCCGCAGCATTCACGGTTGGCAACCCCTGTAGGCCGGCGTAGAGGAGGACGCCAGCATGCGACGGATGTCGTTCTCCAAACCGTTCATCGCCGCGAGCGGAGAGGACGGATCACTGTGCAGGATCGTGGGGAATTCTGGGCTGCAGGCGATGTAGGCAGCGTCCGCGGGGGCCCACCACACCTGCCAGTTGAGTCCCAGGATGCGCCGTTCGATCTTGTTCAACCAGGCCCCGGCCGGTATCGAAGTCCCTGCCCCGGTACACCGGCAACCGATGCCGAGGGCCTCGATTCCGATGGCTTTCGTCCTTGTCAGCGGCCACCAAAGATTCCCCGCAGGCGGCCAGCTGTGGACGTCTGACACACCGGCAGCAGCAGCCCGAGCGCACCCGCATACCCGATGATCGTGCGGGTTTTGACCGTTCCAGGGAGGCTGGTTCACTCTTGGCGGATGAAGCCGGCTGCGCAGTATCGCATCGACTCGATCGGGCTGCCTGGCGATACGACCCAGGTGCTGTTCGAAGCGTGGGTTCTCGAACCTGTCCCGCGAGCGATTCGGCAACCTGGGATGGGGGACAGGTGGCGACGGCGAGGGACGCACCCTCACGGTCGGTGATCAGAGGGGAGCCCATTTTGTGCTGCGCTGGTCGGGGCCGGACATCTCGATAGTGGCGTCGACCGGCATCGAGAGCGGCATCGTTGAGTCGATTCTCGAGAGCGCATCGACGCGAGTGGCCGCGCGGGACCTCGGAACGCCGGTGATCTACAGCGTAGAGATGAAGCTGGCCGAGCTCGACTTCGTGTCGGGCGCAGTACATTTCACGCGCGTCTTGGGCGACCAGGTCCACATCGAGGGCAGTCGCCGACTCGGTGGCGAAATCCTGCTCGACTTCGAGGACGGGCTCCTGAGCGATACGCCTGCCTCAGGCTTGCTCTTGGCACCGCCGAGCAAGGTACAGGTGACCATCTTCGCCCCGGGGCCTGGCCCCAGCGAGTGGTCCCAACGCGCTGCGGCAGGATGCGCCGAAGTTGCGGCGGCGATCTGCGCTTTTGCCACCGGTCGTCCAGTCGAATATCAGGTGCCGCAGCTTCCAGCCGAAGATGCCTACGCCGAACGAGCCGTTGCACGCAGACACAGCCCGGAGATCTTGGGGCTCGCGAGAGATTTCATCTCCTTGGATATATTCGGTGATCTTCCGATGCGGGGCGGCCCGGACGCTGTTCTCCGAGTTCGCGGTGCCCTGCTCGCTTATCATGCGGCGTTCAAACAAACCACGCCTGATGTCGCCGTGATGCTGTTTGTGACCGCGATAGAGGCCCTCATCTCACCCCACTCCGAATGGGGAAAGGCCAAGGTGGTAACTCGGTTCATAAAATCGCTGATCGATCTGTGCCCGTATGCAGTAGACACACTGCTCGCACACAACGATGTCGCTGCCGGGTGCGGGACCTCTGTCATAGGACCTGGGACCGAAGTCAGCGCGGCCACCCCACCTCGTGCCCTGGAATACGGCAGCCGGCGGCAGTGGAATCGAAGGATCCGACGATTCCCAGGAGGAGATCATGAGCCTGTTTCCTGCCCATCGCGAGTCGACACTGCCCGATATCGGCGATCTCTGGAGCGCTCTCACCTCGGGCCATTTCCCGCTGTCCATGGCCAAGGGCGCTCGGCTACTGCGCGTCGAGGACATGATCGAGAACGGCCACTATGTCGTACGCGCGGAGATCCCCGGCATCGATCCGGCCGAAGATGTGGACGTATCCGTTCAGGAGCATCAGCTGACAATCAAGGCCGAACGCGCCGAACGACACGAGGAGAAGGGCCGCTCCGAGTTCAGTTACGGCTCCTTCTATCGCTCGGTCCCGCTGCCGCCCGGCGCCGACGAGGATGCCATGGAGGCCAGCTACGCCAAGGGGATCCTCACCGTCAGCGTTCCGCTGCACGAGCCTGCCGAACGGGCAAAAAGAGTCGAGGTGAAGAACGCCGAAGCGAAGGGCGCGGAATGAACCCCGTGAACAACCGAACCGACCTCGGTACGGCCGAACGGCAGCAGGCTGCGGCCCGAGCGCTCGATGCTCTCGGCCGCAGCCGTGGCGAGCATGTGCTGCTCCGGGTCCGGTGCGGCCGTGGTCACCACGTCGCGGCTGTCATCGCTACTCCGGCCGGGGTGGTCTTCGAGTCGCGAATCGGCGGGCACGCGCACGGACGCCGAGACTTCGTCGACGAAGCTCACCACCTCGACAAGAGCGGCGTCCGCTGATCGCGGGTCCGGCCCGCTTACTCGACGGTCACCGTCGGACCTGCCCCGTTGCACGCGGCGATCGCGGCTGTCGATCGTCTGCGTGCTGCCCGTGGCCGACGAGGAGACATCAGCCGGTGACCGGAACCGAGCGGAGCGAGGGATCGACGCGATAAACCGGATAGTCGGCGGCGATGCGGTCGTAATCGGCCTCCGGTGCGTCGAGATCGACCGGAATGTGCGGGCGGGCGCCGGGAGCACGGCGCAGAAATTCCCGCAGGACCGGTCCTCGGTGCTCGGGCTCGATTTCGACCAGTTGCACTGATTCCAGTCGCCCGTGCCGCAGTAGCGCCGCACCGTGAACCGCAGTGAGGTTGCGAACCCAATTGGTGCCCGCGCCGAGCATCGACACGATATAGCGATGACCACCGCTCTCGGTGACGACAACGGGAAACCAGATCAGGCGGCCACTGCGGCGGCCTCGGATGCCCAGTGCCGCCGCGCGTCGCGGTAGCACGCCTGCGGCGAACAACTTTGCCGACACCCGATTCTGCCAACGAGCCCACCGATTCGGCCGCCCGCCACGATATATCCGCCGCAGATACGTGTCGTACCACTTCATCGCGCGCTCCGGTGCCCGCTGGTCGCTCGCCCGGGATCGATACCCATGATCTGTTCCCACCAGTCCCGCAGCGGACTGGGATCGGGCCAGTGGACCACCACCGGACGGTCACCGGAATTCGGTGTGGTTTCGGCGATAACCGTTGCGGCAAATAGTGTTTCGTTGTTCACGATTCCTGCCTTCCAGACAACGATCGCGAGCGGCACCGGCGAGACACCGCCCTGACAACCGGCTCTTCGACTCTGTCCGATCACAGCGGTTACGGTCAGAGCCACAGGCATTCAGTCGATGGGACCTTCGCCCCTCCGACGACCACCGCCTGTACATCCGCGCCTGCTCGAGACAACCGGCCACACGTCCGAGCAATCCGGGCCGAACGACCCTGGCTGCCCGGCCGAAAGCACAGCACCCTGGGCGTATGAGTTCTTCCATCACAAGGACGATCACCGCCACCGTCGTCGGCGGCGCGAGTTTTCTCGCCGGGCTGGCCGTCGGCTATCCCCTCTTCGCCCGCACCAGAGTCCTGACCTGGGGTGCGAGCGGTGAGGAGATCGCCCGGCAGATGCCGGGCGATGAACTGCTGGTAACAGCCGGGATCGTCACCACGCGGGCCATCTCGATCTCCGCCGGCCCCGAGCAGATCTGGCCGTGGCTGGCACAATTCGGCCCCGGCCGAGGCGGCGTATACAGCTACGACTGGATCGACAACCTGCTCGGCGTGCCGATGCACAGCGCCGACACGATCCTCCCCGAATTCCAGCATCCCACCGTCGGCGAAATCTTCACCCTCGCTCCGGAGGGCCCGCACATGCGAGTCGAAACCCTCGACCCACAACACGCCCTCGTATTTCGCTCCGAGGACCACAATTGGGTCTGGTCGTTCGGCCTCTACCCGATCGAAGGCGGCACCCGCCTGGTCAGCCGCAACCGGATCTCCACTGCGGACGCATCCCTCGCGACCCGGCTGTTCAACCGCTACCTTCTCGAACCCGGCAGCTTGATCATGGAACGAAAGATGTTGCAAGGCATCAAGAACCGCGCCGAGCGAACCACACCACCGACACCGGCGGGGCTCGAGGATTCGTCGGCGTCCGCGATACGCAACGAGACAACCGTACCGACACCCCGGTAGCCCATGCGGCGACCGTCCCGGAGGATGAGCGCTACAGGTATGACCGCGCCGCGGATGTCTGTCATGCGCTCAGAGCGTCCCTTGATCGGCGCGTCGATACAGGCTCGGGTGACAGTCGTCGCCGTTGACGATGTCGGTGGGTTCGGGTTATCAGCGCTGGACGGGGCCGGCGGCGGGCGGGTCGGTGGCGCGGTCGTGCCAGGCGGCTCGTGCCCCGCTGTCGCCGATTCGGTAAACCTGGATCATCGAACCGGTCGAAACGGCTACTGCCAGCGTGGCGAGGGCGATCGAGACGGCACGGCGCGTGGTGAGTGTGTCGATCTTGGCGAATCGAGGTCGCCACCATTGCCCCGCGCGCCTGCTGTGCAAGGCCCACCAGACAGCGGACAACAAAAAGGTGCCGGCCGACCACATCAGTAGTTGGTCGCCGAGGTCCGCGTGCCGGCGTATCAGCGGGTCGTCGCCGCTTCGTTGTGCCAGCCATTCGCCGGAGTGGGTGGTCAGTGGGACGGTCACCAATGCGGTGAAGGCCGTGAGCGGCACCAGGAATCCGAGCCGGGTCCGCGCGGCGGGCCAGCACGCAGCCAGGATCAGCAGCAGGGCGGCCAGTGGTACCAGCACGACCACGAAATGCACGAGCAGAACGTGGGCAGGCAGGCCGTCGATGATGGTGGGTCCCATGCCGGTCGGGCTCCTCGTCGGGGTGATGCGGTCGTGGTCGCCCGGAGCGTAGACGGCAATTCTTGGAGAATTCTCGGACCTGATCACCGGTCACGTACGGCGGGCAGGGCCAGGGTGAAGGACGCGCCCCGGCCGGGTGCACCATCCACGGTGATACGCCCGTGGTGTGCCTCGACAACGGCCTGGACCAAGGCCAGGCCGATTCCGTGCGGCCGGGTTCCGGTGCTGTGGCCGTCCCCGTGGGCGAACCGCCGGAACAGGTGCGCAGCGTCGCGCGGGTCCAGCCCGGTACCGGTGTCACGGACCGTCACCGTGACCTCGCCGCCGCCGCGATCTGCGCGGACAGTGATTGTGCCACCACGCTTTTCGTGGTGCAGGGCATTGTCGATCAGGGCCAGCACCGCACGGCGCAGCGCGGGCCGGATGCCGTCGGCGATCGGGGCAGCGGCAGAGTCGTCGGTCACGACCTCGACCGAAATACCGAGGGTGGCTGCATGTGCGGCAACACTGCCGGCCACCTCACGACACAGCACCGCCAGGTCGACCGGCTCGATCCGATCGGTCCGGTGTTCGGCAGCCGCGGTCAGCAACAAGTCGTCGACTATGTCGGCGAGGGCGCGGGTGTCGGCGACCAAACCGTCGAGCTGGTCACGCCAGACCGGCTCGAGGTGCGCACCGGCGGCGCGCCGGGCCAGTAGCTGAGCACGCGTATGCAGCACCGTCAGTGGCGCTCTCAATTCGTGCGAGGCGTCGGCGACGAAATCGCGTTGGACAGCGAGGGCATCGAGCATGGGACGGATCGCGCGCCGGGACAATGACACGGCGGCCCCGGCCGCAGCGGCCAGGCCGGCGAGTTCGGTCACCAGCAAAGCCACCAGCACGCGGTGCCGACGTTGTTCCCAGGGCCGGGTGTCGACCAGCACAACAACCTTGCGATCGGAGCGCTCTACCACCAGCGCCCGGTACTCGACACCACCCGACCGCACGGACGAGTAACCGGCCGGCCCAGCCAGCAATGCGGCGGCGGAGGCGGGCGCGTTGTCGCTGACACTGCTGTCCCGACCGACTCGGCCGATGCCGATCGCCATGCCCGGCGGTGGGTCGTCGGCGTCATCGACCCGGGCGGCCACCTGCGCCAGTTGAGCGTCCATCTGCTGGTCGCCGGTGCGGGTATCCACCACGACCAGCACAACCCCGGCGACCAGCAGGACGACCGCAAGTACGAGCGCCGAGCGCAGCGCCGCGTTGCGAGCTGTGCGCCGCAACAACGCAGGCTCGGCGAATATCGCGACCGGCCGCCTCATCGGGCGCCGAGCCGATAGCCCAGACCACGCACGGTGTCGACGGCATCGCGGCCGAGTTTGCGGCGCAGGTAGTGCACGTAGGTGTCCACGGTCCCGTCGGTATCGGCGCGATCGAAGACCGATTCGAGCAACTGGGCACGAGTGAACACCTGCCGCGGCGACCGGGCCAGCGTCTCCAGCAGCGCACACTCCCGCTCCGACAGCACCACCACGCGATGCGCGCCGGCGGGGTCGATCACAGTGCGGTTCGCCGGGATCAGCCTGCGGGTTCCGATCGGCAGGGCCGGCACGGTGGCCAGATGGCGGCGGTGCAGCGCGCGCACGCGGGCCAGGAATTCGGGTATCTCGAACGGCTTGACCAGGTAGTCCTCCGCTCCCCCGTCGAGTCCGTCGACACGATCGGCCACCGTCCCGCGGGCGGTGAGCAACAGAGTGGGGGTGAGAATGCCGTGATCGCGCAGCGCCCGCAATAGTTGCAGTCCCTCCAGGATCGGCAGTCCACGGTCGATGACCAGCACATCGAACTGCTCGGTCAAGCCGCGATGCAGACCGACCTGACCGTTCTCGGCGACTCGGACCACGTACCCTTCCTCGGTCAGCAGGCTCACGAGCAAGTCCGCAAGGGCACGATCGTCCTCGACCAGTAGCACTCGCGCCGCGCCGGTGCCCGAAATAGACATGCTCTCCAGCCTGCCATCGGAGACCTGTCCCGCCGAGGCGGGCTCGTCACCGATCGTGCAGGGATTCGAGTGCCGCACGAAGTCTGACGGCGGCCTCGGCGGCAATGGGTTCGAGTGCGGGTTCGCCAGTGACCCGGACCATCAGGTCGGGGTCCATCGCTTCGACGATGATCGTGCCGTCGGCTGTGGTATCCCGACGGACGACCACATTGCAGGGCAGCAGAAGTGCAATTTGACGATTCACATCAACAGCACGGTGAGCAAGGGACGGATTGCAGGCGCCGAGGATGCGGACATCTTCGATGTCCTCGCCGAGCTTCTCCTTCAGCGTGGCCTTCATGTCGATATCGGTGAGAACACCGAATCCTTGCGCAGACAGGGCGTTGCGGGTCAGGTCGACGGCCTCGTCGAAGCTCGTCTCGTGCAGAGTGGTCGCCAGGGCCAGGTTCAGGGTGCGGTCCACTTTTCCTCCTCAGGTCGATCAGGCAAGGGCGAGGAACAATTTCTCCAGCTCGGCTTCGGTCATCGACTCCGAGCCGCCGGCGCCTTCATCGGTGAGACATTCACGCAGGCCGGTGGCGACAATCTCGAATCCGGCGCGGTCCAGAGCGCGAGATACCGCCGCGAACTGGGTGACGACCTCCTTGCAGTCGCGCCCCTGCTCGATCATCGCGATCACGCCGACAAGCTGACCGTGGGCGCGGCGCAGGCGGTTCAGCATCGGAGCGATGGCCTGATCGTTGCCGACCATGGTTGCTGGTCCTTTCCCAGGCTACCTATTCGCGCCCGCATTCGCTGCACTCACCCTGTCGGTGGTGAGGCCCAACTGCCCCTCGTACCGAGGACTTGCGGCCGTGGCCGCGGCGCCGGGGTGCGGCGCACTCTCGACACACGGAGTGCGACCAAGGCTCCGGACCGGCGTGTGTATCGAGGAGACTCCATGGCCGCAATCATCGACATTCGGGATCTGTACAAGAGTTTCGGACATGTCCACGCCCTCGACGGGCTCGATCTGACCGTCGACGAGGGCGAGATCCACGGCTTCCTCGGTCCCAACGGCTCGGGGAAATCCACCACTATCCGTATCCTGCTCGGCATCCTGCGCGCCGGTTCCGGACATGCCGTGCTGCTGGGCAGTGATCCGTGGGCCGATGCGGTCGCACTGCACCGCCAAGTGGCCTATGTGCCCGGCGACGTCACGTTGTGGCCGTCGCTGACCGGCGGGGAAACCATCGATCTGCTCGCACGCATGCGCGGAGGCATCGACACCACGCGCCGGGCCGAGCTGATCGAGCGGTTCGACCTGGACCCGCGCAAGAAGGCCCGGTCCTATTCCAAGGGCAACCGGCAGAAGGTGGTGCTGGTATCGGCACTGTCGTCGAACGCGCGGCTGCTGCTGCTCGACGAGCCCACGGCCGGGCTGGACCCGTTGATGGAGCAGGTTTTCCGGGAGTGCGTGCGTGAGGCACGCGATCGCGGGGTGACGGTGCTGCTGTCCAGTCACATCCTGTCCGAGGTCGAGGCGCTGTGCGAGCGTGTCACCATCATCAGGTCCGGCCGCACCGTCGACAGCGGGTCGCTGGAGAGTATGCGGCATCTGTCGCGCACTGCGATCACTGCCGAATTGCTCGGCGCCCCTGGCGATTTGAGCGATATTCCCGGTATCGAGAACCTCACCGTCGAGGGCTCGACACTGCATTGCCAGGTCGACGGGGCGAGCCTCGGCGCGCTGATCCGCCGCCTCGGGGATATCGGCGTCCGCACGCTCGTCAGCCAGCCGCCCACGCTGGAGGAGCTGTTCCTGCGTCATTACCGGCTCGCCTCGGCGGACGCACCGGTCGCGGAGTTGGTGACCGCATGACCACCGTTGCCCTCGCCCCCGCTGCTCGGAGTCGGCCGCGGTCGCGGTCGACCGGCCTGGCCGGCACCTGGTTGTCGCTGCGCTTGTTCCTGCGGCGTGACCGGATCGTGTTGCCGCTGTGGACATTCGTGCTCGGCGTGCTGATGCCGGTCACCTACGCGGGCAGTATCCGGTCCGTATACCGCACCCCGGCGGATCTGCAAGCATTCGCCACCGCCACCTCCGCCAACCGTGCCGAAATCGCTTTGTACGGACCGGTGTTCAACGCCAGTCTCGGCGCGGTCTCCATCTGGAAGGCGCAGGCACTGGGCGCGGTTCTGGCTGTGGCGGTGATCCTCACCGTCATCCGCCACACTCGCGCCGAAGAGGAGGTCGGGCGAACCGAATTGGTCGACTCCGCGTCGGTGGGACGCTTCGCCGGGCTCACCGCCGCAGTCCTGATGTCGGCGGGCGCGTCCATCGTGATCGGCGCGGCGTTCGCGCTGATGCTGTGCGTTTACCACCTCCCGGTCACCGGGTCGATCGCGTACGGCGCGGGATTGGCCGCGGCCGGGCTGGTGTTCACCGGCGTCGGCGCGGTGGCGGCCCAGGTGAGTCCCAGCGCGCGCACTGCGCGCGGTTACGCGCTCGCGGCGCTCGGTGTGGCGTTCGCGGTGCGGGCCGTGGGCGATGCGGGCTCGGGCACATTGTCGTGGTTGTCACCATTGGGCTGGACCGTGCTGATCCGGCCGTTCGCACAGGAACGCTGGTGGCCGTTGGGGTTGCACACCGCAGCAGTCGTGGTGCTGCTCGCAGCCGCATATGTGCTGTTGGCGCGGCGCGACGTCGGTTCCGGTCTGCTGGCCGAACGCGCCGGGTCCGCCGGTGCCGGGCGTGGCCTGTCGGGTCCGTTCGGGCTCGCGTGGCGGATGCAGCGCGGCGTCATGCTCGCCTGGACTGTGGCGTTGACGCTGTACGGCTTACTGTTCGGCAGCGCGGCGACCAGTGTCGGCAAGCAGTTGGGCAGCAACGAGGCATTCCAGCAGTTCTTGCAGCGTATCGGCGGCGCACGTCAGCTCGATGACATGTTCGTCGGCATCGCCATCAGCATGCTGGCCATGGCCGCCGCGGCGTACGCGGTGTCGGCTGTGCTGCGGCTGCACTCCGAGGAGATCGCCGAACGGGCCGAGGCCGTCCTCACCGGCGCGGTCGGCAGAACTCGCTGGGCGGTAAGCCATATCGTCTACGCGCTGCTCGGCCCCAGCCTCGCGGTCCTGGCGGCGGGTGCGGCCGCGGGCCTGGCCTACGGCAACTCGACACACGACCTGGGCGGCAAACTCGCGGCCTGCGTCGCGGGCGCCGCGGTGCAGTTGCCCGCGATCTGGCTGACCGCGGCGGTCGCGGTAGCGTTCTTCGGCCTGTTACCGCGCTGGGCGACCAGCGTGTGGGCCGTGTACGTCGGCTTCCTACTGATCTATATGTTCGGCGGTATCGCGAGATTCCCCCAGTGGGCGCGCGACCTCGAACCCTACAGCCACCTGCCCAAGCTGCCCGGTGGCCACTTCACCGCCGTCCCGCTGCTCTGGGAGGTACTGGTCACCGCGGCACTGCTGGCGATCGGCCTGATCGCGCTGAGGCGGCGGGATCTGCGTTGAACCCACCGCGCGGCGGTGCGAACGGTCATATCTCCGCCCGCACCGCCGCGCGTCAGCCAGGAGAGGCATGAGCAATGCGGCCCGGAGAAATTGCAGTATGCGTCATAGACGTGGTCGGTATTTGTCTGGCGTTGCTGTCATCGGCACGCGTGGCTGGTCTGTGGCGTTACGCGGCGTTGGTTCCGCCCGCCGCCGCGGCAGTTCAGTTCTGGTCGGAGGGTCCACGATGGCAGATGATCCCCGCCTATCTGCTCGCCTTGCTGGTCGCAGCGGCACTGGTGTGGCGATCGCGCCGGCCGGTGTTACTGGCGCTGGTCACGATCGCCGAAACGGTCGTGCTCGGGGCGGCGGTGGCGCTGCCGGTGGTTTTTCCGGTGTTCCGGTTCCCGGCACCCACCGGCCCATACGGCATCGGCACGGTGACCTACCACTGGACGGACACACGCAGACACGAGTTGTTCAGCGCCGATCCGTCAGCAGCGCGAGAGCTCATGGCACAGGTGTGGTACCCCACGCGCGGGGTGAAGTCCGCGATGCGCGCACCGTATGTGGACGACGCGGCCGGTATCTCGGCAGCGGAAACCGGGAATCTCGGTTCAGCGGGTCTGGTCAGGCTACCGCCGTTCTTCTTCGACCAGTTCCGTTACGTCACGACAAACGCAGTCCCGGCCGCTCCCCCAGCGGGCCCGCAACGGTTCCCCGTGCTGATCTATCTGACCGGGCAGGGCGGCTTCCGGCAGGCCAGTACATTTCACGTCGAATTCCTTGTCTCCCATGGGTATATCGTCGTCGGACTGGACCAGCCCTATACTGCGGCGTCGGTCCGCTTTCCCGATGGCCGGCGCGTACAGGGCTGGTTCAGGCCGGCGGTGCAGCCACTGATCGACCAGAGCATCGACCCACAGCCGAACAGCCCGTCGCTGCAAGGCGCACCGATGCCGACCGGGATACTTCCCTATCTGGCGCAAGACGTTTCGTTCGTTGTCGACCGACTCACCGACCTCGACCACTCCGATTCCGTTCTCGGCAACCGGCTGGATCTGGGGCACCTCGGGGCATCCGGAATTTCGCTGGGCGCGATGGTGACCGCCGAAGCGTGCCATCAGGATCCCCGCTTGCATGCCTGCCTGATGATGGATGCCGCGATGCCCGCTGACGTCGTTGCTTCCGGCCTGCACCAACCGGCGATGTGGCTGACCAGAGACGCCGACACGATGCGGCTGGAGCGGCGACGCTCCGGAGGCTGGACCGAAACGGACATCAGCCGAACCCTCACGACCATGCGAGCCGTCTTCGCCGAGAGCCCGGACCGCAGCCGCTTCTACGTCGAGATCCCCGGCATGTTCCATGTCAACTTCACCGACGCGCCGTACTGGTCACCGCTGGCCTCGGTATTCGGGCTCACCGGGCCGATCGACGGACAGCGTGGATTCACCATCGTCGACGCCTATTCCCTGGCCTTCTTCGACAGCACGTTGCGATCGCAACCTGCTGCTCTGCTCGCCGGGCCGTCTTCGGCGTTCCCCGAGGTCCGTATCGCCACCGGTCAGTAGCGTCCGGCGGATCCGACCCGAGTACCGGATTCGAGGCGAGGGTCACCGCCCCTGACGCAACTGCCAGCCCCAGCGCAGCACCCCGACCGCGAGCGCCAGGTGCAGGATCAGCGCGAAGAACACCAGAAACGCGCCGTAATCGTCTGCCCACCCGGGTATCCGGCCGACGCAGGCGACCGCGGCCGCCAGCATGCCGGCTCCCAGTACGAGCGCAGGTTCGGCCAGCGGTGCGATCTCCGTGTCGGAGGTCCGCGCGTCGTGCCGAGATGCCGTGAGGGTTCCCATGATCGCGTCTGTCCTGTTTCGTTCGGCCGGGCCGGAATCGTTCCGTCCACAAGTGGTGACCTGGTGCCGGCATCGTCTCGGCTACCGGCATACCCACCTTTGCCGATCCACCGAGGTGCAGGTGAGGGCCATGGGCCCTCACCTCGGAAGGACCTTCGGCCCGGCGGCGTCCCGGCGACGCGGTCGGGCCGCCGGCACCGCCATGAGCAAACAGCCCGCGCGCACCATGGTGCTGTTCTGAGCGCGGTTCACGGTGTGCCTCGGATTGCACCCTCCGTACGACTGTCGCAGGCGAGGGGCCGAAGGCCATCGCCGCCTGTGGAATTGCGACTCTGTCGCGGCGGGGATCGGTCCTGTGCACTGGAAATGGAATCGGCGTATTCGCCGGAAAGGAGCGGGTGCGATGGACCGATCGCGGGCTGCATTTCGGGATACCGGTGACCGGGCGCGCGCGGCTCGTCCCGCGGACCCGGCGAGAATCGGTCTCGCCGGTCGAGGGCATTGTTGCCGCCGAGGAAAACCGATCCGCCCTGCGGATATCCGAGCGGTCCCAGCGCGGCCGACAGGCCGAATTCGCGGACCATCTTGATCGCCAGTTCCGTGGCCTGGGACAGGTCGTTGGCCGCGCCCGTGGAGCCGTGCCCGAAGACGGCCAGCTCGGCGGCCCGGCCACCGAGACGCACAGTGAGGTTGTCGGTGAGGTAATCCTCGCCGTAAAGATGCCGTTCGACCAGCGGCAGTTGCTCGGTGGTGCCGAGAGTCTGGCCCGCGGGCAGGATGGTGACCTTGGCCACCGGATCGGCATGCGCCGACAGCGCGGCGACCAGCGCGTGACCACTCTCGTGCACGGCCACCGCATATTTCTCCTCCGGCAGCAGCACGTTGGATCCTTCCCGACGACCGAGCAGGATCCGATCGCGGGCGGCGTCGAAGTCGGCCGCCCGAACCACCTCCCGGTCGTCACGGACTGCGCAGATCGCCGCCTCATTGGCCAGGTTCGCCAGATCCGCTCCGGAGAACCCCCGCGTGCCACGCGCCACGACCTGCAGGTCGACGTCGGGGGCGAGGTGTTTGGCTCGGCAGTGAACTGCCAGGATCGCTGCCCGTTCGGCGAGCGTCGGCAGCGGAATGGTGACCTGCCGGTCGAACCGGCCCGGACGCAGCAGCGCCGGATCCAGCACTTCGGGCCGATTGGTGGCAGCCAACACGACGATACCGACAGCCGGATCGAATCCGTCCATCTCCGCCAGCAGCTGATTCAGCGTCTGCTCACGTTCGTCGTTGGCCACCATTACCGTCGTACCGCCACGGCGGGACCCGAGCGCGTCGATCTCGTCGACGAAGACGATCGCGGGCGCGCGCTTACGCGCCTCCGCGAACAGGTCCCGCACCCGGGCCGCGCCGACACCGACGAACATCTCCACGAAACTCGACCCGGTCACCGACAGGAACGGCACGTCGGCCTCCCCGGCCACCGCTCGTGCGAACAGAGTCTTGCCGGTGCCCGGCGGTCCGATCATCAGCACCCCGCGGGGAGCAACCGCACCCGCGCGACGGTATCGCTCCGGCGCGCGCAGGAAATCGACAACCTCATTGATCTCCGACTTGGGCCCGGCATAGCCCGCCACGTCGTCGAACGTCGTGGCCGGCCGCTCGGTGTCGAACACCTTGGCCCTGGATTTCCCGACACCCCCGAATGCCCCGCCCGCCGCCTGTCCGGCGCCACGACCGAGGCGCCGGAACCACCAGATCACCAGCGCGATCGGGCCGAGCAGCAGGACCCACGTCAGAATCTGCGAGCCGACGGACCCGCCGGTATCCGGCGGCGTGGCCGTCATGGTAACCCCGGCCTTCTCCAACCGGTCGAGCAGTCCCGCGCCGGCCTGAGCCGGCACGGCGGTCGTATATGCCTTTCCGTCGTTCAGGGTTCCGGTGACCTTGCCGGACGATTCGATCGTGGCGGTCTTGATCTGGCGCGAGTCGATATCCGACAGAAACTCGCTGTAATTCAGCGTGCGCGTACTCGGCGCCGGAGTACGCAGGCCCGACAGCCACACCGTTCCCACGAACACTACGAGAATTATCGCGATCGGAATGATCCACACCCACCGCCCCTGCCGATGCGGGGGCAGTGGCGAACCCACCGGCCGGTCACTCGGCGGCGGTGAACCCGCTTGCCTGCTCATCATGGCCTCGTCTCGCCCGTCACGCCGTCGTCGGGGAGTCGAAGCACGAGTTCGGATTCGGTGGCGAATCCCTGCAGGCCCGGCGGACGGTGATCCCGGCGAGTTCTCGGGGCATGGTGGCGGACATCGTTTTCACAACTCCTCGGGGGGTTCGGCTCACTGACCGGAATCGCTGTTCGCGTCGTGATCGGCCGGTGGTACAGCTGATTTGCGAGCGAGTGCACCACCATCGTGTCCGACACCTCACCCAGCGCGACGGCCGCAAGCGATTTGCCTTCGGCCGCAATGTTTTTCGCACGTTTCTCGCGTTCGCCTCCTGCCTGTTTCGGCAACGCCCGCTGCACCCTGTCCGGCTCGGATCGGTACCGTTCACCTGCTCCGAGTGCTGTGCTGCCCGGCCGTGTAGCGTGCCCACACCTCCGCTTCCGCCACGTCCAGGTCCCCGCTGGTGAGTACACGGGCGTCGGGTCCCGGAAAGGTGAGCGCGCGGTGGCCGGTATCGGACCAGTGGACGAGGAACGGCGGCGTGCCGTCGATGCCGTGCACCTCCTCGATGAGACCGCGGCGCGCCGGGCCGTCGACGATACGGGCTTCGACAACCAGCCAGTCACCAGGCTTCGCACGCATATCCCGACCTCCTCGTCCGAATTGTGAGGTAACCCTCCGCCGAGAACACCATCGCGGAGGTGACCTTCAGCTTGCCTCGTAGGCCGGCGCCGATCACAGATCCGGTGGTCGCCGGAACAAGTGCCGTTGGTCCCTGGCCCTCCCCGCGATGCGAATCATGCACTTCCGGTTCCGAGCCACTCGGGCGATCGGCTCGATGCAAGGGGCTGAATCCCGGCGAGGGCCGCCCTCGCCGGGGCAGGCAATCGTGAGTGCGTTCAGTCGTGCTCGCGAGGACCCTGGTCGAGGCGGAACGGCGGGTACTCGTCGCGCATCAGAGCGGCATACGCGATGACCCGGTACAGCCATCGGTTGACGCCCATCACGAAATCGAACAGCCGACCGGGGTAGCGGCCGGTGAACAGCAGCGCCACCGCTGCAATGATCACCAGCACACCAAGCAGCGGAATCGCCGTATTGCTGTCGTGGTTGCCACCCAGGGTGGCGCCGCCACCCACCAGTGCCGCAACCACCAGATAGTGCGGGATCGCCAGCAGCCACCATTTGACGAGAACCAGCCCCCGCGAGAGCCGCTCCGGATAGTCGATCTCCAGATCTGCCGGATAATCGGCGGCACCGAGCGTGAAAGGCGGGTATTTGTCGGTGCCCAGGGCGGCGTAGGTGTAGAACTGCACCCGCCACGACCAGCGCAGGACGCCGACGTTGAAGTCGAAGATCTTTCGCGGATACCGTCCGGTGAACAGGATCACTACTCCGGCAACCACCGTGAGCACGGTGAAGGCGATCCACAATGCGAACAGCACGATGAAATGGGGTATCGCCAACAACCATTTGACCAGCCACAGCCACCGCGACAGCGGTTCGTCGAGATCGCCTCGCAGCGCCACCGGATACACAGGAAAATTCTCGGACATGATGGTCCGTCCTCACCTCGATCAACCCGGACCTATCGGTCTGGCGTACGGATCGAGTCTCGTACCCTGGCAGTACCGTACGCAGGAGTACGAGGGCCCGAGCCGACCAGGCCGAAAGCCCCGTATCGAATCCGGCTTCGCCGGCTACCGGCCGACCGGGGCCACGTCACCGTGTGCTACACCCGCCCGCGACAGACGACTGCCGGTCAGGGCGAGCACGACGGCGAGTACGAGTGCGACACTGCCGGAGATCAGCAGCGGCGTGCGGCCGTCGGTCTGCCAGAACAGACCGGCCCACAGCCCGGCGACGAGTACCGCAGCGCCCGTGAGCCCCTGGTAGACCCCTTGAGCGGTGGACTGGTGAGCGGCGGGAGCGAGGTCGGCGATCCAGGCTTTGCCGACTCCGTCCGTCGCCGCGGCGAATCCGCCGTAGACGGGCAGGACGACGAAAACCCAGGCAGGAGAATGCGCCAGGCCCAGACCGAGGTAGCCGACAGCGAAACAGACCAGCCCGCCCGCGAAAACGAAGTGCCGTGGCAGCGAGTCCGAGACGGCGCCCGCCGGATACGACAGCAGGGCGTAGGCGGCGTTGTACGCGATGTAACCGACGATCACCCCGGCCACCGACAACCCGAGCTGGTGAGCGCGCAGCAACAGCAGGGAGTCGGGGAAGTTAACCAGTGAGAACACCGTCAGAACCGTGATCACCGTACGCAACCGTGCCGGCAACAACCGGCCAGGAGTATCCACCACTGCCGAGTCGGCAGCGAATGTCGTTACGGTGGGCGGTTTTTCGCGAACAGCGGCAACGAGAGCAACGGCCGCGAATGCCGGCACGACAGCGATCATCAGCAACGGCCGGATGTGGTGGCCGAGCAGTTCGTAGAGGCCCAGCCCCAGCGCCGGTCCGACAACCGCACCCGCGGTGTCGGCGGCGCGGTGAATACCGAAGATGCGACCCCTGCGGGTGGGGTCGGCGCCGACCATGAGCAGTGCGTCACGCGGTGCGTTGCGGACACCCTTACCGAGGCGGTCCACGCAGCGGCCGGCCAGTACGAGCGGCCAGATCATCGCGGCGGCGACGATAATTTTGCCCAGAGCCGCCAATGCGTAGCCGACGGCGATCAGCGGCCGTTTACGACGACGATCCCCGAGACGTCCGACGACGATCTTCGTCAGCGCGGCCGTGGCCTCGGCTGCTCCTTCCACTCCGCCGACCACGGCCGCGGGCGCGCCGAGAACGGTGGTGAGGAAGATCGGCAGGACCGGGTACACCAGTTCGCTCGCGGTGTCGGCGAGAAAGCTGACTGCACACAGCACCCGCAGGTTCGGCGTCAGCCATACCGGCCATCGGCCGGTGCGCTCGGCTGTCATCGCCGTGATTGTAGAAGGGTGGGTGACCAGCCACACGTCCGGGTTATTTCGAGACGAACGATTGGGTGGGTGATTCGGTCGGGTTCGGCCGGTGATGGACGATGTAGGTCGCGGGGCGGTCAACCGATGACCGGTATCGGGTGCTGACCGCGTTGCTGGCACGCAGTGCCGACCACACATCCGCTCCGAAAGCATTGTTGCGGAACAGGATTCGGTAAACATCATCGTGCAGACCGGTGCCCGGAGGATCCGGCCGACCCCTGTCGCCGACGTCGGATCCTGTCATCGCCCGTCGGTGTACTCAGCGCCTTGGACCAGACAGCACGCCGAGCCGGTGACCCCCGCGGGGCAACCGAAGTCGTGGCGTCGCTACGACTGACCCGTCTGCAGCCCTGCTGGAGGCACTTCGGCGCGCAGATCAGCGGCCAGCGACCGTATCGTGGGGTCATGGGTGTTCGGGGTGGTGTCGGCAAGAAGTTGCGTGGACTGACGCGAGGGGTGCTGCACAACTCACGGAGGGATCCGTTCGCGGGTGCGGTGGTCGCGGTGACGGGTGCAGGTTCCGGGATCGGGCGGCAGGTCGCGCTGGAGTTGAGCCGCCGAGGCGCGAAACTTGCTCTGGCCGACATAGATTCGACAGCCGCCGACGAGACACGCCGACTGTGCAGCGGCCCCGGTGAAGTCGAGGTGTCCCGGCTCGATGTACGCGACCGGTCCGCCGTGGAGGCGTTCGCGGCGGCGACCGTGGCACGGTTCGGTCGAGCCGACATGCTCGTCACCGCCGCGGGCGTCCTGCACGTAGGCAGCGTGGAATCGACACCCGCAGACCAGTTCGCGACGGTCATGGACATCAACTTCTGGGGCGTGGTCCACTCGGTGTCAGCATTCCTCCCCCACCTGCGTAGCGCCGCCCCCAGCCGCATAGTGGTCCTGTCGTCCGCACTGGGACTCGCCGGGGTCGCCGACCACGCACCGTATGCCGCCAGCAAGTTCGCGGTACGAGGATTCGCCGAATCGCTACGCCTGGAGCTACTTCCGGCCCGGGTATCGGTGACCGCCGTCTACCCCGGTGGCGTACACACCTCGATCGCCCGATCGGCATTGCACGCACCGGATGTCGACCTACCGGACATGATCGACCGATTCGAGCATCATGTCGCTCGAACCACCGCCCCCGCTGCCGCGCAAGCGATACTCACCGGCGCCGAGCGCCGCCGCCCCCGCGTCCTGATCGGAGCCGACGCCGTCTTCGCCGACGTCGCCGCCCGCACCGCAGGCCCGCAGTACCACCGCCTGATCCGACTCGCTTCCGTACTGGCCGACTGAGCCGCGATCCACCATCCCGTCTCGACAGCAGACCCGGCCTATACCGTTGAGGAACAGTGTTCGGGGACTCCGGATCGACCATCCGATCGAAGTGAAGCGATGCGGAGTTCGAGATTCGCTGTGGCACAAAGACTCCGGAAGACCAGGGCCGCCGGTCGCGAGAGGAGCGAACTCTGCGCCGTGCAACTCGGCCCGGTACAGTTGACAACCAATCCGGTTGGCGCAGAGCCGCTCTGATCAGACGAGCGAGTAGATCGACCGGACGGGCAGGGGGCCATGGCCGCACGTTGGCTGCTGATCGAGCTGTTCGGAGGAAAGTCTGAGCCGTATTCGGTGATCGGCCTCGGGCGAACTCCGAAACAGTTCATGTCCCTCGACGCCATACTTCACCACCGCGCGACCCTCGCGGCAGCGCGAAGTGCGATCGACGAGGTGGTCGCAACGCGATCATCGCTCGAACGTGGACACTGACCGAAGTCCAGCAGTTCCGGGAATATGTCCGCGGCGAACGCCTCTACGCCTGCTGGATCCTGTCGTCCTACGCGGACGAGTCCGAGTCGACCCGATATCGAGGAAAACCTGCCCAAATCCCGTCGCAGCCGTCGGGACCTTCCGCCACCGGCGGACATCATCGAAGCCCTCGACGCACTCAAACTTTTGCAGCAACAAGAATGCCGGGCACGAGGCATGACCTGGACTGACGATCAACTGATCGCCGTCCACGAAGACGGAACACCCGTCGACCCCGACTGGTACAGCGGCGAATTTCACCGACTCCGCGCGCGTCCCCCTGAAGCACCTGCGCAATACCTCGGTTTCCCTGATGCTCGCCCGCGGCATCCCGGTCCACATCGTCGCCGCCTGGCACGGCCACGAACCCACCATGACACTGTCCGTCTACAGCGACGCACAACCCGAAGACCTCGAAGCCGCCGGCGCAGCACTGTTCCGGTAACTCTCTGCACACCCGGCCGCCCGGCGCGCGAGTCGGAACTGGGAGCGACATCTGTGGCGCAGCCCCGGATGTGCGCGCCGTTCGGTGCTATAACCTGTCAGGATTCGACGATTCGGGGGCCGTCGCGCGGCGGCGACATTCTGGCGACTGGAGGCAACTGGCGGATGGGACGCCCGAAGGTTCCCCTGGTGGACCCCGAAGAAGTGATCACCACAGCACTGCAGATCATCGACGACGAGGGACTCACCGCCCTGAGTCTGCGCAGGCTCGGCACCGAACTCGGAGTCACCGGCACCGCCCTCTACCACCATTTCGCGGACAAGGACGCGATCCTGCGCGGCGTCGTCGAATCGGTACTGGCACGAGAGATACTCCCCACCATCACCGGCGGGACCTGGGAGGAATACGTCACAGTATCGGTGACACGCTACTACTCCGCCTTGCTGGCGCATCCCAACGTGGCGCCGCTCCTGCGACCACACGGACAAGCCCTCGACAATCCCTCCCGCGAGTACATCGTGACCCTGATGTTCGAGGCCGGCGTTCCCGAACAACTGTGCTATCCGATCATCGACAGCATAGAAATGCTCGCCTTCGGCTCCGCCATGACATATTCCCGCCGCCAGCCGCTGCGCGAACGCCTCGGACTCGACGGCCGACGCGGACAGCCGAATCTCAGGAAGGCCGTAAAGGCTACGCCGAACAGTCCCGAAAGGCTGTTCCGACTCGAAGTCGAGGCGATGATGACCGGCTGGAAGGCCTTGATCGCCGAGCAATCCTGAACTGCCGCAACGGTTTTCAACGCACCTTCGGTAATTCAACGCCGTTAAGCTGGAAAACTAGACATCGTTAAGTAACGTGGCTATCGTGGGGCCGGACAGTCCATGCCGAGTACCCCGGAGGTATCGCTGATGTCCAGGACGTTGGATTTCCCGGTCTTCGACGCCGACAACCACATGTACGAGACGACCGACGCGTTCACCAAGTACCTGCCGGAAAGCCATGCCGGACTGGTGAAGTACGTCCAGGTCGAAGGGCGCACGAAGATCGCGCTGCGCAACACCATCAGCGAATACATCCCCAACCCGACCTTCAACAAGGTCGCGCCGCCGGGAGCGCAGGAGGTGGAGTTCAAGCTCAAGAACCCGTCCTCACGCGTCAAGGCGCCGAAGGCCGGCGACAAGGTCCTCACCGATCCCCCCCGGTACATCGAGGCACTGCCCGGCTTCTTCAACCCGCAGGACCGGCTCGAGCTGATGAACGAGCTCAGCCTCGACCGCGCCCTCATGTGGCCCACCCTGGCGAGCCTGCTCGAGGAACGCCTGGCCGACGACGCCGAGTCGACCCACATCGTCGTCCACGCACTCAACGAATGGATGTACGAACACTGGTCGTTCAACGTCGAGGACCGGATCTTCCCCACCCCGGTGATCACCCTGCCGATCGTCGACGAAGCCATCCGCGAACTCGACCGCGTCGTCGAACGCGGCGCACGCGTCATCCTCGTCCGGCCCGCCCCCGTACCCGACACCCGCGGCGGCCGCCGGTCCTTCGCGCTGCCGGAATTCGATCCGTTCTGGAAGCGGGTCGAAGAGGCCGGTGTACTCGTCGGCATGCACGCCTCCGACGACGGTTTCCAGCGTTACCTCAACGAATGGGAAGGCAACAAGGGCGAATTCCTGCCGTTCAAGCGGCGCAACTCGGCCTTCTACGAGATCCTGCACGCCGAATCCCGCACCATCAAGGACATGGTCGCGTCGATCATCGGACACGGCCTGGCCACCCGATTCCCGAAACTGCGGTTCATGCCGGTCGAGAACGGCAGCTCGTGGGTACTCCCCCTGCTCGACACCCTCCAGAAAGTCTACGACCGGACACCCCAGTCCTTCGACGAGAACCCCATCACCACATTCAAGCGATCGATCTTCGTCCACCCGTTCCACGAGGAAGACGTGCTCGGCCTGGTCGAAGCGGTCGGGGTCGACAACGTCGTCTTCGGTTCCGACTACCCGCATCCCGAGGGCATGTTCGATCCGGTGACCTGGGTCGACGAACTCGAAGAACTGAAACTCGACGACCGCAAGAAGATCATGGGCGCGAACCTCGCCGGACTGATGGGCATCGACCCACTCGCCAAGGCGATCTGACCGACAGTCCGTGGTCGGCGCCGCGTTCGGCAGTGTGTCCTGAGCTTCGTCCGCAACGGACAGTGGGCCGTCGTGATCGCCCGGTATCCACTAAAGTGGTAATTACTGCGTTAGTGGTGGGGTCGGTGAGTGCCGGACCCCGGACGGGAGTTGGGTCAGCACATGAGCACACCGATCGATCGCATCGACGCCGCCCTGGAGATGGCCGCCGGAATTGTCATCGACATCTCGGCCGATCGGCTTGCGGGGCCCTCCTTGTGTCCGGGGTGGAGCCTCGGTTTCGAGCTCAATCATCTGGTCGGTGGGATGCGGATTTTCGCTGCCGAACTGTCCGGTGCGGTGGTCGATCGGGACCATCACGACGATTGGCTCGGAAACGATCATCGAGCGGCCTTCGCGATCGCGGCCGATCTCGACGGGACGGCGTGGCATCGGCCCGACGCGCTCGAATCGACCGTGCGTCTGGGGTTCGGGCCGGTTCCCGGGGCGATGGCGGCGGTCGTTCATCTGACCGAACTGGTGGTTCACAGTGCCGATCTCGCGGTCGCCGTGGGCAACACCGATCGCATCGACGACACACTGTGTGGACAGCTGCTGGAAACCATGCGCAGCACAGGCTTCGACAGCTTCCGGCAGCCGGGCATGTTCGGCGCCGAGATCGCGGAATCACCACAGGCCGCCGGCCATCGTCGGCTGCTCGCCTTCACCGGCCGGAATCCGGCGGGCCGCTGATCCGTGCGCCGATGTCGGCCGGCGGTCGAGGTGGCCCGAATCCTGCTGTCCACGTTCATAATTCAGTACCGACCCGCCGAGGCCGGTATCGGATGTGGTAACGCCGGGTTATCCGGCGTTAGTGTCGGGCCATGGCCGAAGGTGAGAAGGTCCGGCGCCCGGGCGGACGCAGCGCGCGCGTACAGGCGGCCGTTCATGCCGCGGTGACCGAGCTGGTGGCCGAGCGCGGGTACGGCAATTTCACGATCGCGGAGGTGGCGGCCCGCGCCGGCGTCGCCGACACCAGCGTGTATCGGCGGTGGGGTGATCTGGAGACGTTGTCGGCGGAGGTGGTGTCGTCGTGGCTGACCACACATGCCTCGATGCCCGATACGGGGAGTCTGGAAGGGGACCTCCAGGCCTACGCCGCAGGTGTCGCCGACGACATTCTCGGACCACAAGGTCTGGCGGTACTACGGCTGCTGATCGCGCTGTCCTCCGGTGGCGAGCCCGGCCTGCGGGCCCGGGACGCGTTCGTCGCCGGGCGCCGGATTCAGTTGCAGGAGATGCTGGATCGCGCGGCGGCGCGCGGCGAGCAGGTACCGCCGGGGCTGAGCGTGGTGGATTTCATCCTGGCGCCGCTGTACATCCGGGTGCTGTTCGGAATGCCGCTCCCGGCCGCCGACGTCCGGACGCAGGTGGCGCGGCTCCTGGCCGATGCCCAGGGCAAAGGCGCGCCCTCGTCCCCGGGCTGACACAACGGCTTCGAACTTCCCGGAGGCCACCGGCACATTTCACGATCGGGCTCAGGCGCGCCGGTTCTCGGCCCCGACCATCCAGGCCAGCTTCTCCAGCGAGTCGATGACCTGGTGCAGGATATCGGCGGTGGACGGGTCCTCGGCGTCGACCTTGTCGTGGATCTTGCGGGCCGTGTCGATGGTGGCGTGCAGACGGGACGTGATCAGGTCCACCACCGTGGCCACGTTCTGCTCACCGGCCGGGAAGGGCGGGAGGCTGGTGGTGGCGGTGACGGTATCGGTGCGGCCGTCCGCGGCCACGTGCAGCGATCGCATCCGTTCGGCGATGGTGTCGCCGAATTCGCGAGTCACCGCCACCACCTCGTCGAGCTGTAGGTGCAGGTCACGGAAATTGTGGCCGATCACGTTCCAGTGCGCCTGCTTGCCCTGGAGCGACATCTCGATCAGATCGACCAGCATCTGCTGCAACGCCGCGGCGAGATGGCGGGAGGCCGTGAAACCCGCGCCGAGCTCCGCCTCCGAACGACGCTTCGATTTCATCGTGGTCTGAGACCTGCTGGAATTCGACTTGCTCGCAGCCTGCACAGCCATGCTCGTTCCTTCCGGTCGAGGTCACCCTTGCGAACGGCGCCCCCGGCGCCGCTTCGACAATATGGGCATCGCATCGGGCCGGACGCACAAGCAACCGCACCGCAACCTATCCGGAATCGGAAATCGCCCAGGGCATCCGATCGGCACCCGGCGCAGTATCTGCGGCACGGTGCTCGACCGGTGCCGACGTGACGGTAGGCGGCGCCCCCACGAGTGCCGGCGGTGTGCGCGTCTCGCCGATCCGGGCCGCCGCGGAAAGCCCGGCGGCGGGCGCACGGTCGAGCCGGACGGCCGCACCGTCGATCGGCGGGCCGTCGACCATCGCGATCCAGGCCCGCTGCACCACGTGTTCCAGTTCATCGATCGCCCCGCCCAGGCGTAGCGCCTCGGGCGCTGCGGTGGCCGGTAGCGCGTCGCGCAGGAACTCGCGCACCGCGAACAACCGCTGCATCATCTGATCGTGGAGATCATCGGCGATGCGCTCACGTTCGTCGAGTTCGTCGAGTTCCCATTGCCTGCGCGCCTTCACCGACCGCAACGCCGCCGCGACCTGATCGGCGAAGACGGTCATCATGTCGAGGTGCTCGTCGGAGAACGGGGGTGCTCCCACCGGCCGGACAGCGACCAGCACACCCAGCGGGCAGTCGATCCCGTGCAGTGGCAGCACCAATACCGAGCCGAATGATGCGGGCTCGCTTGCCTTCTCGATGTCCTGCGCCGCCAAGCGCAGTGGCGCCCGCTCGAGGAACACCGTCCTGACCGCCGAATCCAGCACCGCCGGCGCCTCGTCGCGGTCGACGCGGCGAGATCCGATCGAATCGACGACGACCAGTTCCGCCACCGCGGGCATCGACGTCTCGGGATCGCGAGGGACGATCAGCAGACAGCGGCCGGGGTCGCTCAGGCTGGACGCCGTGTCGGCGATCAGCCGCAATGCCACGCCGGCGTCGATATCGGTCAGCAGTGCGGTCGCGATGTCCCCGGCCGCGCCGGTCCACGCCCGGCGGATACGCGCCTGTTCGGCCCGCAGGGCATTGTCGATCGCGAAGCCCGCCGCGATGGCCACTACGACGACGACCGCCTCGTCGTCGTCGCTGAACTGCCCTTCCCCGTCCTTGCCGGTCAGCGACAGGTTGCCGAAAACCTGATTCCGGACCCGGATCGGAACCTCGAGAACGGACCTGCCGGCCGGCCCGGGGCGAACGATCGACATGTTCGCCCGGACCGGGCCCGGCCGCTCGACGACCGGACTCGGTCCCGGGTACCTGCCGGGGATCGAGCGGATCTCCACGCGGATGGCACTGCGGACGTCCTCGTATCGCGCATCCCGGCACGACAAGGGCTCGAGCTGGTCGTCGTGCCGGTACACCCCCACACTGACGTTGCGCGCATCCACCAGTTCGGCGGCGGCATGCGCCACCACGCACAGCGTCTGATCCAGGTCGAGTCCCGCAGTCTGGATCAAGATGGTCGTGACCAGTTCCTCGCTCCGGTCACGGGTTTCGACGATGCTCTCGAGCCGGGACTGAAGTTCACTGAGCAACTCCTGCAGTCGTACCTGCGACTTCGATGCCCTCGATTGAAAGCTCATGACCAGAACCCTCTCGCCAGTGGCTGAATGCTGCACGGCGTCACCGGGATCTGGAGCGACGGGAACAGTCTACGCGTCCACGTACCGATCGGCAGCCCCGGCGAATTTTCCGGTCAGCCGACCGTGACGACGCGGTTGTGCCGGCCGGTGGCGCCGTTCGGGAACGGCGTGGTGCGGGCCTGATCCTGTACTGCACCCGTGCCGTCGGTGGCGCGCACCCGCAGCGTGTGCGTGCCGGTCACCGCTCGCCACCGCCAGGTCCATTGCCGCCAGGTGTCGATCGAATATTCGGCGGCGAGTTCGGCCGCCTGCCAGGGGCCGTCGTCGACCTGGACCTCGACCTGCGCGATCCCCCGGTGCTGGGCCCACGCGACGCCGGCGACCAGCACGTCACCCGCGGCCACGGTCGCGAAGGCGCGCGGGACATCGATACGCGACGCCGTCTTGATCGGTGCTCGCGCGGACCAGCCGCGATCGGTCCAATAGGCCGAGGAGCGATCGAACCGGGTAACCTCCAGGTCCACCACCCATTTGGTGGCCGATACGTATCCGTAGAGGCCGGGGACGATCAGCCGGGCCGGATAGCCGTGCTCGATGGGCAGCGGTTCACCGTTCATACCCACTGCCAGCAGCGCGTCCCGGCCGTCGGTCACGGCGGAAAGCGGTGTGCCGGCGGTGAATCCGTCGATGCTGCGCGACAGCAGCATGTCGGCGTCGGGATGTGGTCCGGCCTCGGCGAGCAGTTCGGCCAGGGGGTACCCCAGCCAGCGCGCGGTCCCCACGAGATCGCCGCCGACCTCGTTGGAGACGCAAGTGAGGGTCACGACCCGTTCCACAGCCGAACGCTCGCGCAACCGGTCGAAGTCCAATTCGACGGTCCGGTCGACCATTCCGTGAATCCGCAGCCGCCAGTCGGCGCTGCTCAGGGCGGGCAGTTGCAGCGCGGTGTCGACACGGTAGAAGCGCGGATCGGGCGTGATGAAAGACGAGAGGCCGTCGATTCGCGGTTGAGCCTGCGGCGATACCGGGGAAGCGGGTGTGGCCGCGGGCAGGAGAAAGCGGGCTCGATCCACGCCGATATCGCGCAGGCGCGTCGCGAGAATGTGCCCGGCCCCGCCCGCGCCCGCCGCCAGCGCGCCCACGCTCGCCGCCGAGATCAGGAAACGGCGCCGGGACACGCCGACGGCGGAGCCGCTCCGGTGGATCGGTGTGCCGGTCACCAGGATTCGCAGGACCACGATCCCCGAGACCACCCCGGCCACGGTCGGCACCGCGAACCATGGTGTGGCCGTGGGTCGTTGGAGCGCGGCGGCGACAGTGACGCCGCCGAGCGCCACGAGCAGGGCGCTACCCAGCGGCCGGCGGCGTTCCAGCACCGCGACGATGCTCGCGCCGAGCGCCATCACCGCGGCCATGGCGGTGAACAGCGCCTGCTTGTCGTGGCTGCCGAACCGACGGATCGCGGCGTCCTTCAGCTGATGCGGTGTGTGATCGACCATGGTCGCGCCGAGCACGAAGAACGGGGACGACATGGGATCGATCAGGACCGCGACGAGATGACCGACGCCGAGCGCCATGGCGGCCGCCAGCAGCCCCGCCACCGCCGCGCGCGGCCATCGGATCGACCGCGGCGACGTATCACGTTGGGGCACTGCTGGTTCGGGCATGATCGCGCCGTTCGATCAGGCGGGCGGCATGAGCACGGTGTCGATCAGGTAGACCGTCGCATTCGCGGTCTGCACGCCGCCGCAGATCACCGACGCGTCACCCACTTTCACGGTGTCGCCGCTGCGGGTCACCGATACCTCGCCACCCTCGACGGTCTTGTGCGTGCCCGCGATCTGATCGGGTGCGATCCGGCCCGGCACGACGTGATAGGTCAGGATCTTGCTGAGCCCGGCCGCATCGGTCTTCAGTGCATCGATCGTCGCCGGTGGAATCTTCGCGAAGGCGGAATCCACCGGAGCGAAGACGGTGAACGGTCCGCCGTCCAGCGTGTCCACCAGGTCGACCTGTGGATTCAGCTTGCCCGATACAGCCGATACCAGTGTCGTGAGCAGCGGATTGTGCGAGGCTGCCACCGCCACCGGGTCCTGCGCCATGCCGCTGACCGAGCCCGCACCGGTCGGCACCTGCCGGGCGTAGTCCTGACAGCCGGGCCCGACCGGAGTCGCGGCGGCGGCAGCGGCGGGGGCGGCGGATGACGCGCTGGTCGTCGACGTGGTGGTACTGGACCCGGACTTGTCGCCGGAACACCCGGACATACCGAGCGCGGCGGCGAATGCGATGGTGACGACGACGGAACGCCGGATGATTTTCATGATCGTTCTCCTTCGGGCGTCGTGACCACGTGGTCACGAACGAGTGATTCGAGAAGCCCTCGTCGGCGCTTTCCGCGACCGTCGAGCACCGCAGGGACTTCGCTCAGCTCCGCGGAAGGGTTTGGTCTTGCGAGGAATCCGATCGATCGCGGGCAACGTCGTCGGCTCCGACCGGCCGCCGTGGGCACCCTTCGCACCGGCGGACAGTCCGCTGCGGACCACCATCCGAGATGGCGGTCGCCGCTGGCGCGATTTATCCGCGAAGTGGGGTATCCGCGGCGAAGCACGCGGTGGTGAGCCGCTCACCGTCATCCGCGAATGGGAGAAATCCGATGAATCGTGAATCGATCGACCGACCGGCCCGGGATCCCTGCGAGGTGACGGCACCCGCCGCATACACGGACACCGACGACCACGTCGCGGTGCCCGACGCAGCCGCACCCGTGTCCGGGCCGGCGATGCAGCGCGCGATCGATCACCTGCACGCGCATCCCGACCGTCCGATCACCATCACGGAACTGGCCGGACGTGCCGGGGTCTCCGCCCGCGCCCTCCAGTACGCGTTCCGCCGCGCCTACGACACCACCCCGCTGCAGTACCTCCGGCGGATCCGGCTGCAACGCGCCCACCGCGACCTCACCGCCGCCAGCCCGGGGCACGACAGTGTGGCCGTGATCGCTGCTCGCTGGGGTTTCACCAACCCCGGACGGTTCGCCGTGGCCTACCGGCACCGCTACGGCATCTCCCCCGGTCATACCTTGCGCCAGTAGCCTTTTCGTGCGCTCGGCGCCGGTCGTGGACGAGTTCGACGGTGCAGCAGGCACATCGCGTCCGTCGTTGCCGGAATTCACCGAGATTTTGCCCGTCACAGCATAATTCGATGCGGCCGACTCCGAGAATCGGGTCGGACGGCCCCACGTCGAGCGCGACCGCACGTTCTCTCGTACGATCCGTTGATGCCGGTGATCTTGGTGACGGGGATGTCCGGCGTCGGCAAGTCGACGGCGCTGATCGCTTTGCAGCAGCGGGGGTATCGGGTGGTGGACGCCGACTACGGAGGCTGGATCGAAGACCGCCCGCACCCTGACGGGACCGGCACGGAGCCGCAGTGGTGCGAGCAGCGAATCGAGGCGCTGATCGCGGACCATGAACAGTCGGGCGAACCGCTGTTCATCGCGGGCACCGTGAGCAACCAGGTCGCGTTCTATCCGCGGTTCGACGAGATCGTATTGCTCAGCGCCCCAATCGAACTGTTGCTCGACCGCATCGTGCGTCGTGACACGAATCCGTTCGGGAAGGCTGCCGCAGAACGCGATCGGATCATGGCCGACACGGCCGAGATCGAACCGCTACTGCGGTCGGCGGCGACAGTCGAGATCGACACCAGCCGACCGCTGATCGACGTGGTGGAGCGACTGGTATCACTCGCGGGACCACCATCCCTACCTCCTCACTGACGAGGTAGGTCCCAGACGATCCGGCGAGCCAGGCCACATTGTCTGTCGAAGCGATCGCAGACCCAAGGCGCCGACCGACAGTGCCGAGCGTTCCGGCGCCGAAGGTATCGCGGCCGGCCGGCAACGTGACGATGAGGTCACCACCACCGTCGTCACCAATCTCCTGACGGTGATCCAGCGGCATTCACCGTCGTCAGGCGGCGGCCGCGGACAGGGCGGGGTCGAGCAGGATTTTCACCGCGCCGTCGGTCTTGTGCTGGAACATTCGGTAGGCGTCTGCGGCATCGGACAGCGGAAGGCGATGCGTGGCAAAGGATTCCACGCCCAGGATGTCGTTGTCGGTCAGCAGCGGCAGGATGTCCGGGGCCCAGCGGGTCACGTTGGCCTGACCCATGCGCAGCTGGATCTGTTTGTCGAACAGGGTCCGCATCGGCATCGGATCGGCGACGCCGCCGTAGACGCCGATCACCGAGATCGTGCCGCCGCGGCGCACGATATCGATCGCAGCGTGCAGGGCGGACAGCCGATCGACGCCGACGGTGTCGTTCACCATGCGTTCGATCATGTCCGGCAGCAGGCCGAGCGCGTGCTGCGCCGCCGCGGTCACCGGGGAGCCGTGTGCTTCCATCCCCACCGCGTCGATCACCGCGTCCGAGCCGCGCCCGCCGGTGCGGTCCCGCACGACGTCACCGATCGATGCGTTCGCGGCGCGTGTGTCGATGACCTCGATGCCACGGTCGGCGACCCGCGCCACGCGTTCGGGCACTCGATCGACGCCGATCACGCGCAGTCCGCGGTGGGCCGCGATCCGGCAGGCCATGTCGCCGATCGGGCCCAGGCCCAGCACCGTCACGGTGTCGCCCTCGGACAGGCCGGTGTACTCGACGGCCTGCCACGCGGTGGGCAGGACATCGGAGAGGTAGACGAACCTGGTGTCTAGCGGGCCGTGCGGGACCTTGATGTGGGTGTGGTCGGCGTGCGGGACCCGCAGATATTCCGCTTGGCCGCCGGGCACCCGGCCGTACAGTTTGGAGTAGCCGAACAGGGCTGCGCCGCAACCGTATTCGCGGACCTGCGTGGTCTCGCACTGGGTCGGCAGCCCGGCGTCGCACATGGCGCACGCACCGCAGCTGATCTGGAACGGGATCACGACCCGGTCACCGACGGCGAGTTCGGTGACCTCCGGTCCGACTTCGGTGACGAATCCGATCGGCTCGTGGCCGAGCACGTCACCGGGGGTCATGTAGGCGCCGAGCACCTCGTACAGATGCAGGTCGGAGCCGCAGATCCCGGACGCGGTCACCTTGATGATCACGTCCGTGGGCTGTTCGATCCGAGGATCGGGTACGTCGGTCACCTCGACGTGACGACGGCCCTGCCAGGTCACTGCTTTCATCATCTCCCCTGTCTCACAGAGTATCTCGGGGTGCGATCACCGATTTGCCCGATACCGGGCCACGTCACGACCCTGCTGATGCCGGAAGGGGGTCACGGTCGCAGCCGGCCCGCCGGTGGGCAGTCAGAGCGTCGAGTACCGGAACACGTGAAGGGTCCATCGCGGCCGGACTACCCGACCGTCGGGGCATCAGTCGCCATTCCCGCACCCGAGGCGGCGTTGTAACAGGACGAGGCCACCGATCCGCGCGGCCGCGCGTGGCCACCGACCCGCCCGCAGCGACAGCGACCTTGCCGCCCCGGTGGCGAATCGGCCGCTGATCGTGGTGCTCGGCCACGACAGCTGCGGTGCCCATCGACGCCCTCGACGGCGGCGCGGTCCCCGGCGGGTTCCTCACCTACGGGCTCGCCGACGGACGCGCGCACCTGTGCGGCGACATCGGCGAAACCGCCACCGACATCACCGTGTGACCTTCGCCGGATCGGATGAGAACTCGCCACGGCTCCGGCCGGCATGCTGCGGCCCGGTACGAACTGTGCACTGTGGCAGGCGAAGTGGCACCGGTCGCCGACCGTGAACGGTTTCCGGATCTGCGAATCCTCATGCCCTACAAAGAAGTCGAGCCGGAGGCCGGTGTGCTCATTCGCGCGGGGGCCGGCCTTGCGGTGCCCAGAGTCGGTCGGCGTCGCCTGCGACGACGCGGCTGCGGTAGACGTCGATCTTGTGGTCGATGAGCTCGAGGTTCTGTTGAATCTCGGTGAGTTTCGAGATCACCTCGGCCCGATGGGATTCCAGCAGGGCCAGTCGATCGGTTTCGTTGCCTCGCCCGGCCGAGACGAGTTCGGCGTAGCGGCGAATGGTCTTGATCGGCATGCCGGTCGCGCGCAGCCGGGTGCAGATGTTGATCCATTCCAGGTCCTGCTCGCGGTAGCGGCGGCGGCCGCTGTGGGTGCGGTCGACGGGGGTGACGACCAGGCCGGCGCGCTCGTAGTAGCGGAGGGTGTGCACGCTGATTCCGGTGCGGTGGGCCGCCTCCGCGATGCTCACTCCCGGGTCGTGGCGGGGTTCGGGCGACTGTGGCTTGACTTCGAGCACACTCTAGATTCTAGCGTTGCGGCATGTCCGAACAGATGCCTGGATCACCGAACGTTCGGCACCCGTTGCTGGTGCTGGCGATCTGCTGCGCGAGCATCGTCGTGGTGGTGATGGACATCTCCATCGTCAATGTGGCGTTGCCGGCGATCCGTCACGATCTCCATGCCTCGGTGTCCGGTCTCCAGTGGACGGTCGACGCCTACACCCTGGTGCTGGCCGGGTTCCTGGTGGCGGCCGGGTCCGTCGCCGACAGATTCGGGCGCCGCCGCGTCTTCCGGATCGGGTTGGCGGTCTTCGGGATCGGCTCGCTGCTGTGCGGCCTGGCGCCGACGATGGAGTGGCTGATCGCGGCGAGGACGGTACAGGGAATCGGTGGCACGATGCTCAACCCGGTGGCCATGGCGATCGTCGCCACCGCATTTCCCGAGCCCGCTCAGCGAGCCCGAGCCATCGGCGTCTTCGGGTCGATGTCGGGTCTGGCGCTGGCAGTGGGACCGATACTCGGTGGAGCGCTGGTCGACGGGCTCGGCTGGCATTCGGTCTTCTGGATCAACGTCCCGATCGTCGCCGTCGCCATCGTGTGCACCGCGCTGTTCGTGCCGGAGTCCCGTGCACCCAGGGCACGCAGATTCGACCCCGTGGGCCAGATCCTGGTGGCCCTGCTGCTGGGTGCCGTCGTCTACGCGATCATCGAATCCCGATGGCTCGGTTGGAGTTCTCCGGTCGTCCTCGTGCTGCTCGCCGCCGCTGTGCTCGCCGTGCCGGCCACCCTGATCTACGAGTCCCGGCGCGCCGATCCGCTGCTGGAACTGCGCCTGTTCCGCAGCGTGCCGTTCGGTTCCGCGATCCTGATCGCGTTGTGCGCGCTGTGCGCATTCAGCGCGTTCCTGTTCACCACGACGCAGTACCTCCAGAACGTCCGCGGCATGTCCGCGCTCACGGCGGGGCTGTGCCTGCTCCCGGTCGGGCTGCTGGTCGTGGCATTCTCCCGGCGGATCGGCGGACTGGTCGGCACCCGAGGACCACGCCTGCCGCTGCTGCTCGCCGGGACCGCACTGAGCCTGGGCGGTCTCGCCTCCCTCGGACTCGAACCGACCACCCCACTGCCGATCGTGCTGGCGCTGTATCTGTTGTTCGGGATCTTCCTGACCGCGGTCAACCCGCCGATCACCACCACCGCCGTCGCCGGAATGCCCCGCTCGATGACCGGCGTCGCCGCCTCCCTCGCCTCGGTCGGACGGCAGACCGGAACCACCCTCGGTGTCGCGATCTCCGGAACGATCCTCGGACCCGCGCTGACCCACGGCGGCACCACATTCACCGCGACCGCACGCGGCATATGGTGGACGGTCCTGGGTCTGGGCATCTGCGTCCTGCTGCTCGGACTGCTCAGCACCGGCCGCCGCGCCGGCGAAACCGCCACCCGAGCAGCGGAACTGTTCGAAGAGATCGACCGGGGCACCGAGGTCCGGATCGCATCCGCCGTCCAACGGTGACGGAGTAGCCGTGGGGCACGAGATGGTATCCGAGGACTCAGGGCTGGGTCGCGGTCAGGCTGCCGAGGGCACCGCCCAGGTCGGGGCCCGAGCGTTCGCCGGCGGATGCCGCGGCCACCGCCGGGAGCACGGTTTCTCCCACGCGCTCGAGATAGGGCCAGGCGATATCGGGAGGGAGGCCGCCGCACAGCGGGGAGAGGTTGAGCATCTCGCCGCGGCGGACCATCTCGATGGCTTCGCTCACACTCACGATGCGATGGGAGCGGGATGTCTCCCGGAGCTCATCGATCGTTCGGGCCGTGGAGATGCCGGCCGATGTCTCGTTGGCGGGATTCCACTCGGCGTAGCTGACGGCGTCGTGCAGGAGGAAGCTACCCAGTTCCGCCCACGCGCGGTCGATGCCGTGGTCAGGGGCGACGAACAGGACGGTGTGGGTGTCCCGGGACGGGAGCAGGGTCATGAGCGGCTCGTGTCCGTGGGCTCGCGCGGACTTCTCGTACGCCTCCTGCATTCCCGGGACCGTGCCCTGGGCCAGCAGGCCCAGGCCGTAGCGTCCGGCCCGCTCGGCCGCGGCCACCGAGCCACCGCCCCACATCAGCAGGGGGCCGCCGGGGGTCGCGGTGCGTGGCGTCACCCTGATCCGTCGACCGTCGCGAACGACGACCTCGCCCGCCAGAAGTCGTCTCAGCAGGTCGAGCTTCTCGTCGGCGATGCGCCCGCGGCGCCGGACGTCGACACCGAATTGTTCGTACTCCTCCGGCCGGTACCCGAGCCCGAGGGTGAACGATGTCCGGCCCCGGCTCAACAGGTCCACGACGGCGATCTCCTCGGCCAGCCGCACCGGGTCGTACAGCGGGAGGATCACCACCGTGTTGATCGCCAGCGTCGATGTCCGGGCGGCGACGGCCGCCGCCATCACCAGCGGCGCCGGGAGGTACCCGTCGTCCGCCCCGTGGTGCTCGCAGATCACCACGGCCAGGCAGCCGTGCGACTCGGCCCACGAACACATCTCCAGCGCGGTCGCGTACAGTTCCGGCGCCGGCGCGCCGATCGACGGTGCGCGCATGTCGAGGCGCAACGAGAACATCAAACCTCCCCGACGCGGGTCACGGTGACGAAGGCGACTCTGCCTGCCACACAGCTCATTTCGATCCCTCTCCGCGCTCCGGGCCATCGGTGACCGGATTGCCAGAGTACGGAACGAATATTCGGTTCACAAGGGAGTCGGCCGCGCGGGTCAGATGCGCAGCCTGCGACGCAGCAGCGGTAGTCCCGGCCCGTCGAGGTCGTCGAGGAGCGCGGTGCGACCGCAGACGGTCATCATCAGCGCGGCGACCGGACCACGCACCTCGGCACCGTTGCCCCAGGTACGTCCGATATCGAGGCCGCGCAATCGAATTCCTCGCAGCAGGCCCAGCGGCACGAAGCCGAAGGGCCACGGGCCGGTCAGGAAATCGAGTGCCGATGCCGCCGAGTGCGGGTCGGGTTCGAAGGGCAGGCCGAGCGGAATGGCGATGTCGCCGTAGTGCACCAGGACGTCGGCGAGCGGGTCGAGCGGCCCGAACAGCGGGGGGCTGATCCGGCGGTCGGCGACCGCGCGCAGGCCGGACACGATCTCGGCCGTCGTCGACTGCGCTCTGCGGCATGCCAATTCGTCGATCGCGCGCGCCAGGCTCCCCCGGCGCACCGCCGAGGCCAGAAATACCGGCAACCCGTCGGCCACGGTGCTGAGCACATGCGCACCCACCGTTTCGACGTCCCAACCGGCGCACAGGCTCGGCGTCGCCAACCGGTCGTCATCGAGATCCTCGAGCGTATTCGCGATCAGGCGACGGTGATCGGCGACCGTGGCGAACACGAGCTCACGATCGAACGGCATCGGCCCTCCTCTCGGCCAATGGGACGTCATCCTAGACTGAGACGACGATGACAGCCACCAGCGCACCGGACCCGTCCGACGACCCACCGGCGAAATCGCGACGCCAGTACGACAACTCGGGTCGCCGGGCACAGACGGCGAAGACGCGCGACCAGATCCTGGACGCCGCAGCCGATATGGCCCACGAGTTCCCGAGCTGGGACTGGGGCGATCTGACCTTCCGGTCGGTGGCCGAGCGGGCCGGCGTCGGGGCGCGCTCGATGTATCGGCACTTCGGCAGCGAGCGAGAGCTGCACGATGCGGTCGTCCGCCGCCTGAAGGAGGAGGCCGGCGTCAACTACGACGACCTCAAACTGGAGGACCTCGCCGAGGTCACCTCGCGCACCTTCGCCGCCTTGGGCACATTCCCCGAATCGACCCGATCGGGCCCGGGGACAACGCAACCCGCCCTGCTGGCCGAGCATCGGATGCGGCGTGACGCGCTCCTGCACGCCACCGTGCCGTACGCCGGGGACTGGTCCGACGAACAGCGCACTCTCGTGGTCGCCGTACTCGACCTGCTCTGGGACGTCCCCGCGTACGAACGCCTCGTCGTGCAATGGGGACTGGACGGCGAGCAGGCCATGCGGGCCGTGAAGTGGGCGCTGGATGCGGTGGTGGCGGCCATCCGCACCGGTGAACCACCGGCGGGCCGCCCGGCCGCCGACAGCTGAAAGTACTTCCGCCACAACGCGACTCCCGGTGCGGGTGAATCCTGCTGCGCGCGTGGCAAAATCAGCCCGTATGGCCCGGAAACCGGCTTCCCGTCCGGCGATTCGCCCACTGTGACGGCGCCGAGCACCACCTCGGGAGCGCCGGGTTTTTCACTCTTGTACCCCGCCGATATTCATGGCACACTTTCGCCATGAATAGCACGGCCGGGCCCCAGGGCCCCGCCGGCCGCCCGGTCGCTGCCGCCATCTGAGCCAGTCGAACCGGTACGGCGTCCGAATCGACTCCGCTCGAATCGTCGAAATGATCAAGGGTGCTCATGAGGCCAGCGAACCTGTTCTACACCGCCGATGTGGTCGACGACCTGATCGCGGTGCAGCAGTTGTATACCGAGACGGTCGGTCAACGGTGGAACGCCATCACCGAGTCCCGCTGTCCGATCGAGACCTCCACCGGTCCGAACTCGGTGGTTCTGCGGTGGTCGTTCTCCACCGAGGATCTGGGTCACCGCGTCAGGCTGATCCAGTCGGTCCCGGGGACAATGTGGCTGCCGGCCGATTCGGGACTTCATCACCACGGCTATTGGTCCGATGATGTCGATGCCGATGTCAGAGCGCTGGAAGCGAGCGGGGCGACCCTGGAGGTGCGCTCGCGCATGCCGGACGGCCGCACCGCCTGGGCCTATTGCCGAAGCCCTGCGGGAATTCGCCTCGAATTCGTGGACAGGTCCCAGCAGTCGATTCTCTTCTGACCCCCGCCACACCAGCACTGCGTGTATCGCGATACCCAGGAAGGGTCGCCATGGAACCGAAGGATCTCTACCACACCGGGATGGTCGTGGACGATCTCGAAGCAGCGAAGAAATGGTACACGGACACGGCCGGCTACAAATGGTCGAAGGTTGTCCAGGCACCTCAATACATATGGACTCCGGAGGGAGAGAAGATCATCTTCCTCAAGATCTGCTACTCCGGCGAGAACCTGCCGCACCGCCTCGAACTCATCGAGACCATACCCGGAACGGTATGGACCCCCACCGATTCCGGTCCGCATCATCACGGCCGATGGTCTGCGGACGTGGATGCGGATATCGCGGTCCTCGACCGCAAGGGTATCAAGGTCGAGGCGAAGGCGCTGCTGCCCAACGGCCCTGCGCTGTGGGCATATTGCAAGGGTCCGGTCGGCCCGCGTATCGAACTCGTCGGGCCTTTGATGAAACCGCTCGTCGAGCTGTTCTTCGCCACCGCTGATCTGCCGTAGCGAATACGGTTCCCCTTTTCGGGCCCGGTGCCGAGACCCCGTCCGGCAAGCGGCCCTCCGGACGATCGAGGACAAGTACGTTGAACGAAACAGGCGCCGGCGCCGATCGACCACAGAAAACGATTTCCACTTCCCGCGAGGGGCATTCATCGCTGTCCCGGCGCGGATTCATCAGAGGCTCGTCCGCGGCCCTGGGCCTCGGTGTCGTGGGCGTGATCGCCGAGCGCGCTGCCACCCGTCCGGCCGGAGAGCCGACGGACCCCGACCGGCTGTCGGTATTCCGGCACGGCGTCGCGTCGGGCGACCCGACTGCGGACTCCGTCGTGCTGTGGACGCGAATCACCCCGGGATCGGATCACTCGTCGCACGCCGGGGTGGTGTGGGAGGTGACGACGGACCCGGGCATGACCCGTCCGGTCCGGAGCGGCTACACGATCACGAGCGCCGAACGCGATCACACGGTCAAGATCGACGTGGACGGACTGGCACCCGACACGACCTACCACTACCGGTTCACCAGCAACGGCGCGATGTCCGAGATCGGACGAACGCGAACCGCGCCGGCGGCGGACGCGAACATCGATACGCTGGAACTCGGCTTCGTCGCGCATTCGCCTTGGTCCGCAGGCTGTTTCGGGGCCTATCGCGAATTGTCCACCCGCCCCGAGCTTGCCGCGATCGTGCACATCGGGGACTACCTGGGCCTCGGATCGGCGGCTGTGGCGGGAGTGTCGCGCGCGTCGGTCGGACACCAGCCGGCGACACCGGATCCGATCTCGCTGGCCGACTTCCGCAGCCGCTACGAGCTGCACAGGTCGGACCCCGATCTGCAGGCGGCACATTCCGCGGCGCCGTGGATCTGCACATCGCCCTGCACCACATCGTCCCTCGCCGACGATGACGTGGCACGAAACGCGAAACAGGCGTTCTTCGAATGGATGCCGGTCCGAGAACCACGCACCGGCGAAGCCTCCGATCGATCGATCGGATTCGGCTCACGAGTCGATCTGTTCATGACCGGCACCCGGCGCGACGAAGGCGGAGCAGTGCAGCTCCCGCACGATCCCTCATCGTGGCCGAGCACGAACCTGAAACGATTAGGGGCACAGTGGAAAGTGGTCGCATCCCCCGCGATGGTCGCGCCGGTGAACGTGACGCCGCTGGATCCCGCCGCCGCATCGGTGCTGGCACAGTTGCTGTCACTCCCTCCCGGCGACACCGACGTCACCGCATACCCATGGGACGGACTCGACGACGACCGGCGTGCCATGCTCACCGAGATCGATTCGAGCGCAACCGATAACGTCGTCTTCGTGGCCGGCGACAGCCGCATGTCCTGGGCAGGCGATGTACCCGTGCGGGACCGATCGGTCGCAGCGCAGTTCGGGATACCTCCCGTGAGTGCCGCCGTCGTCGGCGATCTCGGACCGGCAGTGGCCGACTCGGTGACATCGACCGTCAGCGCGCTGAACGACCATGTCCGACACCTGGATCCGAGTTCGCAGGGCTTCGGAGTTCTGCTGGCGGACGAGAGGCGACTGCGGATGCAGATCTGGTCGGTCTCCGCCACCGAGCAGCACACGAGACCGGCACAGCTGATCGCCGAATACACGGTCGCATCCGGAGCGCGGCGGATAACCGAGGTCAATTCGTCGGCTGTGGCGCCGTCGGCGGCCGAGTACGCCGGCCGGCAGTAGATCGCCGAGGAAACCGATAAACAAATGTTCACACCGAGGCTGGGTGTCCGGGCTCGTATTCTCGCCGTTGCCCTCGTCCCGAGCGTGGTTCTGCTCATCATCGGCGTGGGTGGCGCGGGATATGCCGCGACACAGGGTAGGCACGCGCGGAACTGGTCGGAGGCGCTCGCCGCGGCCACTCCGCCGACACGGGATCTCGTGACAGCGGATCAACTCGAGCGGCAATATTCGATCGTGTGGCTCATCGGTGGCGGTGGCGACCCGGGACCACTGCTCCAGGCGCGCAGCCGTTTCGATGCCGCCTCCCGCATTCTCGACAGCACCTCCGATTCGTTCGCCAGATCCGGGCATGCCGAGGTGACCGGTGACATCGGCGGAATCCAGACGGCGAAAGCCCGGCTGGTGTCGGTCCGTGCGCAGGTCGACGCCGGGACGCTCCCGATCGCGGACGCCTACGACTACTACAGTCATTTCCTCGACGCGATCTCGGTGGGCAGCGAGATCGTCCAGGCCGACGCGCCGACGCCCGCGGTCGCGAGTGCGGTATCCACGGCGCTGACGATCGTGTCGGCATCGGAAATGCTCTCGCGGAGTGCGGCTTTGGGTGTGGTTCTGGCGAACAACGGCACACTGACACCGCCACTGGCCATCGAATACTCACGCCTGGTCGGCGGATACCGGACCGGCATCGAATCGCTGGCGGCGCAATCCGCGGCCGTCAAGGCGGTCACGACGAGTCCGGCGTGGCTGCGGCTGATCATGATGGAGAACACGCTGCTGGCCCGTGCGCTGGATCCGCTCACCGCGGCGCCGGGCAAATCCGGCGCGGAGCCGGCGCCGATGTCGTTCACCCCCGCGGACTGGACGAATACCACCAACCAGGCCAACAACGCCCTGCTCGAACTCTGGGACGGGCAGATGCTGCACGCGCACGGAATGGCCGCACAGGCCGCCGATCGCAGTGCGCGGACCGCATTGATCGTCGGCAGCGTGCTGCTGGTCGCCGCGATCGTCGCCTTCATGGTGTCGCTGCTGCTGGCCAATCGGATGATCGGCCGGCTGAAGCGGTTGCGCGATCAGACGCTGGCGCTGGCGAGTGACCGGTTGCCGCAGATCATGGCGCGCCTCGGCGCCCGGGAGGACGTCGACGTCGCCGCCGAGTCGGCGCCGCTGGCATTCGGCACGGACGAGATCGGCCAGGTGGCGGACGCGTTCAACCACGCCCAGACCGCCGCGGTCGCCGCTGCCGTCACCGAGGCGCGCACGCGGGAGGGTGTGCGTGCCGTCTTCTTGAACATCGCGCACCGAAGCCAGGTGGTGGTCCACCGGCAGCTCGAGATCCTGGACGAGGCGGAGTCCCATCAGGAGGATCCGGCGCTGCTCGACATCTTCTTCCGGCTGGACCATCTCACCACCCGCGAGCGCCGCAATTCCGAGAACCTGGTCATCCTCGCCGGCGGTGAGCCCGGACGTCGGTGGCGGAATCCGGTGCCGTTGGTGCAGATCATCCGCAGTAGTGTGAGCGAGGCTGTCGATTTCGGCCGGGTGCGGATCATGCGCACACCCGAGGTGATGCTCACCGGTAGCTCCGTGGCCGACCTGGTGCATCTGCTCGCCGAACTCATCGACAACGCCGCCAACTTCTCCCCGCCACAGACGCAGGTCGAGGTCCGCAGCGGCGTCGTGGGCAAGGGTGTGGTCGTCGAGATCGCCGATCAGGGTATGGGCATGCTGGAAGGCGAGTTCGCCCGGATCAACGACATGCTGGCCGATCCGCCGGATTTCGGTGTCGGCCCGCTGTCCGAGGACTCCCGACTGGGCATATTCGTGGTCGCGCAACTGGCGTACCGCAACGATGTCACCGTACGGCTCACCGAATCCGACTACAGCGGAGTCCGCGCCATCGTGCTGATTCCGTCGAAATTGCTTGTCGCCGAACCGTTCACACCGACCGACGGCCGGCGCGCCGAGCCGGAATCGGCCCGGATGGTGACCTCGGACCAGCCCGGATACCCGCGTGCCGTCGAGCTGCCGGCGAACGCCGCACCGCCGCCCGTCCCCATCCGGTACCGCCCGCGGAACGCGCCACCGGCGCCCGGATTCGACACTCCCACAACACGATCGGAAGACCTCGGGTACCCGGGTGGCACGGACGATCCGGGCAGCTTCGCGGGCAATCCGCCGGCGGTCACCCGTCGCCTCCACCGCGCGAGTCTCGCGCCGGAGCCGGCCGGCGGCCATCAGCGCGACGAGCCCGCACCACCGTGGTATGCGGCCCGACAGACGCGAGATCCGTTGTCCGCCGACGAGGACGGTACCGGATCCGGCCGCACAGCCGATCCCGGTGGCTTCGGGACCTCGCCCTTCTGAGGCGGCCGCCACCTGCTCGCTGTCAGTCGGTTCCGGACGGGCCGACGACGCCGACGCTGCGCAGATACGCCACGACGGTCTCGGCGAGCGCCTCGGGGGTTTCGGCGCCACCGGCGTCGAGTCGCAGTTCGGGCGTCTCGGGTGGTTCGTAGGGCGAGTCGATGCCGGTGAAATTCGCCAGCTCGCCACGGCGGGCTTTGGCGTAGAGCCCCTTCGGATCGCGGGCTTCGGCGACGGCCAACGGCGCGTCGATGTGGATTTCGATGAATTCGCCGGCCTCGAGCAGCTCCCGGGCCAGCTGCCGTTCGGCGCGGAAGGGGGAGATGAACGAGGACAGCACGATGAGCCCGGCATCCACCATCAGTTTCGCGACCTCGGCGATCCGGCGGATGTTCTGCACACGGTCGGCATCGGTGAATCCGAGGTCCTTGTTCAGGCCGTGGCGGATGTTGTCGCCGTCCAGCAGGTAGGTGTGGAAACCCTGTTCGTGCAAACGCTTTTCGACGAGATTGGCGACGGTCGACTTACCGGCGCCGGACAGGCCGGTGAACCACACCACCACCGGCCGCTGCGCCTTCTGCCGGGCGCGGGCCGCTTTCGTCACCTCGACCGCCTGCCAGTGCACATTGTCCGCGCGGCGCAGCGCGAAGTGCAGCATGCCGGCGGCGACGGTCGCGTTGGTGAAGCGGTCGACGAGGATGAACCCGCCCATGTCCCGGTTGCTGGTGTAGGGGTCGAACGGGATCCGGCGATCGAGATTGATGTTGCAGACACCGATCTCGTTCGAGACGAGGGTGCGCGCGGGGTTGTGTTCGAGGGTGTTGACATTGATCTTGTATTTGGGCGTCACGATGGTGGCGGTCGCCGTGCGGGTACCGACCTTGACCAGATACGGCCGGCCGGGCAGCATCGGATCCTCGCTCATCCACACCAGGTGGCATTCGAACTGGTCGGCCACCGGCGGCGGGTCCGCGCGCGCGGCGATCACGTCACCACGGCTGACATCGACCTCATCGGCGAGGGTGAGCGTGACGGACTGCCCGGCCACCGCTTCGGCGAGGTCGCCGTCCGCGGTGACGATCCGGGCCACCGCGGTGTCGGTGCCGGAGGGCAGGATTCGCACCCGGTCGCCGGGATGGATCGTGCCACCGGCGATCTGCCCGGCGAATCCGCGGAAGTCGATGTCGGGCCGGTTGACCCACTGCACCGGTAACCGGAACGGGGTGGTGGACAGATCGTCGGCGAGCTCGATCGTCTCCAGATGTTCGAGCAGTGAAAGACCTTCGTACCAAGGCATATTCGGGCTGAGCCGGGTGATGTTGTCCCCACGCAGTGCCGAGATCGGAATGCACGTGACCGTCTCCAGGCCGATGTCCGCAGCGAAGGCGCGGTAGTCACGTTCGATCCGGGTGAACACCTGTTGCGAATAGCCGGTCAGGTCGAGTTTGTTGACCGCGACCACGATGTGACGGATGCCGAGCAGTGCCACCAGGAAGCTGTGCCGCCGGGTCTGGGTGAGTACGCCCTTGCGAGCGTCGATGAGGATCACCGCGGCGTCGGCGGTGGAGGCGCCGGTGACCATGTTGCGGGTGTACTGCTCGTGGCCGGGAGTGTCGGCGACGATGAACTTCCGTTTCTCCGTGGCGAAGAACCGATACGCCACGTCGATGGTGATGCCCTGTTCGCGTTCGGCGGCCAGGCCGTCGACCAGCAGCGCGAAATCCAGTTCCCCGCCCTGGGTTCCGACGGTCTTCGAATCCTGTTCCAGCGCCGAGAGATGGTCGGAGAAGACGAGTTTCGAGTCGTAGAGCAGCCGCCCGAGCAGCGTCGACTTCCCGTCGTCGACACTGCCGCAGGTGATACACCGCAGCAGCGACTTGTGTTCGTGCCGGCGCAGATACGCCTCGATATCGGTGGACGCCAGATCATCGACCGGGTATGTCATCAGAAGTAGCCCTCCTGCTTCTTCTTCTCCATCGACGCGCTCGAGTCGTGGTCGATGACCCGGCCCTCGCGTTCGGAGCTGGTGGTGAGCAACATTTCCCGGATCACGTCCGGCAGCGTCGTGGCGGTGCTCTCGATCGCCCCGGTCAGCGGGTAGCAGCCGAGGGTGCGGAACCGGACGCTGCGGTCCTCGGGAATCTCCCCGGGCGCCAACGGCATCCGATCGTCGTCCACCATGATCAGCGTCCCGTCGCGTTCGACCACCGGCCGCGGCGCGGCGAGATACAAGGGCGCGATCGGGATCCGCTCGCGATGGATGTACTGCCAGACATCGAGTTCGGTCCAATTCGACAGCGGGAACACCCGGACGCTCTCCCCCGGGCCGGTGCGAGCGTTGTAGAGCCGCCACAACTCGGGCCGCTGCTGCTTGGGATCCCACCGATGTTGCGCCGACCGGATGGAGAACACGCGTTCCTTGGCCCGGGACTTCTCCTCGTCGCGGCGGGCCCCGCCGAAGGCGAGGTCGAACCGGTGCAGATCCAAAGCCTGCTTGAGCCCCTCGGTCTTCCACATGTCGGTGTGCACCCCCGAGCCGTGCTCGAACGGATTGATGCCCCGCGCAACACATTCCGGATTCCGGTGCACGAGCAGCTCCACCCCGTGTCGCGCGGCGATCCCGTCCCGGAACTCGTACATCGCCCGGAACTTCCAGGTGGTGTCGACGTGCAGCAGCGGGAACGGTGGCTTCGCCGGGTGAAAGGCCTTGAGCGCCAGGTGCAACAGCACCGAACTGTCCTTCCCGACCGAGTACAGCAGCACCGGCCGCTCACACTCCGCGACCGCCTCCCGGAAGATCTGGATGCTCTCGGCCTCCAGCCGCTGCAGATGTGTCAATTGCTGCACGAGTTCTCCTCCTCGGGTCCGGCTCGATCGTCGAGCTCACTTCGTGGAGCCGGCCGTGGACCACCAGTAGGCGATGAAGGGTTCCATCTCGCGGCTGACGAGTTCGATCCGCGGACCGGCCGGACCCTTCGCGTACGCCCACAACAGCGACGCGGGGTCACCGGGGTTGTACGACTTGGCCTCGAGGTCCATGCCGCCGGCCACGAGCATCGCGAGATCGGATTCGATGTCGTCGGACCAGTAGCCGAGGTGGTGGACACCCGAATCCGCAGGCGTCCACAGTGTTCCGGGGACGGACTGCAACAGTTCCAACCGTGGATCGGCGCCGGAGTAGGCCATCGTCATCGGGACGGTCACCTCGCCTGCGGACGTTTCCACCAGTTGGTCGACCTCGACGACGTCCGTCCAGGCATAGCCCGCGACCGCGCCGAACCAGTCCATGGTCGCGCGCAGGTCGTCGACGACAATCCCGGTGTGGTAGAGGTTTTCGGGCTTCATCGGTCCTGCTCCGGTGTGGCGCCGTTGATCTCCTGCTCCAGCCACTGCACCTCGCTGTGGTTCTCCCGGCCACCGGCCCGCAGAAGTTGTTCGAGCGCAGCGTGTTTCACCCGCGTCGCATCGGGATCGCCGGGCGAGTGGGCCAGCACGAGGTCGGTCAGGTGCAGGGCCTGCAGCGGCCGTCCGGCCTCGGTATGGGCGGCGGCGCGCTCGACGAGCGGCGCCGTGCCACCCACCAGGTCGACGACGTCCGGCCACACCGACGACGCCGGCACGTCGTAGAGCTCGGTGGTCGATTCGAAGCGGAACCACCCGGCGTGCTCCTCCCAGATCGCCCGGATGATCCACGGCACCTTGCCGTGTACCTGGGGCAGCGCCAGTTCCGGCGGCAACGTGACGTCGCGCATCAGCGTCCACAGATCGGCTCCCGCGTTCATGCCGTCGATGGTGCGGTCGCGCAGGTAGGACGTCGCGTCGCGCACCTTCGTCATGGTCGCGCGGATCTCCTCGGCGCCGCGGAAGACGTCGTGGCCGTTGAACAAGGTGTCCGGCGCCAGGTCGATGACCCGATCGACCGAGTGGACGAACGCCATCGCGCTGCGGATCTTGTCGCCCCGCAGGGTGTACAGGTTCGGGACGTGACCGAAGAACGGACCCATGAGATTGCCGATGAAGGCGATCCGTTGCTCGGGCAGCCAGACCGCGAGCGCGTCCGTGGTCTCGCCGCCGGGGGTGGCGTAGAACTCGACACGGCGCCCGCCGATCTCGACGGCGTGACTGTCGATGAACGAGTCGGTGAGCACCGGCTCCGGCGGCAGCGTCTCCGCCGCCGACCCCACATCCATGAACGCACCCCACAGCCGCATGATGCGACGCACGTAGAACGGATGCAGATGCCGCCAGTACTCGCGGACGTCGCCGTGGCCGGCCTGGGCGATCGTCCGCACGTCCGGCCCGGTGAACGAACTCCAGCCGCCGACGTGGTCGGGATGACCCTGGGTGAAGGTGATCATCCGCAGCGGCCCCGTGCTCACCCGGCCGAAACGCGCTTTGATCTCACCCGCCTCGAAGTCCGTCCCGGTGTTGATCATCACATCGCCGTCCGGCGTCGTCACCAGATAGCAGTTGGCGATGCCCCGCGACAGGAAGATCCCGTCGCCGACATCGACGGCATCCTGTCCGCCTTCGCCCCGTTTGACTAGTTCGTCGAGTGATTGAGCCATCCGTGCACCTCCCAGACCGATCGCGGACGAACCTACCATTTGTTCTCTATGGCCGTATAGTATTCGACGTATGACACCGATGTCCTTCTCGCAGCACACATCTCGGTTCAGCGATCTGGTCACCCGCGCAAGCGAGCGCGACGGATACGACGACTTCGGCGAAGATTCCTGGCAGGAGGGCCTGCGGCTGCTCGTCGACTCCGTCGAATCCGTGCCGGGTGTCGACGCCGGTGGCCGCGAATACGTCTACGCCCGGTTCGTCGACGCCCTGCGCAATCGGCTGCGCGTCGTCGACTACGTCAAGAACCATCCGGAGGTCGGCGACGAGCGGGTGGAACGGCCGCTCGTGGTGCTGGGACTCCCCCGCACGGGCACCTCGCTGGCCAGCTATCTGCTCGACCGGGATCCGGCGCGGCGATCGTTGCTGACCTGGGAGGCCGAGGATTCGGTGCCACCCTCGCCGCCGGGCACCCTGCGCACCGATCCGCGGTGCCTCGCGAAGAAGGCCGAACTCGACGCGCTGGCCCGCGGATTCGAAGCCGCCGGCATCCCGATGGTCCACTGGGACGAGGCCGACGGCCCCACCGAATGCACGTTCGTGCACAACCAGGATTTCAAGGCCTATCTCTGGGAGGCGTTCATGCCGACCGTGGACTATGCGCAATGGCTGCTCGAGACGGATATGACCAGCGCCTACACCTACGAGCGGACCGTGCTGCAGATGCTCCAGTCGCAGGCCCCGGGCGTGTGGTCGCTGAAGATGCCCTCACACGCGGTCCACATCGAGGCCCTGCTCGCCGCGTTTCCCGACGCGCGGATCGTGTGGGCCCACCGCGATCCGTACCGGGCCACGGCCTCGTTCCTGCGCTTGAACTATCTGTCGCGTGCCGTGCTCGGCGCACGCGTCGACGTCGACACGATCGTGCCCAACGTCCTGGCCCAGCTCCGGGAACACGTCGACCGGCCGCTACGGACCAGGGACCGTATCGGCGAGGATCGCTTCTTCGACCTGCACTACGCCGAACTGATGCGCGATCCCATCGCCGTGATGCGCGACCTGTACGACTGGGCCCGAGACGACCTGACCACATCCACCGAACAGGCGATGCTCGACTGGCTGGCGCAACACCCGCAGAACCGCCACGGCGGCGCGGCGTACTCCCTGGCGGGATCCGGGGTGTCCCGCGCCGATCTGGATCCGATCTTCCACGACTATCTCTCGGCGTTCGACATCGAATTGGAGGGGGACGTATGAAGGCGGCGATCACCACCGCGGACCAGGGCTTCGAACTCGTCGACCTGCCCGACCCGACACCGGGGGTCGGCGAATTGGTGATCCGGGTGGCCGCGTGCGGCGTCTGCGGATCCGATATCAAGGCTCGGCCGTTCGTGCCCGCCGGCCGGATCATGGGCCACGAGTTGGGCGGCCGGATCGTCGCGGTCGGACCGCAGGCAGGTGACCGGCAGGTCGGTGTGAACGTCGCCGTACTTCCGGTCGTCTCCTGTGGGACGTGCCGGTACTGCCGGGCCGGAGTCGTCACCCACTGCGCCCGGTCCGGCTACCTCGGCATGGGGCCGCCGGGCGGATTCGCCGAATTCGCCGTGGTCCCGGCGCGGCACGCGTTCGTCGTGCCCTACAGCGTGCCGGACTCCCATGCCGCCCTGGTCGAGCCGTTCGCGGTCGGCCTGCACGCCGTGCACAGCGCGGAAGTCACTGCGGGCGAAGACATCCTGGTCGTCGGCGCCGGCGGCGTCGGCTTGACGACCATCGCCTGGCTGGCGCAGCGCCGGGCGCAGCGGGTGACCGCCGTGGATCCCGACCCGGACCGCCGCGCGCTCGCGCTCGCGATGGGCGCCACCGACGCGCTACCCGCGCTGAGCGAGATCGAGGCCGGTGCGTACGACGTCGCGGTGGAATGCGTCGGCCACCCCGGCCTGCTTCGCGAATGTCAGCCCGCGATGCGCCCGCGCGGACGCATCGTGATCTCCGGAGCCTGTGCCACGCCGACCCCGATCGAACCGGTGACAGCCCTCCTCAACGAACTCACGATCCGATACTCGGTCTGCTACCGGCCCGACGAGTTCCGCAGTGTGATCCGGGCCTTCACCGAAGGAGTCATCGACCCACAGCCGATGATCGGTCCCCTGCTCGACCTGAGCAGGCTCGCCGAGGCCTTCGACCTCGTTCGCGGCGGCCGGGTACACGGCCGGGTCCTCGTCGGGCCCCGCTGAAACGTGCGGTGGCTCAGTGGATGTCACGGGCATGCTCGGCGGCGACCCCCGCGATGACGGCACGCAGATATCCCTCGAGTTGGCGCGCGCTGGTCGACCCGGCGATGCCGTTGGCCAACCGGAACAGGAATCCGCCCAGGAAGGTGATCATCGCGAACGCCTGCTCCTTGACCAACGCCGCGTCCGGCGGTGCGCCGGCGGGCTGGAGGCGCGCGACGGCCTCCTCACCGATCGCCGTGAAACGGTCCATCAGATCGTCGAATACGGAAGCCAATTCGGGATCGCTCTGCGCCATCATCATCAGTTCGAATCGAGCGCGAGCACGAGACCGGTCCGGCTCGACGGCGGTCCGCACGGCCTGTTCGGCCAGCGTCGACAACAGGGTCGCCGCGCGGTCCCCGGCCGCCTTCATCGCCGCCATCGCCGCCTCGAAGTCGGCGATATCCTGGGCCACCACGCGATTGGTCACCGCACGCAGCAACGCCGCGCGGGTGGAGAAATAGAAGGACGTCGATCCGTCCGCCACCCCGACCCTGCGGTCGACCCGCAGATGCGTCAGGCCCCGCGCGCCGTCCTGGGCGAGCAACTCGATCGCCGCGTCGCACAGTTCCTGCCGCCTCGCGTCGCCGTCGTTTCTCCTCTTCACCGCAACGATCGTAATCCGACCGGGCAGGACCACCGACGCACTGCCGGGCCGCCGGCCGTCATCGGATGACCCAGGCGTCGAGCAGTGCGGTCCTGAGTTCGGTGGCGATGTCGATGGTCGGGTCGTACAGCCATTGCAGTTGCAGGCCGTCGAGCAGTGCGACCAGGCAGCGGCCGAGGGCGGCGGGGGTGGCGCCGGGGCGCAGGCGGCCCTGGTCCTGCAGTTCGGTGAACACGGTGACCGCGCGGCCGACGAAGAAGGTGGTGCGGTCGCGGAAATAGGCGTGGGCCGGGTGGTCGGGCGCGACGGCCTCCGCGGCGAGCACCCGGCGCAGGGCCGTCAGCGCGGGATCCCGCACGACGTCGTCGACCACCGCCACCAGCCGGTCGAGCGGGGGCAGGTCGTCGGTTTCGGGCGACCGGGTGCGGTAGCGGTGGTCGCCGCGTTGCAGCAGAGCGATCAGGACGTCGTCCTTGGTCGGGAAATGGTGCATGAGTCCCGTTTGGCTCATCCCGGCCCGGATCGCGAGCTCGCGCATGGTGGCGCCGCGGAAACCGTCCGTGGTGAACAGGTCCAGCGCCGCGTCGAGGATCGCCTCGATCCGGGCCGCCGTCTTGGCGTACGGCCCACGCCGGGTCTCGCCGTTACCCGCCTTGCGGTCGACCTCCGCTGCCGAGGGGTTCTCCATGCCGAAAGCCTAACTTGTTTCGGTTTTCGTGCTACGTTGAGCCCGCACGAAATTCGAAATCAGTTCTGTTTTGGGGTGACATCGATGGCCATCTCCCTCGGAGTGCTCGGCACGGCCCGTATCGTCGAGTCCGGTCTCCTGCAGCCCGCCGCCGGCCTGCCGGGCATCGAGGTCGGCGCGATCGCCGCCCGCGATCCCGAGCGGGCCGCGGAATACGCTGCGGCACACGGGATTCCACGGGTCTTGGCCGATTACGAGGCGGTGGTCGACGATCCCGGCGTCGACGCCGTGTACATACCGAGTCCGCCTGCGCTGCACGGGTACTGGATGCGGCGGGCGATCGAGGCCGGCAAACATGTGCTCTGCGAGAAGCCGTTCACCGCGAACGCCGCCGAGGCCGCCGAAATCGCCGCGCTGGCAGCGGGTTCCGATCTGGTGGTGATGGAAGCGTTCCATTCCCGGTATCACCCGATGTGGCCTCGGATGGCCGAGGTGATCGAGCAGCAGGTCCTCGGCCGGATCCTCTCGGCGACGGCGACTTTCTGTGTGCCGCAACCCGATCCGGAGGACTTCCGCTGGCAGCGCGCACTCGGCGGCGGCGCCGTGATGGACCTCGGCTGTTACCCGCTGCGGCTGCTGCGCTACCTGTTCGGCGAGCCGGGAATCGTGACGGCCCGGGCCACGGAGGTGTCCGGAGTGGATGCGGCCATGACGGTCGAGCTGGCCTTCCCCGATGACATTCCGGGGCAGGTCCGGGCGAGTATGCGCACCGACGATCCGCTGTCCATCACGTTGCAGGTCATCGGATCGGCGGGAACGCTGGACGTCGGGATGCCGTACCACCCGCACATCCGCGGGCAACTGACCCTGACGACGGCCGACGGGCAGCATGTCGATCCCGGCGGATTCCGCAGCACCTACGCCTATCAGCTCGAGGCGTTCCGCGACGCGATCCTCGAGGGCACACCGATACCGACCGACGCCCGCGAAGCCACCACAGTCATGCGGCTGATCGACGACATCTACCGCGCCGCCGGCATGCCGCCCTGTGTGCCTGTGCCGGAACCGAATTCCGATGACAGCCAGACGATCGAGGAAGGTACCTCATGCCCCAGCATGTGATCATTTCGGTGGACGGCCACGTCAAGGCGCCCCGAGCCGGCTACCGCGAATACCTCGACGCCGAGTACCGGCCCGAATTCGACGAATGGCTGCGCGCGGCCGAGGCGCGCGGGCTGCCCGACGCCGGGAACATCCATCCGGACCTCCTCGTGGACGCGCAGTGGGACGCCGACCGACGGCTCCGTGATCTCGAGAGTCAAGGCGTCGTCGGAGAAGTGTTGTTCCCCAACGGTATTCCGTTCCAGGCGAAGGCGGTGTCCGATACCGCGGAGGCATCGACCCCCGAACTGACCCGGGCCGGGATCACCGCCTACAACCGATGGCTGGCCGACTTCTGCGCGCAGGCCCCCGAACGGCTGAAGGGCCAGGCGCTCCTGTCCTTCGACGACCGCGATCGCCTCGATGAGGCTGTCGCGGAGGTGTATCGGGCCAAGGAACGCGGCTTGGGCGGCATCATGATGCCCGCGCTGATTCCCGGCGGCACCTACTTCTTCGATCCCGTGCTGGATCCGGTCTGGGCCGCGATCCAGGAGACCGGGCTACCGATCAGCCAGCACGGCGGCACCGGGGCGCCGGCCTACGACCCGCCGGGGCTGGCGGCGATTCTGACCCTCGCCTACGAGCACTCCTTCTTCTCCGGACGATCACTGTGGCAGATGATCGTCGGCGGCGTCTTCGACCGCTTCCCCGATCTGACCGTCGCCTACGTGGAAACCGAGTCGTGGTGGATCGGCGCGGCCCTGGACCGCTTCGACCGCAGGTTCCGCCGCGGCGACAGCTGGACCGGCTTCGCCGCGCACCTGCGCCGGGAACGCCGGTTCACCCGCCTGCCCAGCGAATACTGGCAGACCAACTGCTATGCGGGCATCTCGCCGTTCCACCACGATCAACTCCCGATGGACCGGATGGGCTCCGGCTACACACCCGAGGACGGCGAATTCGTCATCGGATGCGATCGCGCCATGGTGGGAATCGACTATCCGCACTTCGAAACCATCTATCCGAACACCGACGCGCAGATCGCCGAACTGACCGGACAACCGACGGTCACCGCCGCCGACACCCGGCGCCTCCTGTTCGACAACGCCGTCACCGTCTACGGATTCGACTCCGCCGCACTGCAACCCGTGATCGACCGGGTCACCCGCGTCACGGCCTCCGACAGGTAGCTGCGGCGGCCGTCGAGAACGATGGTGTCGCCGGTGATCTCGAAGCTGCCGCGGCTTCTGATGTCGTCGGACGCGGCACCGGCCATGACGCCGACCGGGCCCGGCTCGAGGATGAACGCGCCGTCCGGTCCGACGTAACCGAGCTGGCTCATCCGGATGGTGAATTCGACGGTGGCCGTGGCTCCGGGGTCGAGACGGACCCGCCGGAAGCCGACGAGTTCCTGTGCGGGACGGGTGAGTCCGGTTGCGGTGTCGTGGAAGTACAACTGGACGACCTCGTCACCGGCCCGGTCGCCGGTGTTGGTGACCGGCACGGTCACGGTGACCGCTGCGTCGGCGGGGACATCGGTGCGGTCGAGGCTCAGCTCGCCGTACCGGAAGGTCGTGTAGCTCAGGCCGTGACCGAACGCGAACAAGGGGGTCGCGGGCCGGTCGAGGTAGCCGCGGTGCATGTCCCGGTCGGTGCGCCGGTAGCCGCTGCCGGTCTTCTGGCCGTGGTGGATCGGGACCTGGCCGACATGGCGGGGAATGCTGTACGGCAGCCGGCCGGCCGGCTCGGCGGCGCCGGTCAGGACGTCGGCGACGGCCCGCGTCCCGAACTGACCGCCGTAGAACGCCCAGACGACGGCTGCCAGGTCGTCCACGATCGACGTGACGGTGAACGGGCGGCCGGTCTGCACGACGCCGACGGCCGGGGTGCCGGTCGCGGCGATCGCCTTCACCAATTCCACCTGTACGGCCGGTAGTTCGATATCGGCGGTGTCGTGGCCCTCGCCCTCGGTGCCGTCGGGCAGCCAGCCGCCGCGGCCCCCGAGCGCCAGGATCACCACCTCGGCGGCGCGCGCGGCCTCGACCGCGGCGGCCGGCCCGGCGGCGCCGTCGGGTCCGGGGGCCAGCAGGCCGGTCGCGGCCACGACGGTGACCTCGGCGTCCGGCAGGGCTTCCCGGACCGCCTCGGCCAGCGACCGGGCACCGTATTCGCCACGCAGCCAGGTGTTCCTGTCCTGCGTTGCGGCAGTTGCCATCTCGGCTGCCAGGGACTCGGCCGAACCCTCCGCCACGGCATCGGTTCCCGGCATGGCGTGGGCGGCGGCGGATCGGGTGAGCATCCACCGCATCGCCGGATAGGTGTAGGTCGGGAATGCGGCGGTGACATCGTCGGCGTGCGGGCCGACGACCGCCACCCTGCGGATCTCCGGCCTCAGCGGAAGTATGCCGTTCTCGTTCTTCAGCAGTGTCACGGACCTGCCGGCCAGGTCACGGGCCAGCTCCGTACCCTCGGTGGCGATGCGCTCGATGACGATCGGATCCTCGGCGACATACGGATCGTCGAAGAGACCGAGGGCGAACTTGTCGCGCAGTACCCGGCGTACGGACCGGTCGACCACGTCCTCGCCGATCCGGCCCGCCCGTACCGCCTCGGCGAGTGTGAGCCCGTATCCGGCCGGATCGGGGAGTTCGACGTCGAGGCCGGCGGCCAGTGCCAGGACGCCGGCTTCCGCGTTGCCGGCGGCGATTTCCTGCCGGGAGGCGAGCCACTCGACGGTCATGTAGTCGGCGACGACGGTGCCGGTGAATCCCATACGCTCGCGCAGCAGTTCGGTGAGGATCGCGCGGTTGGCGCCGATCGGGACGCCGTCGTACTCCGAATAGGAGTTCATCACCGACCCCAGCCCGGCGAGGTGGATCGCCGCTTCGAACGGGCGGGCGTGGACCTCGTACAGTTCCCGCGCACCCACCGCGGTCGCGGCCATGTTCTGGCCGCCTTCCGTCACGGCGTAGCCGAGGAAGTGTTTCCCGGTGGCGAGGACACCCTCGCGCTGCAGGCCGCGGACGAAGGCGACACCCAGCGCGGTGACGAGGTACGGATCCTCGCCGTAGGTCTCGTGGACGCGGCCCCACCGGGCGTCCCGGGCCACATCCAGGACCGGGGACAGCGCCTGACGCATGCCGATCGCCCGCAGCTGCCGGCCCGTGAGCGCCGCCATCCGTTCCACCGCGTCCGGATCCCAGGCCGCGGCGAGGCCGATCGCGGTCGGGAAGACGGTGAATCCGGGCGCCATGACACCGTTCAGTGCCTCGTTGTGGAAGATCGCGGGAATACCGAGGCGGGTCTCCGCCACCAGGAAGCGCTGGACCTGGTTGACCGCACGGGCCACGGCGGCCGGCGGCCGCGCGCCGAAGCTCGCCAGACCGGAGACCTGGCCGATCCCGCCGCCCAGCCGGGCCGCGAGCCGGTCCGCGTCGGCTCCGCCGGGTCCGAACAGGCTGGGGCCCATGACCGATGTCAGCTGAAGGGTCTTCTCCTCCAAGGTCATTCGAGCCAAGAGGGCGTCCGCGCGCTGGGTCGGATCCATGACCGTATTCCTCATCGGTTCGGGGAGTGCTGGAGTGCCGTCGGGAGTGCGTGCGAGCACTGCGCGATCGGACCGGCTGGTGGTTCTTGTGCCGGCCGCTCGACGGTGATCGGCACACTAGCACGTGATACTCGGCCGTCCGAAAGCGACAACAGATATGGGAAACGACGGGCGTAGCTGCTGCGGAAATACCCTCGGGGAATTTCTGCCATCACCAAAATTCATGCATCATCGGAAGTTTCGCATCACCTCCTGTCCTCCAGGTATGAATTGCTTTCATTTCCCAATCGTGTCCCCGGTCACCAATGATCATTTCGCGGAATCGAATGTGCGGCACGGAAAGCATCGCCGTGCTCCCGTCCCGCGCGCGCCCCAGGCAGCGGTCTGCCTGTTCACGACTGAGGAGATGTGGTGAGACCACACAAGATCGTTCTCGCGACGCTGGCCGTCGTCCTGCTGGCCGCGGGATGCAGCCGAGGTGGCGAGAACAGCGAAGGCCGCGCCACCGACGGCGGGTCCGCCGCCGCTGCCACCGCGTCCGGCGATTTCGGCGACCTGAAGAACATCTGCCATTCGGGTAAGCCCACGAGTGCCCCCGCGCAGGGCGTCACCGCCGGCGAGATCAAACTCGGCGTGTTCACCGATGTCGGCTTCACCAAGAATCCGGAACTGGTCGACGCGGCGAAGGTGTTCACCGGCTGGTGCAACGACGCCGGCGGTGTGAACGGGCGGCGGCTGGTCACCGATATCCACGACGCGAAGCTCATGGAGGTCCGCCAGCGCATGCTCGATGCCTGCCGCGACGACTTCGCCCTGGTCGGCGGTGGCGCCGCGCTGGACGGGCTCGCCGTGAAGGACCGGCTGTCGTGCCTGCTGCCGGACTTCCCCGCGCAGCCGGTGCAGGTGACCAACATCGGCTCGGACCTGCAGGCCGGCTACGGCACACCCACCACACCGGTGGCCACCCCGAATGCCGGCTACTACAAGTGGCTCGCGACGCGATACCCGGGTTCCGGCGCGGCGATCGGGATCATCAACGGCGATTCGCCGATGACCAAGCCGATCGCCGAGCAGTACGGCGAGATCTTCGCCGCGCAGGGTGACACGGTGGTGTACAACGACCTCTACCCCGCCGCCGGCGTCACCGACTGGACGCCGTACGCCGTATCGATCAAGGCCAAAGGCGTCAAGGGCCTGATCTTCCTCGGCGACTTCCATCAGCTGGCGAAGCTGGAGGACGTGCTGACGGATATGGACTACAAGCTCGACTGGATCGACGCCAACAGCAATGCCTACTCCTCGTCGTTCCTCCAGCTGGCGTCGCATTCGATTGCGGCGCAACACAATTACGTGAACCTCGCGGGAGTCGCGCCGCTCAGCGCGGCGGACACCATCCCGGCGGTCGCCCAGGTGAAGGACCTGTACAAGAAGTACGCACCCGGCGCCGACGTCACCGAGCCGGCGCTGCACGCGTTCATCGCGTGGGCGTTGTTCGCCAAGTCGGCCTCCGCGTGCGGCGACGCGCCGACCCGCAAGTGCGTACTCGATCATGCGCTCGCGGAAACGGCGTGGACCGGCGGCGGCCTGCAGGCACCGCAGGATCTGTCCCCGTCCGGTAAGGCCGCTACCTGCTACGACGTCCAGGTTGCCACGGCCGCGGGCTGGCAGGCCGCCGATTTCGGGCCCGAGAACGGCGGGGTGTATCGGTGCGACACTCCGACCCTCGCCCTGCAGCACGACTACGGCAAGCCGCTGACGCTGGCCGATGTCGGCAAGAGCAGCAGCGACCTGAAATAGTCGCTCACCGCGGGACACCCGCCACCGCGGTCGAGGGCCAGTGGCCTTCGGCCGCGGTGGCGCGGACATCGTCGACCAGCTCGTGCCGCACGCGCTCGGCCGCGGCCGACAGGGGCCGGGAGCGGGAGACGCCCACGGACACCGTCCGCTGCAACCGCGAATCTCCGGTCGGCGCCGCGCTCACCACACCGGCGGCCACCTCGTCCAGGATGCTCACCGCCGGTAGCAGTGCCCAGCCCCGGCCGGCCCGCACGAGCTGCTTCACCATCGCGATCGAATTCGCCTGGGCGACAACGTCGAGGATGAATCCCTGCTCGGCCGCGCCGAGTTCGGCGAGGTCGCGCAGCGGGTCACCGGGCTCGGGCAGCACCACCGGCCGACCCGCCATCAGCGACAACGGTATCTCGGTATCGGTGCGCAGGCCGAGCTCCGGCGCAGCCACGACCCACAGTCGCTCGGTCAGCAACGGCGCCAGATCCAGCTCCGGTGCGTCGATCGCGTCGCACAGCAACGCCACATCCAGCGTTCCCGCGACGAGCCGGCGCCGCAGGTGGTCGCTGTGCCCGTAGACGAAGTGCAGCCGGACCGGCGACCACTGCCGCACGGCCGGGAGCAGCCGGCCGGCGCACAGCGCGGCCGTACTCTCCGGCAATCCGATCACCACCACCTCGGGTGTGGCCGCGGCCGGTCGCAAGTCGGCGTGCACCCGGTCCAGATCCCGGAACACCCCGTCGGCCCGCTCGGCCAGGATCCGGCCGGCCGCGGTCAGCTCCATGCCGTAGCGGGCGCGGTCGAACAACGCCACGCCCAGTTCCCGCTCCAGCGCCTGGATCTGCTTGGTGACCGTGGTCTGGACCAGGAACAACGCCTCGGCGGCCTTGGTGACACTGCCGAGTTCGGCGATGGTCACCAACGCTCGCAACTGCCGCAGATCCATGACGTTCCCTCGCTCTCGGTGCTCATGCGGTCACGCCGTGTTCGCCGGATCCGTCACCCGAGCCGGCGCCGGTCGGGCCGACGGCCGGCAGTGTCGTCCGACCGTCGAGCGAACCGGGCCGATCAACTCCCGCGCGACGTATTCCGCCACCGCAGTGGGTCCTCGCGCGCGACGTCGCCGGCGCCACCCGACGCTCGATTCCGGGGCGGCCGATCGGGCCCGGCGCGTCGCCGAACTCGTGCTATCACGTGATACCAAGGCACAGGATAGCCAGCGCCACGTGATACCTGTCAAGCAGTTGCATCGACGTGCAACTATGGAACTCGTGGACCTTTCCGATGGCACACGCCCGGCAACCGCTGCCGACGTCGCAGCTCTGGCGGGAGTATCACGTGCTACTGTCAGCCATATCCTCAACGGGCGCGACGAACGCTTCCCCGAACACACCCGGGCCCGGGTGCGGGCGGCCGCGGAGCGCCTGGACTATCGGCCGTCGCCGGCCGGCCGGTCCCTGGTGCGGGGTCGCGGGGATACGATCGTCGTCCTGATCCCGAACATCAGTGTCGGGTCCCGGATGCAGGAGGCGCTCGAGCGCCTCGCCGAGCAGACGACCGGGCTGCAATCGAACGTGGTGTTGCGATTCGCCGGCGACGATTCCGACGCGACCGCGGATGCGGTACTGAAACTCCGGCCCCTGGCGGTGGTCGATTTCGGCGCGCTGACCATCCCGGCCCGCGCTCGCCTGCTGGCCCACGGCGTACCCACGGTCCCGGAGTTGGAACGGCCGTTCACCGCGGGTGGTATCCCCCTCGACCACGCGATCGCCGAATTACAGGTCGCGGAGTTGGTCGCCCGCGGCCCGCGCCGGATCCTCTTCGGCGCGGTGCCCGAGGCCGGCCGCAACCCACTGAGTACCCGCCGGCTGGAAGCGCTGCGGACCGCGTGCGCGCGACGGGGGCTGCCGGCGCCGGTGGCCATCGATCTCGTGCCGGTCCTGGTGGACGCGGTCGCGGTCCTGCGCGCCGAACTGCCGTTCGGGCCGGTCGGAGTCGCCGGATACAACGACATCGCGGCGCTGACGGTGCTGAGCGCGGCCCGGGAACTCGATGTCGCCGTGCCCGGACAGGTGTCCGTGGTGGGTGTCGACCGCACGGATATCGGTCAGCTGTGGAAGCCGCGACTGACGACGGTCGACGTCGACATCAGAGTGCTGATGGATGCCGCGGCCCGGGACGTCCGGACCATCCTCGACGGGACGATCGCGCCGGACCGGCCGGCCCTCGACGACGCCCTGCATCTCGTCGAGGGGGAATCGACGTAACCGGTCTCAGTCGGCCGGTCGGGTGATCGGTTCGGCGAGTCGTTGTTGGTCGGTCTGTGCCTGGAGTTTGTCCAGGGTCTCGTCGAGTCCGGCGCCTCGGTACACACGACATGACCTTTCGTGCAGTTTCTTCGGGTGTGCCGGGCCGGCGCCGACCGGCGATGACGACGGCCTGCCGGGTGCAGCGCCGGACGCGCGTCTCGGGAGCCTCGAGCAGCCGGGAGATGATGCCGCCCATCGTCTTCCGAAGAGTCGCCCTACCAACTGTAAGTACTACCGTATAGTACCTCACGGTGCGTGCTCACGGGTTCGAGGAGACGGGCTGCCACAGCACCGCGACCGATGCGACGCGACCGGGCCGACGTGGGCCGCTGTCGGCATGCCGATCACCCGGACCGACCGGGCTCTCGGCGCGAAAATCGTTGATAGCCAGCACTATCGACTGTTAGTCTCAGGGCGGCGAGGCCGTCGGTCACTCGGACTCCGCACCCACGCCTCTCACCGTGTGACGCTCGACATGACAGGTGGCTCACCATGACTTCGTCCGCACTTCCGCCGGCCGGCGATAATCACTTCGGGGTCGTGGTCGCGGCGACCGGCCCGGGGCAGGTGTGGAACGCGGTGACACAGCTCGCGTTCGCCGGTCATGTCATCGTCGTCGGAATGCCGCGACTCGAGGATGCGGAGGACGCGGTCGCGGAATTGCACGATCTCGGCGCCGATGCGTTCGGCACTCGACTCGAGCTGACCGACCCGGCCTCGGTCAACGCGTTCTCGGAGACCGCGGCGTGGCTGGCGGGCCCGGTCGAGGTCCTGATCCACGATGCGGGTACGACATTGGATCGCCGGCCGACCGAACGCGCACTGGGACTTCAGCATCTGACGTCGCAGTTGATCTTCGGTACACCGCACAGCGTCCACCACGACCTGCTCGTCGTCGGTTTCGACACCGAACCGGCCGGCGGCGCACCGGTCTTCGACTCGGCCTCGATGTTCTGGCGAGCGCTGCGCGAGCGGGTGTCACGGCCGACGCGCGCGGGACGGCCGCGCAGCGGCGAGCAGGAGGACGCCACCACGGTGCAGTCGTTGCTGAGCCAGTGGCAGCGCGGCAACACCCGCCCGTACGGCGCGGCGGCGGAGCACCGGACGCCGGCCGTCGCCGAACATCACCGCCTGCTGACCTCGGCATTGTCCGCGAGCTGCGGATAGTCCACACCTATTGGCCGTGGGTCCACGATTGCGCGATCCGCAGTCGGGTCACGCCGAAGGTGGCGGGGCTTGATTGCATTCCAGCCAGCCCACACCGCGGCGACCGTCGGTGGTGGTGACGATTCCCCAGGTCCGCAGGAATCGGCTGACCCGGCCTTCGGCCGCCGTGATCGGCACCGGCGCTTGGCCTTTCACGTCGACATCGAGTACGAGGTTGCCGGGTTCGATCGCCAGCGTCACACCGGACACCAGCCCGTGGCCGGCCAGGGTTTCCCGCGCCGTCACCGCGGTGACCTCCGTCAGCGGTTCGCCGGGACGTTGCAGGCGACCGCCGCGTATCGCGCCAGATCGCCACCGCCGTAATTCAATTCGGCAAGGATGACGTCGTCGACGACCGCCGGACAGCCCACCTGCGGTCGGACGCATCGATGGCGGCCCGGTTCGATCCGGCATTGCCCCGCTCATCGTATTGATTTATCGTTACTCTTACTGTCGAGCTTTCGGTAGGGTCGGTGCCGGCGTGCTGGGGCGGCGGTGTTCACAGGATCGGTGGAGACGTTCGTGGTAGTTCAGCAACGCAGGGTCGTGGTTGTCGGTGCCGGGTCGGGGATCGGTGCGGCGACTGCCGCGTATTTCCACGGTCGCGGGGATTTCGTTGCCGCGGTGGATCTTCGGGCCGGTGACACGCCGGCCGGTCGTCACGAGCGGTGCGATCTGCGTGACCCGGCGGCGATTGCGGGACTGCTGCGTGATCTGGGCCCGGATTGGGATCTGCTGGCCTATGTCGCGGGTGTGCCGGGAACCGCGCCCGCCGGTGATGTGCTGACGGTGAACTATCTCGGTTTGCGGTTGATGGCCGAGGGGATGCTTCCGTCGATGCGGCGTGGCGGCGCGATCGTCGGTGTCGCCTCGGTGGCCGCGCTGGGGTGGCAGCAACGTGTGGGTGAGCTGGCGGGGCTTCTGGAGGCGACCGACCGGGCGGCGGTGCTGGATTGGCAGGCCGGGCAGGATCCGGCGTATCCGGTGTACAGCACTTCCAAGCAGGCGGTGATCGTCTACGCGAAGCGGCTGGCGCCGACGGCGTGGCGGGAATTCGGTGTGCGGGTCAACACGGTCAGTCCCGGACCGACGGAAACACCGATTCTCCCGGATTTCGAGGAGTCGATGGGCAAGGACACCCTCGAGGTCGTCAAGGCGGCCGTCGGCAGGCATGCGACCGTGCACGACATCGTCCCGGTGATCGCTTTTCTCGGTTCGGCGGACGCGGGCTGGATAAACGGTCAGGACATTCATGTGGACGGCGGCTTCGTCGCCCCGTTGTCGGTCGGGGCACCGATCGAATTGTGAACCTGCGGGCCGTGTCGCTGATCCGTGCGTGGTTTCTCGATTCCGCCTCCGGTTCCTGGGTCACCGGTCCGGCGGTACCACGGCGTAGATGGCGCGCCACCAGATCACGATCAGTGTTTCCACGCGTTGCTCGTCGTCGGGTGGGCCGGTGGCGCCGAATTGTTCGAGGGCGCGTTCGTTGAGTTCGAGCAGGACGGTGGCCAGGGCGTGACTGTCCGGTCCCGGGGGTGCGATGCCGGCGGCGCGTTCGGCGTCGATCAGCGCGGCCAGCGGCGGGGCGAACGATTTCCGGGTCCGGTCCCACAGTTCGCGGACGGCCTGGTTGCGTTGCCGTGCGGTGAGCATGGCCTGGAACAGGTGCCGATGGCTGCGCCACGCGGCGAACACCCCGTGGATCGCGCCGGTCAGCCGTTCGTGCGGGGAGCCGTCACCGTCGACGAGAAGCCGTGTGGCCGTGAGGATTTCCTGATGCATCTGGGTACCGAGCGCGGCCACGCAGGCGGCCTTGTCCTCGAAATAGAAATAGAAGGCGGATCGGCTGACACCCGCGGCCGCGGTGATGTCCGCGACGTTGATCTCGTCGAGCAACTGTACCTTCAGCCGCTCGTCCAACGCCCGCAACAAGGCCAGGCGGCGCTGATCACCACGCTTGGGTGCGCGCCGATCCAGAACCCCTTCACTGTGCTCGACCCCGGACACGTCAGTCCGCAGGCCCGCGGCCGGTGGCACGACGATCATGGCTCATGTACCGAGTGTGCCCTGTTCCCCGGCGGCCTTCCCAGCCACCCCGGCCGGTCGCCGGTATTCATCGTCCAAGTATCAGTTGTCGTTCCGTGATTTCCCGATGCCGGTGGGCTATCCGGATTTTCCGCATCATTCCCAGATCGAGTCGTATCTCGACGATTACGCGGACAGTTCGGTTCGTGTGTTGCCCTGTGCGATACTGGATCTCATATTTGACAGACGTCAATAATAGTTGTCGCGTGTAAGTCGACCGAGGCGGACGAGATGAACGAACGTGTAGCCGTGAGCACCGCCCCCGGCGCATCGCCCCGGGACACCCCACGGGGGCCGATCGCGGTAGCGTGCGGCGCCGCCGGTCTGTGGCTGATCGCCACCGCGATCACCGTGCCGGTCACGCGTTCCGCCGTGGCGAGTACGGCGGAAGCGGTTGCGGGACTGGCACTGGCCGTCCTCGCCGCCACCACGGCGTGGCTCCACTACGGCGGCCGGGGGCTGGCGACGTTCACGGTGATCGCCGCGGTGGTGAGCTTCGCCGCGGAATCATGCAGCATCGCAACCGGATTCCCGTTCGGGCACTACGTTCACCACCAGCCGGGCCCGAAGCTGCTGGGTGTGCCGCCGTCGGTGGTCGTGGGCTGGGTGGTGCTCGCCTGGCTGGCGTGGCTGTTGGCCCGCACGGTGACCGGCGCCGACACCGCGAGCGAGCCCACCCGCCGCTATCTGGTTCCGCTGGTCGCCGCCTTCATCGTCGGTGGTTACGACTTCGTCCTCGATCCGGTGGCCGGCACGGTGCGCAACCTGTACTCGTACGATTCCCCGAGCGGCCTGTTCGGCGTCCCGCTGTCCAACTTCTTCGGCTGGCTGCTGACGAGCTGGCTGATCTTCCAGATCTTCGCCCTCGTGCGGCGCGGCCCGGCCACTCCCACCCGGATACCGCGGTACCTGGTCGCCATCGTCTGGCTGATCAGCGCCGCCGTCCCGTACCTGGCCCGGACATACCCTCACGACCCCACGGTGACCCGCGGCAACCGCACCTTCGTCACCGCCGACATCTACGACGGATCCCTGGCCGCCGGCCTGTTCGTCATGGTCCCGATCGCCCTGCTCGCCTTGATCAGGCTGGCCGGCGAGCGACAGTGATACCCGCCATGTCCGGGTCCACCCCGAACAGCGGAAACAGTTCTCCGCCATGGAATGCGACGATGCGGCCGATACCGTCGGCGGTGGATGTCAGCACGTGCAGTGCGTGGGGCCGGTACCCGCCCGCGCCGTCGCGGACGTAGACCGCGAAGGCGGGCTGTCCGTTGGCGGATGTGGCGACCAGGGTGGCAGGTCCGATCACGCCCATCTGCCGGGCGAGGAAGGCCAGGATGGTGTCGCGGCCTTCGAACCAGGTCGCGATCGGCGGCATCTCCCATCTCGCGTCCTGGGTCAGAACCGCAACGAGCTCATCGACATTCGCGGTTTCGAAGGCGGCGACGTATCGGTCGAGCAGGGCCCGCTGCTGTGGTTCGGCGGGTTCGGCCAGATTGTCCTGGCTGAGCGGTACCTGGGTTCGAGCGCGCTGGAGCGCGCTGTTGACCGCCGCTGTCGTCATCCCCAGTAGTTGCGTCACCTCGGCGGTATGCCATTGCAGCACATCGCGAAGGATGAGCACGGCCCGTTGCCGCGGCGGCAGCTGCTGCAGCGCTCCCACCAGCGCCAGCCGCATGGTCTGTCGTTCCACCACGACCGTCGCCGGATCGGCCGGCGCCGCGGTGAACAGGAAATCCGGGATCGGCTGGAGCCACAGCACCTCCCCCACCGTCCTGCGGAGCCTCGCATCCGGATCGGCTTGGGGGGCACCGAGATCCGCGGGCAGCGGCCGGCGTCTGCTCTTCTCGAGCGCCTTGAAGCACGCCCGGGTCGCGATGCGGTACAGCCAGGTGCGCAGGGACGACCGGCCCTCGAACCTGTCGTAGGCACGCCAGGCGTCGAGGTAGACGTCCTGCACCACCTCTTCGGCGTCGTCGACCGAGCCGAGCATCCGGTAGCAGTAGGCGAGCAGTTCGCGCCGGAAAGGTTCGCTCAGCCTCGAGAATTCGTCCTCCTCGGCCTCAGTCATGGTGTGCATGATCCACCGATTCCGCTGAGGCCACCGCGATCTCGGCCATGTCGATGCCGACGAACAGGATCTGCCGATCGCCCATCGGGGCATACGCGCGTCGGGTGGCGGGAATGATGCTGCCCTCGACGTCGCGATAATCGGTGGCGTAGAGCTGGGACTCGACGGTCCGGCCGACGATGTCGATGGTGAAATCGTGGCGGCGCAGCAGCCCGTCCGGCCCGAAGCAGAACACCTGCGTGCGGGTGTGGCTCTTGATGTGTTCGGGGAAGGTCACTTTCAGCCGCCGCCAGATTTCACCGTCGGCCTCGATCGGGGCGATCTCCTCGGAAACGAATCCGGGCCAGGTGAACAGGAACGGGGTGTTCAGGTAGGTCCAGAGCGCCTCCCCGGTGAAGTAGGCCAGATGCAGTTCGTCCCAAGGGGTTTCGAACTGGTGGCCGTCGAACGACCGTTCCGGGTCGTGGCGCGTCCGGACCACGGTGCCGATCGGCTGTTGCAGCACGACCCGGTCGGGCTCGAAGACCGACCGGCGGTCCCGGCCGGCGAAGTCCATGGTCAGCCGCTGCTTCGTGGTGTCCACCTCGAACCGGACATCGCCCAGCGCGTCGCCTTGTCCTTTGATCTGCCAGAAGGCCCCCGTGATGGCGGCGTCGACGGTGATCGTGTGGATCCGGTTCCATCGATCCAGGCCGCCGTGCGCGGCGACGGCGTTCGCGAGTAGATCGTTCACTGTTCTTACTCCTCCATGAACGGTGCCCCGGCCACCGATACGGTGTGGCCGGGGCAGGGTGGTCAGTCGGCGATGATTCCGCCGGTCAGGTTGGCGACGGTGCCCGTCATCGCCGATGCCCGATCGGAGGCGAGCAATACCGCCACCTGTGTGAGTTCGGCCAGTGCGGTCAGGCGCTTGCGGTGGGTCATCCCACCCGCCATCTCGATCATCTGATCCTTCGTGACACCGATGGCATCGGCGTGCAGCCCGTACACGGTGTGGATGACCGGCGTCTCCACCATGCCCGTGGTGCGCAGGCAGATCGTGCGAACGCCGTGCTGGGCCCATTCGGCCGACAGCGCCCGGTTGAGACCTTCCATCGCCGCCCACCCGACGCTCATCCCACCCACCAGCGGCATGGGCAGGCGGGCCGGTTCGGGAGTGTGCATCATGATCACTCCCGAACCCCGGGAGATCATGTGCCGGGCAGCGGATTTCGCGGTCACGAAATGAGCCCGGGTATATGTCTCGATCGGGTGCAGGAAATCCCGAACCGGCAAGTCCGCGAGCGGAATTCCCTGCAATCCCACCGGCGAGAGCCCGATCGCGTTGAACGACACGTCGATTCCGCCCGCGTCGGCGACCACCGCGGCCAGGTGCTCGCTCACCGCGCTCTCGTCCCCGGCATCCACCACCGCGGCCTCGGCCGCGCCGCCGGCTGCCGTGATCTCCTTCGCGACCGTGTCGACCGCATCGCGATTGCGACCGGTCACGAACACCCTGGCACCCTCGTCGGCGAATGCGCGGGCGACCGCGCTACCGACCGCGCCGGCCGCGCCGTAGACGACGACGTTCTTGCTTTCCAACAACATGACCTTCTCTTTCCGTTGTTCACGCCGGTGCGTGAAGACCGTGGCCGTCGATCCGAAACACCCGGTGCTCGTCCGGGTCGCCGGTGTCCTGACACAGCCGCGCGATCTCGGATCCGACGATGGCGGGGGTGAGCAGCGGTTCGAATGCCGCTGTGAATGTGGCCGTGTCGATTCCCCGGCGGCCCGCGTACGCGGCCACCCCGGCGGCGCCGAGTTCGGTGGCGGGCGTCAGTTGCGGCAGCACCGTGACGAAGCCGATGCCGAGTCCGGCACGGCGGGATTCCTCGGCGGCGTATCCCGCGAGAAATCGGATCATCGCCTTCGCGCCGGAATAGCCGCCGCTGAGCGGTGAGCCGCCTACGGCCGCACCACTGGATATCGCCACCACCAGGCTTCCCGGCGCCAACGGGTACCGCAGCGCCGCACCGATCCAGTGGAAAACGTGCCGGGTATCGACCTGCCAGTTGCGGCTGAACGATTCCCACGTCTGTTCGTGCACCGGTCCGATACCGGGAGTCGCGCCGGCGTTGAGCACCAATACCGTGGGCCGGTACCGCTCGATCAGGGCACCGGCGATCTCCGCATCGGCCGCGTCGGCGACCACCGGTACGAACTCCGAGCCCAGTTCCCGGCGCACCTCCGCCAGCGCGTCCGCGGTGCGCGCGACACCGACGACTCGGTGCCCCCGGCCGATCAGCGCGGCGGCGACAGCCGCGCCGAAGCCGCGACTTGCCCCGGTGACCACCGCCGTGGTGGGCGGCCGGTCCGCCGGGCTCATCGCGACGCTCCCGTGCCGCGCCACCCGAACTTCCGATATCGGCTGCGTGCCTCGTACCGACTCACGACCGTTGCGGTCATACCGATCACCTCCTGTACATGTAGAGGGGAGTTCGCCGCGAGAATGATCGGTGCCCGATCCGCGGCGGCTAGTAGGCGACGGTGAACACTGTCCGGTGCCGGGTCGGTTTCTCGATCTCGTCCACGAAGGCGATCGCGTAGTCCTCGCCGCCGATATAGGAATTTCCCGCGGCGTCGACCAGCAGGGCATCGTCGCCCACGCGGAAGGTGCCCGTGCGCGTGCCGGGATTGTCCGCGTGGTAGACGGCCGGTGGGGACAGGCTGAACCAGTCCACGTCATCCGGTAGTGCGCGCAACTGTGCCATCACCGCGGCATGGGCATTGCCGTCGTCCCGGAATTCCTCCGGGAACAGTGGGGTGTCGAGTACTCGCGGTCCGTCCGGTGCGACCCGCAGGTTTCCGGCGCCGCCCACGAAACCGAGGCGCACCGTGTTCTCGGATGCGATTCGGCCGAGCGTCGGAATGTAGTCGGCCAGTCCGGTGCCGTGCGCCTGCAGCGCAACCACCAGCGTGTCGGTCTCGGATGCGACATCGCGCACGAAACTCTCGTCGAACAGCGACCCCGGACGAATGTCCAGTTCGCTGCGGCCCGTCAACGTTTCCGTATTGCGTGCGACGGCGATGACTCGATGCCCGCGAGCCGACGCCTCGGTGGCGATGTTGCCGCCGGAAAATCCGGTGGCGCCGAATACCGCGATTGTCGACATTGCGCTCCTCGAAGGACAGGATGAATTTCGTCTGCCGGCCGCGGCGGTCGCCGGGCCTCCACATAGGTGGAGGATCGCCAACCGGGAAACTCATCGGTCTCCGCGGCAGGGAGAGGCTCGGTTTTGCCGCATCGCGCGCTTGGTGTAACCTGGTTACTGGTGACTGACATCACAGTTTGACCTCGATGGCCGGGAAGTTTCGTTCGGTCGGCATCTCGGTCCGGAGGAGCACGGCGGGTCGACATGGACACCAAGCACCTGACCGCGTTCCTGACGGTTGCCGAGCTGGGCAGCGTCACTCGCGCCGCCGAAGTGCTGCATCTGATCCAGTCCTCGGTCACCCGGCAGATCCAGGCGCTCGAGCAGGAACTCGGCGTCACGCTGTTCGATCGCACACCGGGTGGCATGGTTCTGACCCGAGCCGGCGCGATCATGGTGGATCGCAGTCGGCGCGCCCTGGACGAACTCGGCCGCGCTCGTCTGGACATCACCCCGCTGCCGGATACGCCCAGCGAGATCGTCACCGTCGGACTGTTGGACAGTCTGGCCGAAGTCGTTGGCGTCACGTTGATTTCGGCCGTGCATCGGCACGGCCCACCCGTGGACCTCCGCATGATCACCGGCGACGCCAGGCGCCTGCATCGCGACGCGATGCGGGGCTATCTGGATCTCTGCCTCACCACCGAGATCACCGGGACGATGGGGTTGCGCGTGAGTCCGCTTGCCGCCGAACCACTGTGGGTCGTCGCTCCCGCAGCGGCCGGCCTGCGCGCGCAATCGCCGATCTCGCTGCGTGAGGTCGTCGGCAACCGATTGGTGATGCTGCCACCGGGCACTGCCCTGCGGTCCTCACTCGACCGGGTGGGCTTCGCGAGCAGCGGTCCGCGCATCGCGGCCACCACGAGCTCACATCACGTGCTCCGGCAACTGGTTGCGGCCGGGGTGGGGTGGACGATCCTTCCGCTGATCACGGTCGCCGGTGATCTGGCGACCGGGAAACTCAGCGCCGCACCCCTGCGCGATCCGGCGATCACGCGGCGCATCGTCCTGATGACCTCTCCGGCACACGAGACCCGGATCGCGGCGCAGCGCATCGCACAGTTGCTGACCGGGGTCGTACACCGCGAGATCCAGGACGGTCGCTGGCCGTCGGCCTATTCGGTCGGCGACGGTGTCCTCGGCAACCCGGTGCTCGCGACCGAGGGCGACGGGTAGGTTCGCGCTCGATCAGAGTCGGCGGATACCACCGAGAACCGCGCGCAGCATGCCCAGATCCACGGGCCCCACGTCGGAATGTGCCGGGGCCCGGTAGTCGAGGTATCCGTCACCGATGAGGTCACCGACCAGAATCTTGGTGACCGCCAACGGTAATCGCAGTTTCGCCGATACCTCGGCCACCGACTGCGGAACGCGGCACAGTCCGATGATGTCGGCGTACTCCGGTTCCGGGTGACGCAACCGTGGCCCGTATTCGACGGTCACCACGAAGGTGAGCATGTCCAGTTCGGGCCGGGAGTTGACGGTGCGGCCCCGGATCATGGCATAGGGCCGCAACAGCGGAGCATTTTCGTCGAACCTGAAGTGATCGTTGTGCATTGTCGCAATCCGTCATCACGATGATTCGCTGGAAGGTTTCCGTGGTGGGACCCGGGTCCGGATCACCGTCTGTGGAAGTAGTCGTCCTCGCCGTTCTGATCGTTCGGAACGGCTGGATTCGAGCCCGTGGGGTACGGCTGCGAGAGCGGATGCCGGCTGTAGCGGGGCCCGTGCTCGATGGGGGCGGCAGGCGCCTCGCCCTGATCCGCACCGTACCCGGATGGAGAGGACGGCTCTGCCTGCTGCTCGCCGAGCGGTGGCACGGTGGTTCCCTCGGGTTCGCGCTCCGACGCGAATGCCCTTACCGGAGAACCTGTTCCGAGAGAGGACAGCAGGGCCGAACCGGCAACCGCGGCCGGGGTCGGCGCCGGGGTCGGTGTGCGGCGGACCGGGATCCGGTCGCGCAGGTGGTCGGCGACGGGGGTGTCGGTGGTGATCAAACCCGCCGGGATCAACACGATCGCACGGATCCCACCGTAATCGGAGTCGGTCAACCGCACCGAGATACCGTGACGGGTGGCCAACTGCGCCACCACGAACAATCCCAGACGGGAATCCGCCGACAGGGTCGCGAGACCGAAATCCGGTGGGTTACGCAACATCTCGTTGACGCGTTCCAGTTCGTCGGCGGGCATGCCCATGCCTTGATCGCTGACCTCGACGACCACACCCTTGCCGACACTGTTGCCGGTCACGTCGACCCGGGACTGCGGCGGGGAGAACGCGGTCGCGTTGTCCACCAACTCCGCCAGCAGGTGCATGAGGTCGGCGACCACATTGCCCAGCACGAACACCCGCGGCAGACGATGCGTGTTCACCCGCGCATAGTCCAGGGTCTCGGCGACGGCGCTGCGGACCAGTTCCATCAACGGCACCGGGCGCCGCCACTGCCGGCCCGGTTTACCGCCACCGAGGATGATCAGATTCTCGGCGTTACGACGTTCACGGGTCGCGAGGTGATCGAGACGGAAGAAGGTGTCCAGCAACGCCGGATCCTCCTGCTTCGACTCGGCCTGATCCAGCAACTCCAACTGCCGCGCCACCACGATCTGACTCCGATGCGCGATATTCAAGAACACCGACCGCACACCCTCACGAGTACGCGCCTCGGTGATCGCCGCCGACACCGCCGCAGTATGCGCACGATTGAAAGCCTGCGCCACCTCACCGATCTCGTCGTTGCCGAAGTCCAGGTGCGCGGCCTCCGCGGCGGGATCGACCTGTTCCCCGGCATCGATCTTGCGCATCGTTTCGGGCAGCTGCACCTCCGCCAGAGCCAGTGTCTCCGAACGCAATCGACGCAACCGCGCGATGATCCGATTCGCCAGCAACACCGCAATCGCGAACGCCACGATCGCCAGCGCGATCGCGCTACCACCACTGACCAACACGGCCCGCGACCGCGAATGCGCCAGATCCGCGGCCGTCAGGCTCGAGCGCGAATCATGTTGCAGTTTCAGTGCGAACAATTGCTCGCTCACCGAGTCCGCCGCTGCCCGCCAGTCCTCGATGCTCATCGGAAGCGGCGGTGTCGCAGTGGTTCTGGTCGGCGTGGGGTGCAGCAGCGTCTCCTCCATCGTGCTCACCTTCGCCAGCGCGGGACTTGCCAGCAGGTCCTGCACGAGTTTCACATCGGGGCCGTCGAGGTCGTTGACCAGCTGATTGAGCAGCGCATGGTAGAGGCCGATGGTGTTGCGGAACTCCTCCGCCAGCGCCGGCGGCAGGCTGCCGCTGGCCGCCACCACGGTCAGGGCGCTGCCCCGGGAATTCGCCTCGATCGACTGCACCAGTTTCAGCGAGATCATGTCGTTGACCGCGGTGGCGATGGTGGGTGCGTTCTGCCCGACCACCTTGCTGCCGCCGTTGTCGATACCGTTGAGAAGGCCGGTGTAGAAGGCATACACATCGGAGACCTGCACAGCGCCGGCGTCGACCCCGAGCCGCAGCGCCGGCAGCTGATTGTGGATGAGATTGTTGAAGGCCTCGGCCTGTTTCGCCTGGATTTCACCGCCGATCTTCTGCATGCTCTTGCCGCTGGTGTTGAAGGCCGCCAGCGCCTTGTCCAAACGGGCCCGAGCCTCGGCCAGCGCCTTCGCGTTCGCGTCCTGACCGGACAGCTGCGACATCGAGAGCAGGCGTTCCCGCTCGACCGAGCTGATCAGGTTCTCGCTGTAGGCCAGGCTGTCCACCATGTTGCGCGAATAATCCTCGGCATGTCCGGCTTCATCGCTCAGATAGATGGTGTAACCGGCGCCGATGCCGAACAGTGCCAGGCTGGGGACGAAAGCGATCGCAAGAATGCGAGTGCGAACACTCGACAATCTGACTCGTTGCACGTGAAATCCCGTCTGAAATATCTAGTCTGCCGCCAGAGCGGCACGGCCACCTCGCCGGAATTTTCGGTGACCTGTCCCTATGGATTCGAGGCTCGGCTCTTCGCCGCATGAACAGCCAGGCGGAGGTGGTGGCGAACGTAGTCTTCACGTGCAGCATGGTTCCGGACGCGACACCGATCGGGTTGTCACGGGCGTCTTCTCTCCCTCCGTCCATGCGAACGTGAACTGCTCAGCGCCTTGGCGATTCGACCCGATTGTCGCCCCACGCGAATCCGGACCTCGCTGATATGCGCCTGTCGCATGGACGCATGCGAATCCGGCATGCCTGATGGCAGAGCCCGGCCGGGACAGCCGGAACTTGTTGTGCCTCAGCGATCTCCGGGTGTGCGGCGTCTCCTGCCCAAGCGGACGACGCGGCTGCTCCACTGCGTGAAGCGTCCCCAGGCGCGGCGCTCCGCCGGTGTTGCCGCCGCCGTGCCGGGCGGCGGGGAGACGATGCCCGACTCCGGTTCGGCGGCATCGGTATCCGACGGCGCGGAGTCGCTGTCCGACTCCGGCTCGGCGGCATCGGCCGTCACGGTATCCGGCGCCGACGAGACGGTGCCCGACTCCGGTTCGGCGGCATCGGATGTCGCGATATCCGACGGCGCGGAGACGGCGTCGGGAGCGGAGACGGTGGCCGGTTGCGGCTCGACACTCGGGCCGGGGTCGGCGGCGGGTGCGCCGAGCAGGGTCCGGACGGCGGCTCGTTCCGTGGCGAGGTCGACCGGTTCACCCGCCACGGTGTCCAGCAGCTCCTGCAGCGGCCACCTGTGCAGCGTCGCGAAGCGGGCCGAGTAGACCGCGACGTCGGTCAACCGATACTCGTCCACGTGGTCGAACAGCGCGTACCCGATGAGCTGATAGATGTCGTTGCGCGGCAACGAATCCGAGCGCACGCCGGATCGCTTGTTCCGATTCCCCAGCCGGGTCTTCACGTCGATGAGCATGCCGTCGACGATGATGTCCGCATCGCCGGGACACGACTGCGACGCGGCGAATGTCGCGCCCAGCGCCACCGTGTCGTGCGCGCCGGTGAGAATTTCGCCCAGTTCGGTGGCCGCCCGCGTGTACAGCGATCCCACCAGTTCGACCGCGTCGTCCGGCGCCAGCGCCAGCAGCGCCTCGGTGGTGAAATCACCCGCGCGGATCAGATCGGCCGGCAGCGAGCCGAGCAGGAGCAGCGGATTGCGGTACAGCTCGGTGGTGAGGGCCAGCGCCCAGCAGGCCCGCACGGCCACCGCCAGGGAGTCGTCGGCCGGCGACTGCCCAACGGCCGCACCGGCTTTCGCGGAAACGTCGTAGACCGTGGCGACATGGCGGGCCACACTCGCGATCGGTTCCGCCGCGGCGGCGTCGCGCGGACGATATCCGGGATCGAGACGGAACCGCAGCAGGAGATCGAATGCGGCGCCGACGGTTCCGGGGTTCGCGGTGACCGTGTCCACCGCGATCGGACCCGATGCCTGCCGGTAGCCGTCCTGCACGGGTCGCACGTTGGGGAAACGCTGGTGGAAGTGGGCGCGCAACGGGCTGGCGGGGTCCTCGAGGGCGTGGGTCAGATTTCGATACCGATACGTCACGTACACGACTTTCTCAAAGCATCGTTGCCCGCGCTCAGCAATGGCCGTCGCGGACCGTACCGGACCCAAGCCCGGACAATTTCCCGGAAACAGACAGTTACCCCCCGGCGGAGGGCGTATCGTGGCCGCCATCATGTCCGGGATCGACACTCATTCGACAACGGCAGCCCCGGGTGGTCTCGCCGCGGTCCGGAACAATTCGTGCTCGACCGGCGGATATCGGTCAACGGGCCCGTCCGGGATCGGGGTCCGGGTATGAGGGCGGTGGATCGCCCGGCGCCGGAGGAGGCTCGCTCCGGAGTTGCCCGCACACGGTTGCTGAGTGTTCTGCGCGCCGATCGGCAACCGCGGCTGGTCCTGATCCACGGCCCGGCCGGATTCGGTAAGACCACCCTCGCGATGCAGTGGGTTCGCGAGCTCGAAGCCGGCGGTACGCCGGTGGCGTGGCTGACCGTCGAGCGGGACGACGGCAATGTGGTCTGGTTCCTGACCCATCTGCTCGACGCGATCCACCGGGTCCGGCCCGACCTCGGCGGCGAGTTGCGCACGCGTCTGGAGGAGCACTGCTCGGATTCGGCCGGTCCGGTCCTGTCGGCCTTGATCGACGAAATCCGTACCGCCGCAAGGCCACTGGCGCTCGTCCTCGACGACTGGCACGAGGTGTGCAGCGACGAGACCCGGGACGCCGTGGCGTATCTGCTCGAACACGGATGTGCGCAGCTGCGGATCGCGATCGTCGGCCGCGGCCGCCCCGCGGTGCCGGCCACCGTCCCGGGTGGTCTCGTCGAAATCGACGCCACCGCACTGCGTTTCGACAACGACGAGGTGACCGACTTCCTGGTCGGGGTGAGCGGTCTGCCGCTGTCCCCCGCCGAGGTGGCCACGTTGCAGGAGTCGACCGAGGGCTGGCCCGCCGGATTGCAGCTGGCCCGGCTGTCGCTGACCGGTTGCGACGATCCGGCCGCCTTCATCGACAATCTCACCGGCCGCCATCATGTCGTCGGTGACTATCTGGCCGAACATGTGCTGGGTTCGCTGGAGCCCGCGCTGCACGAATTCCTGATGGCGGCCACGATCGGCACCCGGATCTGCGCCGATCTGGCGGAAGCGCTGACCGGCCGGCCCGACAGCGCCGCACTGCTGGAACAGATCGCCGACCGGAATCTGTTCCTCCAGCGCCTGGACGAGCGCGGCGAGTGGTTCCGTTTCCATCCGCTGTTCGCGGGCCATCTGCAGCGCCGGCTCCGATACTGGGACCCCGACCGGGTGATCCCGCTCCACACCTGTGCCGCAACGTGGTTCGCCGAGCGGGAACTGTTCGCCGAGGCGGTCGATCACGCCCTGGCCGCGGAGCTGCCCGAACGCGCGGTCGACGTGGTCGAGGCGCATGCCGTGGCCTTGATCGAATCCTCGCGGATCGCAACGTTTCTCGGCTTGATGGAGAAATTGCCGCGACCGCTGACGGAGTCGCGGCCACGGTTGCAGCTGTGCGTGGCATGGGCGAATCTGTCGCTGGCGCGCCGGGAGCAGGTTCATGCCGCCGTGCGCCGGGCGCTCGCCACCGTCGACGCGGGCGGCGCGCTGCCGGACCGGGAGGCCACCGCGATCCGGGTGCAGGCCGCATTGATGGTCGGCATGGAACACTTTCTGTCCGACCGTTTCGAGGGCGTTCCCGATCTGGTGATCCGGCACATCGACGACCTCGACGCGCCCGCGCTCGCGGTGACGGCCGCCAACCTGGCCGCCATCGATGCCCTGAACCGGTTCGACTTCCCGGCGGTCCGGCACTGGCACGGGGTCGCCGTGCGCCACAGCCGCGGACGCGGGCCGTATCTGATGCTGCTCAGCCACTGCATCCTCGGCGCCGCGGCGCTGGAGCAACTCGACATCCCCGGCGCGGAAACGTATTTCGCCGCGGCCACGACCGTGGTCCACCGCTCGGATACCGCGGCGCGGGCGTCGACGCTGGCCGGCGCGCTGCTCGGCGAACTGCGCTACGAACAGGGCAGGCTGCTCGAGGCCCGCGCACTGCTCGACGCCAGCGCGGCACTGCGTCGCGACGTCGGCACGGTGGAGTTCCTGTCGGCCACCTACGGCGCCGGGGCTCGCGTCGCCGCGGCCCTGGGTGATCCGGAACGAGCCGAACATCTGCTGACCACCGGGTCGCGGATCGCCGAGAAGCGCGCGCTGCCCCGCCTCGCGGCCCGCCTGACCGACGAGCGCATCCGGCTCGGCCTGCCCGTCCCGGGCGACATCCGTACCCGGCTGATCGAGCTGCCGCCCTACCGGCGGCAGCAGACCAGGATCGCGACCCTCGTCGCCGAACTCGAACACGGCTCCGCGATCCGGCTACTGCTGGCCGACCGCACCGCCCGCGCGACCGCCACCGCGATCGGCCGGGCGGAGATCCTCGTTCGGGAGATCACGCCCCAGCGGCGTCCCCGCGCACTCCTCGAGGCGACCCTGCTGTACGCCTGCTGCCTGTGGGCGGCCGGCCGCCGCGACGAAGCCGGGAACGTCGCCGTCCCGATGCTGCGGCAGTGCGCCGACCACGGCATACCCCGGTTCCCCGATTCGATCGGGCCGGGCATGCCGGAGCTCGTCCGGTTGTCCCGCACCAGGATTCAGGCCGCGCGCCAGGTGTTGCGGTAGTCGCTGGGGGCCAGGTGCAGGTGGCGGGCGAAGGCGGCCCGCAGGCCGGCGGCGGTGGCGAAACCGGACTGGGAGGCGACGCGATCGATGGTCAGATCCGTCAGTTCCAGCAGTTCCTGGGCCCGCCGCAGCCGTTCCCGGATGAGCCAGTCGCCGGGGGTGCGGCCGTAGACCTCGAGGAACCGGCGGGTGAGTTGCCGCTCGCTCAGGTGTGCGCGGGCCGCGAGGTCGCGCAACCGGATCGGCTCGTGCAGATGCGCGAGCGCCCAGTCGGTGATGTTGCTCAGGGGTGAGGCGGCCGCCGCGGGCAGTGGGCTGAGGATGTACTGCGCCTGGTCGGCGTCGCGATGCGGCGGGGTGACCATGCGCCGCGCGAGCGCGTTGGCGACCGCGGTCCCGTGATCCTGCCGGACGAGATCGATGCAGAGATCGATCGCGGCCGCGGTCCCGGCGGAGGTGTGCACCCGGTCGTCACTCGCGCTGATGACGGTTTCGTCGACGATCACCGCGGGAAAGCGGCGGCGCAGTTCGTCGGCGTGCATCCAGTGCGTGGTGGCACGGCGTCCATCGAGCAGACCGGCCTGCGCGACCACGAAGGCGCCGGAACACAGTGCGGCGATGCGCGCGCCCCGGGCGTGCGCCTCGGCGACCGCGGCGACGAGACCGGCCGGTTGCCGCTCGTGGACGTTGGTGCACGCGGGCACGATCACGGTGTCCGCGGTGATCAGGTCGTCGAGACCGAAGGCGGCGGGAGCGGCGAACCCACCGGCGATCACCGTCCCCGGCTCGGTCGCGCACAGCGCGAACTCGTACCAGGGGTCGGCGAGTTCGGGCCGCGCGACGCCGAACACCTCGCACGGCACGGCGAGCTCGAAGATGGGCGCTCCGGGCATAACCGCCACCGCGACCCGATGGGTGTCGGAATTCTTGCGCATGACGTCGATCATGACACTCGTCCTGGGGCCGGAGCGAGACTGAGATGAGACGGTGACGACAACGAAACAGACATCCCCTCCGGCCGAAACGATCGGATTGGTCCAGGGCGTCGCACTGTACGTGTGCGCGATCCTCGGCGCCGGTGTTCTCGTATTCCCCGGGCAGGCAGCCTCGTTGGCCGGGCCCGCCTCGCTGATCTCCTGGGGGTTCAGCGCGCTGATGGGACTTCCGCTGGCGTTCACCTTCGCGGCGCTGGCCTCCCGATTCCCGGACGAGGGCGGCGTCGCGACGTTCGCGGCGCGCGCGTTCGGGCCGTCGGCGGGCGGGATCGCCGGGTGGTGGTACTTCATCGCCGGTTCGGTCGGGCAGACGATCGTGCCGCTGACCGCCGGATACTACGTCGCCGACGCGCTCGGCGCGGATCAGGCCTGGGCCCCCGCCATCGCGGCGGTGATCCTCGCGGCCGCGCTCGTCGCGAACCTCGTCGGGCTGCGCCTCGGCGCGCGGGTGCAGATCGGTCTCGCGGCCGGGGTCGCGGTGATCCTGCTGGCGGTGATCGCGGTCGCGGCGCCGCAGATCCGGACCAGCGAGCTGACCCCGTTCGCACCGCACGGGATCAGCGGTATCGGACAGGCCGTGGTCGTGCTGTTCTTCGCCTTCGCCGGCTGGGAGGCGATCGCGCATCTGTCGGCGGAGTTCCGCGACGTCCGCCGCAACCTGCCCCGGGCGACCGTGCTGACCATCCTGATCGTCAGCGTCCTCTACCTCGGCGTGGCGTTCGCCGTCGTCGGGACCGGCTCGTACGGCGCGCGGGCCCTGGACCGGATCTCGCTCGGGATCGTCATCCAGCACGGGCTCGGCGTCTCGGCGGTGACCGTCGTGGCCGTCGCCGCGGTCGTCATCTGCCTCGGCACCACCAACGCGTTCGTCGCCTCGGTCTCGCGGCTGGGTTACGCCCTCGCCCGCGACGGCTGGGCGCCCCCGGTTCTGTCCCGCCAGAATCGGCACGGCGTACCGCATCTGGCGGTCCTCGCGGTCGGCGCGATCGGCGCCGGGGGGCTGATCGGTTCCGTACTGTTCGGCTGGGGAACCGACGACATCGTCTTCGTCCCGTCCGTGCTCGTGCTGGCCACCTATCTGCTGGGCGCGGCCGCGGCGGCCCGGCTGTTCCGCGGCCGGTTGCGGTTGCTCGCCGCCATCACGATCGCGCTGCTGTTGATCACGGTTCCCTTCGCCGGATGGCATCTGCTGCTGCCCGTGGCGATCGCCGCGGTGGTCGCCGCCGCCGGGGCCGCCACACGCGCCCGGACCCGGCCGGACGAGGCGCGACGATGAGTTCCGGCGCACCGGCCATAAATTACCGCCCGGTTTACAGCAAACTCTGCACGTGCACGCCTATCCAATGTTTGCTGATCGATCACCATATTGGACATCGAACTATAACTTGACAGTTACATAGCCGTAGTGTTGAATCGTCACGTCAGGGTGATGGGGTCACCCACACGGAATCACATTTCACACGGCAGGCACGATATCGCGCGCCGCTGCGCAATATTCGTGACATGTCGAGAAACCCTCTCCGAGAGAGAGTCGGCCTCGGGCCGCGGGTGTGACCGATTGCGCTCGGGTCCGAGATCACAACCTCCCGACCAGGGACACACGGTGAAATCATCGACACGTGCGGAATTCGGAACCGGACACTGTGCACAACGGTGTGAACTCGGTCTGCCCGCCGCTGTGCGGCAGGCGGGCCGGTCCACCGGTAATGCACCCTCGATCCCTCCGGCAATCCGGGTGCGGCCATGTCGACCGATACGCCGGCAACCGGTTCCGGTGCGGGAGTCGAGAAATTGCCTGAAGATCGCCGGAATGGACAGTTTCCCTCCGGCAATCCGGAACGATATTTCGGATCACGATGAGCACAGCCATCCGACAACGCAGCGACAATCTCTATCGTTGAAACACGGAAAATCCGATACGGCCACTGCAGCGTCACCTGGTAACAAACGGCAGTTGAGGAAATTCGATGACCAATCCCAAGATTTACGACCTGATCGGCATAGGCTTCGGGCCCGCGAACATCGCCCTGGCCATCGCGCTGGAAGAGGATGCGGATCCCGAACTGCGCGCGGTGTTCCTGGAGAAGTCACCGGCCCCGCAGTGGCAGGAGAACATGCTGCTCGGCGGCTCCGACATCCAGCATCATCCGGTGCGTGACCTGGTCTCGCTGCGGAATCCGCGCAGCCGGTACTCGTTCATCAACTATCTGCACGAGAACCGGCGGCTGATCGAGCATCTCAACCTCCCCACCCCGTTCCCGCTGCGCACCGAGTACGCGGACTACGTGTCCTGGGTACGCAACACCCTGACCACCGAGGTCCGATACGGGACAGCGGTACTCGACATCGCCTTCGACCCGGTCGCGGACCTCTACACGATCACCACGACCAGCGGGGAAGAGCTTCTCGCCCAGCAAATTTCGCTCGGCCCCGGCCGGAGTCCGCTCATCCCGGACCAATTCGCCGAACTGCTCGACACCCGGCGGCGGGTGGTGCATCTGACCGACTATCTGCCGGCGGTGCGCAGCTTCGACCCGCTGGCCGACGGCCGGATCGGCATCGTCGGGGGCAGTCAATCGGCCGTCGAGCTGGCACTGGATCTGCGCCACCGGCTCCCGTCGGTCCGCGTCGACATCCTCACGCGATCGTGGTCGCTGCGCGCCAAGGACCACAGCCCGTTCAGCGAAGAGGTCTACACCCCCGGGTTCACCGACTACTACCACGGCTCCTCGAAGGCCGCGCGCCGCCGGCTCGACCGGTTCACCCGGCCGACGAACTACTCCGCGGCCGATCTCGACGTCCTCGAACGCCTCTACGTGGACCTGTACGAGGACAAACTGAGCAACCGGATCCGAACCCGGATCTACGGCGACACCGAGATCATCGCCGCCCGGCGCGCGAACGACACTGTCGCCCTTGCGATTCGCAACACGACCACCGGTCACCACGAGGAACTCGTCTTCGATCGGATCATCCTCGCGACCGGATTCCGCGATATGGGCGGCACGGCGGACAACGAGCACCACCACCCGCTGCTCGACGGCGTGCACCGGCAACTGCGCGCGGACACCGACGGCGACCTGATCGTCGACCGCGACTACGGCGTCCGCCCGATCACCGGGACCGCGCCGATCTATCTCAACGGATTGTGCGAGAGCACCCACGGCATCGGCGATTCCGGCTCGTTCAGCTTGCTGAGCCTGCGCGCCGAGGTGATCGCCCGATCGATCATCGACTGCCGCGACCGGACCCGGATCACCGTCACCGCCTAGATACCCGCAGGCGGGAAAGACAGATACAGGCAGGTATTCATGACCACCATTCTCGATGCCTCGCATCACAACGACGTCGAACTGTTCGCCGCCCGCACCGTGCCGGGCCCGCGATCGGCGCACCTGCTGGCCGAGCAGGAACGGCAGGAGTCCAACGCTCGCACCTATCCCCGCCGGTTGCCGTTCGGCATCGCCTCCGCGCGCGGTTCGATCATCACCGATGTCGACGGGAACCACTACGTGGACCTGCTCGCCGGCGCCGGCGTGCTGGCACTGGGACATTCGCACCCCGAACTGGTCACGATCGCCCAGCGGCAGTTCGAACTGCTCGTGCACGGGCTCGACATGCCCACGCCGATCAAGGCCGAGTTCACCGGCAAACTGCTCCGCCGGATCCCCGGCTACGACGCCGAAGCGGCCAACTGGAAGGTCCATTTCTGCGGACCCACCGGCGCCAACGCCGTGGACGCGGCGATCAAGCTGGCCCGCATCGTCACCGGACGGCACGGCGTGGTCAGTTTCCAGGGCGGATTCCACGGCACCACCCACCTCACGATGGGCATCACCGGACTGCTGTCCCAGCGTTCGGGCATCGCCGGCATCGGTGACGGGGTGACCTTCCTGCCCTACAGCGACAGCCGCAACTATCCGGACCAGCGGCCCGAGGACGCGCGCTATCACACGACCCTGATCGAGAGCCTGCTGACCGATCCCAACGGCGGCATCCCGGCGCCGGCGGCGATCATCCTGGAGATCGTGCAGGGCGAGGGCGGCGTCGTCCTCGGCGATCCGCATTTCCTCGCGACCGTGGCGGATCTCGCGCACCGGCTCGGCGCGCTGCTGATCATCGACGAGATCCAGACCGGATGCGGGCGCACCGGAACGTTCTTCGCCTACGAGCGGCACGGGATCCGCCCCGACATCGTGTGCCTGTCCAAGGCGCTGTCCGGGATCGGCACCCCGGTCTCGGTCCTGCTGTACCGCAGCGAGCACGACGTGTGGCGGCCCGGGACGCACACCGGCACGTTCCGCGGCAATCAGATCGCGTTCGCCGCCGGCAGCGCATTCCTCGACATCCTCGATCGGGACGGCATCCTCGACCACGTCGCGGCGATCGAGCGCACCGTCGCCGCGGTGCTGGGCCCGCTGCCCGATCTGTTCCCCCATGTGTACGAGGTCCGCGGGATCGGGGCCATGTGGGGTGTCGAATTCGTCGCCGAGTCCGGCCGCCGCGATTCCGGCGGCCCGATCGCCCGCGCCGTGCAGGAACGGTGTGTGCACCGGGGTGTGGTGACCGAGGTCGGCGGCCGCAACGACAGCGTGCTGCGCCTGCTGCCCCCGCTGAACATCGACCTCGACCTGCTCACCGACGCCTGCACGGTCATCGCGACGGCGGTCGACGAGGTCCTCACGGCGGGAGCGGTGCGATGACCGCGCCCGAGGGCACCGCCCCGGTGGTGTGCATCGGATACGGGCCCGCCGGAATCGGATTGGCGGCCGCGCTCACCGATCTGAGTTACCAGCCGCACCGGGAGCCCCACGAGGGCGGCGTGGCGGGGCAGGCGGTGTATCTGGAACGGCAGGCCGAGGCCGCCTGGCAGCCCGAACTGATGATCGCGGGCACCGATATCCAGCACCACTACCTCCGGGATTTCGGCACCCCGCGCGATCCGCACACCCGATTCGGCTTCGTCAACTATCTGCACGCGAAGAATCGGTTCTACGAATTCACCGCGCGCAGTGGATATCCGGAGCGCGTCGAATGGGACGACTACTGCCGGTGGGTCGCCGAGCGGGTGGACGGTCTGCGGCACTTCGGCGCCACCGTCCGGGCCGTCCACCGGGACACCGCGGCGAACGGCGCGCGACCGGCGTACCGCGTCGAGTACCGCGACGAGGCCACGCGGCGGGACCACTCGATCGTCACGCCGGCCGTGGTCGTCGCGACCGGTTACGCACCGCACATTCCCGCGGAATTCGAGGTGGACGATCGGCGGGTGTTCCATTCCGACCGGTATCTGAGCGGCATCACCGCACTCGAGCCGCCGCGCTCGATCGCGGTCGTCGGCGCGGCGCAGACCGCGGGCGAGATCATTCTCGATCTGCGGCAACGCTTTCCGGACGCGGCGGTGCATTCCATCGTCCGCAACAACGGGTTCAGCATGTACGACCTGGGTCACTTCGTGAATCGGGCCTATTGGCCGCACGAGCGGGCCGCGTTCGCCGCCTACCCCGCCGAGATTCGCGCGGAGGTGTACGCCGGTCAGGCCCGGACCAACTACGCCGCCGTCGACCCGGACGTGTCGACGGCGCTGTACAACGACTGGTATCGCGGTCGGGTGCTCGGTGCGCAGCGCCTGCATCTGCACATCCGCAGCGCGTCGCGGATCATCGAGACCTCGCCCGCGGCGATCACACTCGACATCACCGACCGGTACACCGGCGGGCATCGGGACCGGATCGGCGTCGACGCGGTGATCCTGTGCACCGGGTACGTCCAGCCGCGGATTCCCGAGGTTCTGGCCCCGATCGCGGCCGGGTTCGCGGTCGACAGCGACGGTGAACCCGTCGTCGACCCGATCGGGCAGATCCGGTATCTCGACGGCGGTCACGAATCCGGGATCTATCTGCACGGCGTCGCCGAGCGGCAACTCGGCATCGGCAGCGCGGCATCGTTCAGCCTGCTCGCCGTGCGGTCCGGCGATATCGCCGAATCCCTGGTCACCGCCACGCGTCCGCTACCCACCGCCACCGCATCCGCATAACGGACCACAGAGAGAGCAGAGACGACGATGCTGGTATTCGACCTCGACGACCAACCGTGGGCCGAGGAGCACAGCTTCAACACCCTGTCCCGGCGACTGTTCCCGTGGGACAACCTCCGCGAAATCAATTGGGGCGGTTCGTGGGTGAAGGTCCGCCCCGGCGAGACCACCACCCCGCACTCGCACGACGAGAAGGAGATGTTCCTCATCGTCGAGGGTGCCGGGCAGTTCACCCACGGCACCGAACGGATAGATGCGCGGCCCGGCACCACCGCGATCATGACGCCCGGCGTGACCCATTCGATCACCAACACCGGATCCGGCGAGCTGATCTTCCTGGCCGTGTGGTGGACCGACGATCAGCATGTCCACGATCCCGCGCTGACCCCGCCGCCGGTGCAGCCGTCGTGACCGCCGGGGACGGTGTCGCCGTGGCCGTCGTCGGCGCCGGCGTGATCGGCGCGAGTATCGCCCATCATCTCCAGGCCCAGCACATTCCGACGCTTCTGGTCGCCTGCGCCGATCCGCGCCACCGTGCCCGCGAGGCCAGCGCCAATTCGGGCGGGATCGTCCGGGCGGTCCACACCGCGCGACTGGAGACGGTGCTGACCGTCGGCTCGTCCCGGGCCTACCGCCGCATGGATATCGCGTCGGACGGGGCCGTCGCCTACACCGGCGCCGGATTCGTGTTCATCACCGACCGCGGTCACCGGCAGGCGTTGGCCGACCGGGTGGCCCTGCTGGATTCGCTGTCCTATCCCGCGGAACTGCTGGATTACGAACAGCTTTCCCGGCGCTGGCCCGAAATCGTCTGGCGCACCGACGATCTCGGGCTGTTCGAACCCGCCTCCGGTTCGGTGGACGTGCGCGCGGTGGTCGGTGCCTTCCGGCAGGGCCTGTCCGCTCACGGCGGCACAGTGCTGGCCGAGACGGCCGTCTCGTTCACCCCGGCGGCCGGCGGCCGCTGGATTCTGACCACGCAGGAACGCAACTCGTATCGCGTCGGCGCGGTGGTGGTCGCGGCCGGCCGGCACAGCGCCGAGTTGCTACGCGAGTCCCGCGGCCACGACTTACCCCTGCACGCGGCCCGGATGGGTGTGGTGGAGCCGGCCCTCGGCGGCGGTGGCCCCGGCATCCCCGGCGGATTGTCGTTCATCGACGATGTCACCGGCGGCTACGCCATCTGCCGCGCGGATACGATCCTGATCGGCGCGAACGGCCGTGTCGCACCGGATGATTCGCACGACGACCTCACCGCGGCGGAACGCGAGGCGATCCGCGGGACCGTGAGCGTCCGGCTGCCGGCGGTCCGGGACGCCCCGGCCGCGGGCACCCGGGTCGGCGTCGACGCGATGACCGTCGACGGGCGGCCGATCGTCGAGCAGCTCGAGCCGGGCCTGTTCGTCTGCACCGGCTTCTCCGGCGGCGGCGCCAAGATCGCCCCGGAGATCGGCCGCCTGACCGCCCAGTGGCTGTCCACCGACCGCCGTCCCTCGATCCTGTCCGGCTACGCCCTCCCGCGCCCGGCATCCGACGACCGACCCGATCAGGACGATAACCATGACATCCGAGCGTTCTCGTATATCTGACACGATCAGGCAGATCATCCGCGCCGCGTACGCCAAGGATCCGGCGACCAACACCGTCCTCGACGCGCTGTTCCATCCCGGGGTGCAGGCCGCGATGGCCCATCAGTTCGCCCACCGGCTCGACACCCGCGGGCAGCACGCGCTCGCCCGCCTGGTCGCGACGCTGGCCCGCATCGTCACCGGCCTCGACGTCCATCCGGCCGCCCGCATCGACCCGACCGTGTTCATCGATCACGCGCTCGGTGTCGTGATCGGCGAGACCGCCACCATCGAACACGACGCGATGCTGTACCACCACGTCACCCTCGGTTCGATCGGATGGTGGAAGGACCGGGAATTCGCGGTCCGCCATCCCACGATCGGCCCACACACGGTCCTCTGCGTCGGCTCCTCGGTGCTGGGACCGATCACCGTGGGCGCCAACGTCATCGTCGGCGCGCATGCCGTGGTCCTCGCGGACGTCCCCGACGACACCCATGTTCCGGCCGGCAGTGTCTGGGCCGCCCGGCAGCGGGACGCCGCGACGGCCCCGCACCTCCTGCGCACCCTCTGAACGAGCCCGGAGATACTGATCATGTCCAATTTCATCGTGACGGCCGCACCCCCCAACCCCAACGGCGACCTCCATCTCGGGCATCTCGCCGGACCGTTCCTGACCGCCGACATCGTGGCCCGCGCGCTGGCGCTGCGCGGTCACGCGGTCAGTCACGTCGGATACATCGACGAACATTCGTCGTACGTGGTCCGGCGCGCGCGTGAGCTGTCGACCGATCCCTACACGGCCGCAGCCGTTCTCGGCGATCGGATCGAGACGACCCTCACCCAGGCGAATATGCGGCCCGCCACCGTCGCCCGGCCGCTGCGCGATCCGTCGCACGATCGCCGGGTGCACGAAGGCTTCACGACGCTGTGGGACGCCGGGCACATCACGGTCGATTCCGAGGCCCAGGTGTTCTCCTGCACGACCTGCTCGCGGCCGCTCTACGAATGCGAGATCCGGGGTATCTGCCCGTTCTGCGACGCCGCCTCGGACGGCATCTACTGCGAACAGTGCGGCAACCCGCAGCTGCCCACCGGTCTGATCGATCCGCGGTGCACCCGTTGCGGCGGAACGGAAATCACCACGACGCGGCATCGCCGGCTGATCCTCGACATCGAACCGCTGCGGCCGCAGCTGCGGGAGATCCTCACCGCGGTGACGCCGCGCCCCCGCACGGTGGACTATCTGCACGATCAGCTGTCCCGGCCGCTCGCGCCGGTCCCGATCAGCCGGCTGGGCAATTACGGTGTGTCCGTACCGCTTCCGGACTGGGAGGGGCATTTCCTGGACACCTGGTTCAGCGGCGTCTTCGGCTACATCAACGCCGCGGACCTGGACAATCGGCGCCGGCGGCGGTTCGACGCGGCCAGCCCCTGGCAGGACGAACACGTCGACGTGGTCGAGGCGTTCGGATTCGACTGCTCGTTCTCGCACATCATCCTGTGGAATGCGGTGGCGCTGCTGTCGAAATGGCCGGTGCGCCTGAACTATCTGAGCAACGAGTTCTATCAGCTCGACGGGCTCAAATTCTCCACCAGCCGCGGGCACGCGATCTGGGGCGCGGACTACCTGCCGACCACCTCGTCGGACATCCTGCGCTTCTACATGGCCCTGACCGGGCCGGAAACCCGCGCGAGCTCGTTCAGCGAAAACGCGTACCAGGAATTCGAGGGCAGGTACCGGCACGCGATCGGCGAACTGTTCCGCATCGCCACCGCCGACGCCGGTCCCGAGGCCACCGCCGACGTGCCGTCGCAGGTCGAGGCCGTCGTCGAACAGTGCGAGCAGGCGTACCGGCCCCACACGTTCAGCGCCAGGGCGGCCGCGACGGTCCTCACCGAGCACGTCATCGACGACGACACCCTGCGGCGCCAGCTGGAGACCGCCGGGCCCGATGCGCGCCGGGCCGCTTTCGAGGCGCTCGTCCGGGCCTTCCATCCGCTGTCGCCCTATTGGACGACGCAGCAACTGGTCCAGCTCGGCCGGGTGCCCTCGATCGATCTCGACGCGCTGGTGCGTCCCGCGACGGCGGCGACCACCGCGAGCCCGCACGATCCGGCGCGGACGCTCACCCTCTGAGTCCCGTGGGTACGCCGGCGCCGGCACGTACTGCCGGGTTGTGGACGATCGTGATGTCGGTGCTGGGATCCGGCACGATCCTCGTAAGCCTGTGGGCGCCGGGACTTCCGGTGCCGGAGCGCACGGTGTTCGTTGTGCTGCTGGTGGTCTCGACGATCGGCGTGGCCGCGGGGTTCGCGCGGTGGTCCGGCCCCTGGGTACGGTATCCGGCGGTGCGGACCGGGCTCTACGTATTCGGGATCGCCGGTGGCACGCTGGCGCTCACCGCGGTCTCGGCACTGTTGATGTCCCGGGCCGGGGTTCCGCCGGTGATCCGTTGCGCCACCATTGTTTCGGCGCTGGTGATCTTCGCCTGGGCCGAGATTCCGGTCGCCGTGATCGGCGCCGCGCTCGTGGTGGCGCTGGTGGCCGTCGCCGGCGCCGGCCTGTCGATCACCGATACCGTTCTCGGCGGTCCCGGCCCGCACCGAATTCTCCTGGCGATCTACTCGTGTCTGCCGATCTCGCTGACGGTCGTCGGCTGGGAACGCCTCGCCGCGGAACCGGTACCGAGACAACGGATCCTGCTCGGGGTGGGGGCGACCCTGGTCGTCACGCTCGTCGTGATCCTGGGCGGCGGGATGTCGGCGGCGGCACAGTGGCCGCATGCCATGCGGACGTCGGCCGCTGTGCTCGTCTCGGTCGTGCTCGCGAGTTACGCCGGTCGCAACCTCCACACCCTGGCGGGGCTGCTCGGGACGAGCGGCCACCGGCGAGCGAAAATGGCAACGGCCGCAGTGGGTTACACGGTTCTCGCACTGCTGCTGGTGGCAGCGGCGCCACGGGCCGTGCTGCTCCCCCTGGTATGCCCGGCCCTGGCCACCGCCTGCCTCTACCTTCCGGTGGCGATCGGAAGACCCGAAAGGATCGATGCCCAGTGACGGCCACCCGCGGCCACCATCTCGCGTTCACCACGTTCTTCGTGCTGCGAAAACCCTACGGGCATCCCGTGGTACGCGGATTCGAGGCGGCCGAACCGGCGATATTCGACCAGGCCGACGAATTCGACGGCTTCATCGGCAGGGCGAGATACGCGGATTCCGAACAGCTTCCACAGTCGGAGATCACCAACTTCGACCGGGATTGGGGCAGCTGGGGCGAATTCGCGGTGCCCGCGTTCCACCGGGAACCGGTCGCCCCCGGAATCGACCGCAGGGCTTCGACATTGAGCATCTGGCGCGATGTCGACGCGGTCCGCGACTATGTGTACTCGGGCCGTCATCTCGACGCGCTGAAACGCCGGGACGAGTGGACCGATCCGGAGTCCGGCACACCCAACCACGCCGCCTGGTGGATTCCGGCCGGGCACATTCCGCGCTGGTCCGACGCGGTCGCCCGCCTGGAGCGGCTGCACACCCACGGCCCCACCGTCGATGCGTTCACCCTCCGGTCGCCGTTCCTCCCGGACGGCTCCGGCGCGCGGCGCTGAACGCCGTCAGGTGAGGCGGGTGGCGATCAGGCGGGCCACCTCGGCGGGCCGGGTGTCGAGGTAGAAGTGGCCGCCCGGGAAGGTGGTCAGCTCGAATTCGCCGGTGGTGTGGGCGCGCCAGCGGTGCGCCTGTTCGACGGTGACGGTGGGGTCGTCCTCGCCCAGCAGCACGGACACGGTGCAGCGCAACGGTTCTCCGGGGCGGTGCACGTAGGTTTCCACGGCCTCGTAGTCGCTGCGGACCGCGGGCAGGACCAGTTCCGCGAGGGCCGGTTCGGTCCGCAGGATCTCCACCGAGGCGGGATCGTCTGCCAGCCGGGCCAATTCGTCGATCAGGTCGTCGTCGGTGCCGCGGTGGACGCTGCCGGTGGCGGGCTCATCGGGGGCGAGGCGGCCGGAGGCGAACAGGGTGGTCACCTCGCGGCCCCGCGCCGCCAGCAGGCGGGCGGTCTCGAAGGCGATCGTCGCGCCCATACTGTGCCCGAACAGGGCCAGCCGCACCGGCGGCCAGGTCAGCAGGTCCGCGGTGATCCGCTCGGCCGTGGCGACCAGGCCCGGTTGCGGCGGATCGTCCAGCCGGTCCTGCCTTCCGGGGTACTGCACCGCGAATACGGCGGTGCCGGAATCGAATTCCCGGGCCAGCTCCCGGAAGGCGCCGATGGATCCGCCGCCGGGCGGGAAGCACACCAGCACCGTGCCGGGCTCTGCCGCGGAACGCAATTGCCGCAGCCACTCGGTTGCGGGTATGCGCCCCACCATATTTCGCTCCCTCCACGCGCGGTTCCTCGCCGCAGACCTTAGCCTGAATCCACTGACGGGGGTTTCGTGCTGGTCCGCGCGCCTGCGGCGCGCGGACCAGCGGGTTTCGGGCGTGGAGTAGCCGCTGGCCTGGCCAGCTTTTCCACGTGAGTCCTCGGTTCGGGCCCGTCGGGCGGGGATGGTCAGATGCTGTCGGGTTGTGGTGGTGTGTAACCGATTGTGTTGTGCCACAACGTGAGCCATGCGTCCGCCCAGGGCCAGCAGCGGGGCAGGTGCAGGATGGGACGCCGTTGAGGGCGAGCGAGCCGGGCGGGGATGGTGATGATTTTGCGGCGCAGGGTCGATCCGCGGGCCCGGCCGAGTCGGCCACCGGCCAGTATTCCGGCGGTGCGCAGCAGGTTGTGGGCGATCGCGGCGCACAGGACCCAGGCGAAGTTGGCGCCGAATTTCCCGGACGGAATGTGAGCCAGTGGCCCGTCGATCAGGTCGGCGAACACGGTTTCGATGATGGCGTGTTTGCGGTGGGTGATGTCGGCATCGGCGACGGGCTCGGTGGAGTTGGTGAAGAACGGGTGATACCGCCAGACCGGGAACAGGGCATCGGGGTATCGGGCGTCTTTCACCCGGCGCACGATCAGCCTCGCGGTGGTCCGGTCTTTCGTGGAAGCGAAAGCGGTATAAGAGATTTCGGCGACCTCGGCGTCGGAGATCCACTCACCGGTATCGGGATCACGCACGGCACCGGGATACCGCACCGGAGTCCATTGGTCTTCGCCGATCGCGGTGATCGCGGCGTTGACCGCCGAATTCTTGGTCAGTACCAGCGAGAACTGTGCCCCGGCGCGCAACGCGGCGCACACGACTTTGCGGGTGCCGTATGCGGAGTCCCCACGCACCAGCACGATGCCGGTGGCGCGGGCGGCACGAGCGGTGCCGATCGCGGCGGTAACCATCGATGCGGCACCTTTGCCCGAGCCGGTCTTACCTGCGCGTAGCCGTATCCCGGCGATCACCGGTGCCGCCAGGTCGGTGCTGATCGTGGTTGCCAGGGGTGAAAGTCCTTTGCGGAGAACCTTTTTCCCAGCAATCTTCGTGTGCCCGTACGACGCGCCCTGCTTCTGGTGGCCATAGACCGGGCGCAGCAGCGAATCGATATCGACGAAGGTCCGCACAGCCGCACCGGGCAACAGATCCGCGCGCGCGGTCAAGGCCAGCAGATGCTCGCGCATCACCGACTCCAACTGCTTGGCGTGACCGAATGTGAACTCCCGCAACAGAGTCCCGACCGTCGAGGGCGCATACACGCCACTGAACAGCGTCTTGCACCCGCCGCTGCGCAGCAGACCGATATCGTCGATGCTGTCCGCACCCGCACACATCCCGGCGATCAACGTGGCCAGTTTCGGTGCCGGGTTCACCGACCCGGACTTGACTCGTGGCGCGTCGATGGCAATTTTCTCGGTCAACAGCCTGGTCAGACCCGTCTGCTCGGCCAGGGTCATCACCGGAACCAACCCCGCCACCGACACGAGGCCATCATCATCGAACCTCGCCGAGGACTCGGCGAACCTGTGGAACAATCGCACTGAAAGTGTCTTTCGGAACTTGTCTTGGTTGTTGTGTGGTAACTCCAATCATCCCAGGTCAGAAGGCACTTTCTTCATTTCGACACACCCAAATACACCGAATTCATCGGTGGATTCAGGCTTAGCCCGCCCGCGGTGTCGGGTCCGCGCCGAGTACCCGGAACACCCGGGTGAGCTCCGCGCCGGTGATCAGGTTGGTGCCCGGGGCGATCAGCCACATCACCGCGATCCCCTGGAACATCGTGAAATAGAACTTCGCGACGGCCAGGGCATCTTCCTCGGCCAGGTCCGGGAACGACTCCCGCAGGCTGACAGCCAGTTCCGAGCAGGCCCGCTCGGTGGCCTCGGCCATGTAGACCTGGGTCTCCGGGGATCGGGAGGCGACCATGCCGTTCTCCATCCCGAGCAGCAACTGGTCGCGATTCTGCTCGAGGATCCCCAGCAGCCCGTCCATGGTCGGGGCCAGCGATTCGGCCGGCGCGCGACCGGTCGCGGCCACGCGGATCACCTCCTCGAAATCGTCGCCGATCTCGGTACCCATCGCCTCGAGTACCGCCTCCGTGACGAGCCGGTCCTTGGAGCCGAAGTGGTAGCCGATGGCCGCGAGGCTGACCCCGGCGGCGCTCGCGATGTCACGGGCGGTCACCTTGGCCAGTCCCCGTTCGAGGATGGCCTTGCGGGCGCCCGCCAGCAGATCTTCACGGTTTCCCATGTCAGCCACCCTACCAGCGTCTTAGACATTTGTTCTAGACAGGTGTGCCAGACCGTGTTACACATATGTCTAAGACGTTCGAACCAAACGAAGGAACGACATCATGAGCACCACCCACGTACTGGTCGCCGGTGGCGGAATCGCCGGCAATGCCGTTGCGCTGCAACTGCTCCGGGCCGGAATCCAGGTCACCCTCGTCGAGCGGGCCGACGCCCCGCGGCCGGGCGGCCAGGCCGTCGACCTGCGCGGGCCGAGCAAGGAGGCGGCCGACCGGATGGGTCTGCTGGCGGGTATCCGGCGCCATCAGCTCCACGAACTCGGCCTGATCTACGTCGACGGGAACGGACGCGAGTACGCCCGGATGTCGATGGAGTCGATGGACGGCACCGGGCCGGTCGCCGAGATCGAGATCACCCGCGGTGACCTCAATCAGGTACTGCTGGACGAGGTGGCCAAGGCCGGCGGCGAACTGGACTACCGCTACGGCGACTGGATCGAGGCGATCGAGCAGAACGACGCCGGCGCCGACGTCACCTTCGCCTCCGGCCGCACCGGCCGATACGACCTGGTCGTCGCCGCGGACGGGGTGCACTCGGCCACCCGGCGGCTGGCCTTCGGGCCGGAGGAGCAGTTCACCACCTACCTCGAGGGGTACTGCTCGTTCTTCACCCTGCCCACCCCGGCCGGCGTCGAACCCGGCTGGATGGCGATGCACACGGTGCTCGGCGCGGCGGTCGCGATCCGGCCCGACCGCGATCCGGCCACGTCCAAGGCCATCCTCACCTTGCGCACCCCCGAGAATCCGGCGCTGCGCGGGGACATCGGCGCGCAGAAGCAGCTGATCCGCGACATGCTCGCCGAGGCCGGCTGGCACGCACCCGCCGTCCTGGCGACGATGGAGCACGCCACCGACTTCTACTTCGACTCGCTCACCCGCGTCGACATGCCGTCGCTGGCCGCGGGCCGGGTGGTCCTGCTCGGCGACGCCGGCTACTGCGGATCGCCGATGACCGGGATGGGGACCGCGATGGCGATCGTCGGGGCCTATCTGCTCGCGGGCGAAATCGCTGCCACCCCAGCCGATCTCGCCGGAGCGCTGGCCCGCTACGAGGAGAAGGTGACGCCGTTCCTCGCGACCGCCAAGCAGCTGCCCGGCGGCGGCATCAAGATGATGCTGCCCTCCTCCCGCATCGTCGCCGCGATGGGCCGGTTCAGTATGCGAATCCTCACCTCGCCGGTAGTGATGCCGCTGACCCGGAAGATGTTCATGCCGAAGGACGGCGGCTTCGAACTGCCCGTCTACTGAGTGCGTATCCCGGTTGCCGGTGCGCCGGGACCACGCGCCTAAGCTGTCGGGGTGCGCCAGAAGATCATCATGGATGTCGACACCGGCATCGACGATTCGCTCGGGCTGCTCTACCTGCTCGCCTGCGAGGATGCCGAGATCGTCGGCATCGCGTCCACCGCGGGCAACGTTCCCGCGCCGCAGGTGGCGGCCAACAATCTCGCGTTGCTGGATCTGTGCCGGGCGCCCGGCATCGAGGTCACGCTCGGCGCCGAGACGCCGCTGGCGATCCCGTTGCGGACCACCGAGGATACGCACGGGCCGCAGGGCATCGGTTACGCCGAATTCCCGCCCTCACGGCGGCCGTTGTCACCGCGGACCGCCGCCCGGATGTGGGTGGATCTGGTCCGGGAACATCCCGGCGAGATCATCGGCCTGTGCACCGGCCCGCTCACCAATCTCGCACTCGCACTGCGGATCGAGCCGCAACTGCCGCTGTTGCTGAAGCGGCTGGTGGTCATGGGCGGCGCGTTCAACCATCCCGGCAACACCACCCCGACCAACGAATGGAACGTCCACGTCGACCCGGAGGCGTGGAAAGAGGTCTTCGACGCCTTCGGCGCGGCGCACGCCAATCCGCGGCCGCTGGTGTGCGCGCTCGACATCACCGAGACGATCGAGATGGTTCCGGGCCATCTGACCCGCCTCGCGGATGTCGCGGAAAGCCTTCCCGCGCACGAGGTTTCGGAGACCGATCCGCCGGGAGCCCGCTCCAAGGCGAGCAATCCGATCATCCGGTTCCTGACCAACGCGGTGCGGTTCTATTTCGAATTCCACCAGCAGTACGACCTGGGCTATCTGGCCCACATGCACGACCCGTTCGCGGCGGCGGTGGCGCTGGATCCGAGCCTGGCCGTCACCCGGCCCGCCACCGTGGACGTGGAACTGACCGGAACCCTCACCCGGGCAACGACCGTCGCCGACTGGGCCGGCATGTGGGGCCGGGAACCCAACGCGGACATCGTGATCGGCACCGACCCGGCGGCCTTCTTCGAGCGGATGATCGGCCGGGTCGGCGCGTTCGCCCGCGCGGTGTACCCGCCGGAGCAGTAGGAGATTCGGATGCACGGCGCAGAACCCGGCTACGTCGCGGACTTCCGGCGGCGCCTCGGCCTACCCGGAATCATCGACGTGCACACACATTTCATGCCGGACCCGGTGATGCGCAAGGTGTGGGCGTATTTCGACGCCGCCGGCCCGATGACCGCCCGGCCGTGGCCGATCACCTACCGCGACGACGTGGAGCAGCGCCTGAAAACGTTGCGCGACTTCGACGTTCGAGCGTTCACGGCACTGGTGTACGCGCACAAGCCGGATATGGCGGCGTGGCTGAACAACTGGACCGCCGAATTCGCCGCCGGCACCCCGGACTGCCTGCACACCGCCACCTTCTACCCGGAACCCGGCGCCGCCGACTACGTCGTGACGGCACTGACCGCCGGCGCGCGGGTCTTCAAGGTGCACATCCAGGTCGGCGACTTCTCCCCGACCGACCCGCTGCTCACCGACGTCTGGGCACTACTGGCCGACGCGGGCACCCCCGTGGTGATCCACTGCGGCTCCGGCCCGGTACCGGGCCGCTTCACCGGCCCCGAGCCGATCGCCGAACTCCTGCACCGCTTCCCGGCCCTGCGCCTGATCATCGCCCACCTCGGCGCCCCCGAGTACACCGCGTTCCTCGACCTGGCCGACCGCCACGAGCACGTCCGCCTCGACACCACCATGACCTTCACCGACTTCTTCGACGCCGTCGACACCTTCCCGCCCACCGCCCTCCCCCGCCTCACCGACCTCGGCGACCGCATCCTGTTCGGCAGCGACTTCCCCAACATCCCCTACGCCTACGGCCACGCCCTCTACGCACTGGAACGACTGGACCTCGGCGACGACTGGCTCCGCGCGGTCTGCCACGACAACGCAGCGCGGCTGTTCGGGATCGGCTGATGGGCTGGACGCCCCGACCGGCAGTTCGGAATCGGCAGATCGGCTGGACGCCACCCGACCGGCAGTTCGGAATCGGCTGATCGACTGGATCCCCCGACCGGCAGTTCGGGATCCGCTGACCGACTGGACGCCGCCCGACCGACTGTGCGGAATCGGCTGACCGGCTGGATCTCCCGACCAGCTGTTCGGAATCGGCTGAGCGGCAGGACGCAGCCCGACCGGCTGGCCGAGATCGACGGATCGCCTCGGGATCGATAGCCCGATGCCGACCGGCAGCTCCGGATCGGACTGCCCGAGGACGGCTAGCTGTCGAAGGCGCGGAGGATCTCCTCGGCTGCCAGTGCGGGTGTGAGCGAACCGCTGCGGACCTGCTGTTCCACTTGGGCGCGAACGGCTTTCACGCTCGGGTTGTCGGCGAGGCGGCGCAGCAACTGGTCGTGGACCATGGTCCAGGTCCAGTCGACCTGCTGGCGGCGGCGCTTCTCGGCGAATTCGCCTGCTTCGGTCAGGACCCGGCGGTGTTGTAGGACGGTGTCCCAGAAGGTGTCCAGGCCGGTGCCGTTGAGGCCGCTCATGGTGAGTACCGGTGGGCGCCAGAGGCTGTCGCGCGGGTGGATCAACCGCATCGCGCCCTGGAGTTCGCGGGCGGCGGCCTTCGCCTCGAGCTCGTGGCGGCCGTCGGCCTTGTTGACCGCGACCAGATCCGCGAGTTCCAGCACGCCCTTCTTGATGCCCTGCAACTGGTCGCCGGTGCGGGCCAGGGTCAGGAAGCAGAACACGTCGACCATGTTGGCGACCGTCACCTCGGACTGGCCGACACCGACGGTCTCGATCAGGATCACGTCGTAGCCGGCGGCCTCGAGCAGGACCACCGTCTCGCGAGTGGCCTTGGCGACGCCGCCGAGCGTGCCCGCGGTCGGGGACGGCCGGATGAAGGCGTCGCGCTCCACCGACAACCGCGCCATCCGGGTCTTGTCACCGAGGATGGAACCGCCGGTGCGGGTCGAGGACGGATCGACGGCCAGCACCGCGACCTTGTGCCCCTGCCCGATCAGATACATGCCCAGCCCGTCGATGAACGTCGACTTGCCCACCCCCGGCACACCGGTGATCCCCACCCGATTCGACTCGACCGCACCGGGATCCGGGAGCACCCGCAACAGCAACTGCTGCGCCAGTTCCCGATGATCGCCGCGCGTCGACTCGACCAGCGTGATCGCCCGCGCCAGCGACGGTCGTTCGCCCTTGCGGACGGCCTCGGCCAGTGCGTCGACATCGATCACGCGGCGGCCGGTGGACGAACGGGCCACGGCCGCACGGGATGTGGCCGAACCGACGCCGGCTGTCGAGGCGAGGCGGGGATGCCCGGCCGGCGTCCAATCCGATCGGATTCCGGCCGGCTCGGCCGATCCGCCGCTTGCCGGAGCGGGCCGGACGGCGTCGGCGTCCGTGGCACGATCACGGTCCGCCGGGGGGCCGGCGTGTTCGGCCGGGCCCGGCGGTGTGTCCTCGCTCATTCGGCTCCGGTGGGTTCTTCTGTGCCGGTGCCGATTTCGTGGCCGAGGTCGGCGGCGAGCTTCTGCAGCAGGTCGATCGCCGAATCGGCGATGACGGTGCCGGGCGGGAAGATCGCCGCGGCGCCGGCCGCGTACAGCTCGTCGAAATCGCCGGGCGGGATGACGCCGCCGACGATCACCATGATGTCCGGACGGCCGACCTCGGCCAGGGCCTGCCGCAGGGCGGGCACCAGCGTGAGGTGGCCGGCCGCCAGCGACGACACACCCACGATGTGGACGTCGTTGTCGGCCGCCTGTTGCGCCACCTCCTCCGGGGTCTGGAACAGCGGGCCCACGTCGACGTCCATGCCGAGGTCGGCGAAGGCGGTGGCGATCACCTTCTGGCCGCGGTCGTGGCCGTCCTGGCCCATCTTCGCGACCAGGATGCGGGGACGACGGCCCTCGGCCTCGGCGAACTCCTCCACCAGGGCCATGGCCTTGCTGATGTTGGTCACCTTGCCGGCCTCCTCACGGTAGACGCCCGACAGCGTACGGATCTCGGCCTGATGCCGCCCGTACACCTTCTCCAGCGCATCGGAGATCTCACCGACGGTGGCCTTCGCGCGCGCGGCGTCGATGGCCAGGGCCAGCAGATTGTTCTCCATACCGCCGTCGGAAGAGGCTGCGGCGCGGGTCAATTCGGCCAGGGCCCGCTCGACCTCGGCGGAATCGCGTTCCGCGCGCAGCTTCTGCAGCTTGGCGTTCTGCTCCGCGCGGACGCGGGTGTTGTCGACCTTCAGCACCTCGATCGGGGTGTCCTCGTCGACCTGATACTTGTTGACGCCGATCACCGGCTGCTGCCCGGTGTCGATGCGGGCCTGGGTGCGGGCGGCGGCCTCCTCGATGCGCAGCTTCGGGATGCCCTCCGAAATCGCCTGTGCCATACCGCCGTGCGCCTCCACCTCGGAGATGTGCGCACGGGCCCGCTGCGCCAGCTGATGGGTCAGCCATTCGACGTAGTACGAACCGCCCCACGGATCTATCGGCCGGGTGGTGCCCGACTCCTGCTGCAACAGCAGCTGCGTGTTGCGGGCGATACGAGCGGAGAAGTCGGTGGGCAGCGCCAGCGCCTCGTCGAGCGCGTTGGTGTGCAGCGACTGGGTGTGGCCCTGGGTGGCGGCCATCGCCTCCACACAGGTGCGGGCCACGTTGTTGAACACGTCCTGCGCGGTCAGCGACCAGCCGGAGGTCTGCGAATGGGTGCGCAGCGAGCGGGATTTCGCGTTCTTCGGCTCGAACTGCGCGACCAGTTCGCTCCAGAGCAACCGGCCCGCGCGCAGCTTCGCGACCTCCATGAAGAAGTTCATGCCGATCGCCCAGAAGAACGACAGCCGCGGCGCGAACTGGTCGATCGTCATACCCGCGTCCAGACCGGCGCGCAGATACTCCACACCGTCGGCGAGGGTGTAGGCCAGCTCCAGATCGGCCGTCGCACCGGCCTCCTGGATGTGGTAGCCGGAGATGGAGATCGAGTTGAACTTCGGCATCTTCGCGCTGGTGTACACGAAGATGTCGGAGATGATCCGCATCGACGGCTTCGGCGGATAGATGTAGGTGTTGCGGACCATGAACTCCTTCAGAATGTCGTTCTGAATGGTTCCGGCCAGCTGTTCGGGCTTGACGCCCTGTTCCTCGGCGGCCACCACGTACAGCGCGAGGATGGGCAGCACAGCGCCGTTCATGGTCATCGACACCGAGACCTGGTCCAGCGGAATGCGATCGAACAGTTCCCGCATGTCCAGGATCGAGTCGATGGCGACACCGGCCATGCCGACATCGCCGGTCACCCGCGGATGGTCGGAGTCGTACCCGCGGTGGGTGGCCAGGTCGAAGGCGACCGACAGACCCTTCTGGCCCGAGGCCAGGTTGCGGCGGTAGAAGGCGTTGGAGTCGGCGGCGGTGGAGAAGCCGGCGTACTGCCGGATCGTCCACGGCTGGTTCACGTACATGGTCGGGTACGGCCCGCGGACGAACGGCGCCACACCCGGCACGCTGTCGAGCGGATAGCCCTCGGCGACGATGCCGTCGCGGTCGGCGCGGGTGAACACGGGCGGCACGTCGATCCCCTCGGGGGTCGACCAGACCAGCTGCTCCGGCGGGTAACCGGTGGCCGCGGCCGTCTCCGCGACGAACGAATCCACCTGCGCGGCAGTGACTTCGGCGTCGGACGTACTGCCCAGCGGCACCTCGGCGAAGCTGCCGATCACATGCTTGATATCGGTCATGTCTATGCTCCCAGCTTTTCCAGCAGGCCGGACAGGGCCGCCACCGCGTCGATGCGGGCGGCGAGGAATCCGTCCGGGCGCTGCGCACCGGACAGCTCGGCCACCGCCTTCTCCGGGCCGGCGAGCAGCACCGTGGTCACCCCGGCCGCGCGCAGCCGATCGACCGCCGCGGCGGCGTCGGTGCCGTACCGGGCATCCGAACCGCACAGTACGGCCAGCGTCACCCCGGCCTCGGATACGGCCCCGGCGATGGTCTCGCCGGTCAGCGGACCCGGGTTGACCGCCTCGATACCGCCGGAGGCCAGCAGGTTACCGGTCCAGGTGACCCGCACATTGTGCTCGGCGACCGTGCCCAGCGGAACCAGCAGCGCCCGCGGGCGGCTGTCGTGCGCGGCCAGATAGACGTCCGACCGGTCGCGCAGCGCCTCGAACGCCGCGCTGTAGCGGGCCACCGGGCTCGGCGTCCGGGCACCTTCGGACAGCGGCTTCTCATTCAGGTCCGGGAATTCGTTGACACCGGTCACGGCCGTCTTGCGATGTGCCACATCGGATTCGCGCCGGGTCCGGACCTCGGCGATCCGATCGGCGAGCAGACCGGAGGTGAGCGCGGCGGTGTACCCGCCGGCCGCCTCCAGTTCCTGCAGGAAGGCCCATGCCCGCTCGGCGAGGGCGCCGGTGACGCTCTCCACATACCAGGAGCCGGCGCCCGGGTCCTGGACGTGACCCAGATGCGACTCCTCGAGCAGCAGCAACTGCGTATTGCGTGCCATCCGCTGCGAGAACGCTTGCGACACACCGAGTTCCCCGGCGGGCAGCGCGGCGTCGAACGGCTGCACCGTGACCAGATCCGCCCCGCCGACCCCGGCGCCGAAGGCGGCCAGTGTGGTACGCAACAGGTTCACCCACGGGTCGCGCTGGGTCGTCATCGCGGCGGAGGTCACCGCGTGCTGGGGGGCGTTGCCGAAATTCGGTGCGCCCAGCTCCTCGGCCACCCGAGCCCACAACCGGCGGCCCGCCCGGAATTTCGCGATGGTCCCGAACTGGTCGTCGGTGGCTGCGAACCGGAACACCAACTGCCCCAGCGCATCCGCGATATCGATCCCGGCGGTGGTCAGCGCGCGCAGATAGTCGAGCCCGGCGGCGATCGCGGCGCCGAGTTCCTGGGCGTCGGAGGCGCCGGCGTTGTGCAGGGCGACGCCGCACACGGTGATCGCGCGGATCGTCTCCGGCCGCGCGATCGCCTGCCGGGCCAGCTCCACCGCGGTATCCAGATCGGTGTGCGAGGTGTCGTTGAATCGGCTGGTGAGCGGCGTGACGCCGAGCGCGACCCGGACATCCGCCGGTTCCGCGGCGCGATACTCGTCGAGCACCGCGAACACTTGCGCGGCGACCGCCGCCGCGTCTCCCCCGGCGTCCAGCGACAGCGGGGCCAGATCGAACAGCAGACCGTTCAGCGCGGCCGGCAGGTCGGCCACCGGCACGCCGCGCTCACCGGCGCCCAGCCACACCGCGGTCACACCGTTGTCCAGCGCCGAGAGCATCTCGCGGTTCACCGCGGCCGCATCGGGGCCGCCGAAACGCTGCGCCACATGCCAGCCGCGCCGCACGTCGCGGGTCGCGTCGCCACCGCGGACGAACGGGAACCCGCCGGGCAGCGCCTGTTCGGGCAGCTCGTCGCGGCGGGTGTACAGCGGCGCCACGGTCAATCCGTCGTAGGTGGTGACGTCGAGCAGCCGCTCGGGCTCGGCCGGCAGCTCCGACACCTCGACCCTGCGAGCCTTGGCCAGTACTCCGGCCACGCCCTTACGCCATGCGGCGTACTCGGGAACCGGATCCGCACTCGGATCTGACGCAATCGCCATCGCTCGCGTACCTCATTCCACTAAAGTCCGATAGTTCAGCTCTACCGGATACCGTGGCGTCGGCTCAAACCTTCGCACCGGATTCGCAGAGTCGTGTGTGGTGCTTACACAAATCTGTGCAAGCGACCGCGCGCCGTGACGGACCCGGCCCGATCGGCCTCGACGGCCTGTTCCGGCGCCGGAAGCCCGCCGACTGTGATGCTAGTCCGGGAGGCCTCCGACCTGCCCGGCCCGTCGCGGTCCCGCACCCCCTGCGTGAAGACACCCCGGGTCCGACGGCGTGTCGAGCGCATCGGCGACCGCGCGGGACCTGCCCGCCGGCGGCTCGGTAACCTGACACGGTGCTGAGCAAGTTCCGGGATCCCCGCACGCTGGTGGCGCTGGCGGTGGTGGTGGCACTGGTAGCGGTCGCGCTGCTGGCGCCGCATCCGTCCCCGCAGCAGATCCGGGACTGGGCGAAATCCGCCGGGCCGCTGTTTCCGCTGGTGTTCCTCTCGGTGCACACCATCGTGACGATCGCGCCGTTCCCGCGCACGGTGTTCACGCTCAGCGCGGGCCTGCTGTTCGGCCCGGTCCTCGGCGTCGCCGTGGCGCTCACGGCCACCACGATCAGCGCGATCCTGGCACTGCTGCTGGTCCGGGCACTGGACCGGGATCAGGTGGCCGCGCGGTTGACGCATCCGGCGGTGCGGGCGGTGGACCGGCGGCTGGCACGACGCGGCTGGCTCGCGGTCGGCTCGCTGCGGCTGATCGCCCCGGTGCCGTTCTCGGTGATCAACTACTGCGCCGGGCTGTCCTCGGTGCGGATGCTGCCCTATGTCCTGGCCACCGTGGTCGGCATCGTGCCCGGCACGATCGGCGTGGTGGTACTCGGCGACGCGCTGACCGGCCGGACCGATCCGGCGCTGCTGGTGCTGTCGGGGGTGTGCATCGCGATCGGCGTGATCGGGCTGATCGTCGACGCGCGGTGGCCGGTGGACGAGGTCGCCCCGGAACCGGCCGAGGTACGGCCCTAGAGCCCGATACCCGCGCGCAGCCGCGCGTCGAGGGCCTCGGATTCCTCCTCGGTGAGCGTGCCGATCGGGCCGCTGAGCCAGGGCCGGTACACCGGATGCAATTCCAGTGCGTCGGCCCACCCGTGCTCGGTGTGCGTGGCCAGCAGGTGGCCGGGATCGGCCTCGGAGAGCGGCACCACGTGCAGCCAGCGGTAGGGCGAGTCGAGCACCGCCGGATCGGACACCACGATCACGGCCCGCTGCCGGGGCAGGGCCTCCCCCTCGGGGTTGGTGGGTGCGCAGTTCCAGACCTCGCCGCGCATCATGCGTGGCTCCGCCATCAGCGCTCGCCGTGCGCGAGCCGCGCCTGTTCCGCCGCGGCCGCGGTCGTGGTCAGCGCGTCGTCCTCCGGCACGATGGGCATGTGGGCGAGGCTGTCGCGGACCAGATCCCGGCGCACGGCCTCGTTGATCACCGCCGACACCGATCGGCCCTGGGCCGCCGCCGCCCGGGTCACCCATTCGTAGACCGTCGCGTCCAGGCTCACCGTCAGCCGCGTCGTCTTGCCCATGCCGCCGAGGATACGGGCGCGACCGTCAGTTTCCGGGCAGCCCGAGCCCGCGCGCCAGGGTCGGCCACGACTTCTTCAGTTCGTCCTGCCAGTAACCCCACGAGTGGGTGCCGGTCGGCTGGAAGTCGTAGGTGGCCGGAATGCCGAGCTGGTCGAGGCGGGTCTGCAGATTGTGCGCGCAGTAGTCGGTCGCCGTCTCCAGCACGCCGCCGACGGCGACCTGATTGGCCAGCCCGCCGACCCCGGGCAGGCCGTACGGGTTGTTCAGGGTGTCGTACCGGCCGGGCAGGCCGGAACCGTTGGAGATGAACAGATTCAGGCCGCGCAACTGGTCGGCGTGGACGTACGGGTCGTTGGCCGCCCACATCGGATCGTCCTGCGGGCCGTACATGTTGTCGGGACTGGCACCGCCGTCGGCGAGCACCAGGGTGACGAAATCGTGCCCGACATGGTCGCTGATCTGGGCGCATCCCGACAGCGAGGCCGCCGAGCGGTACAGGCCCGGGGCGGCGATCGGCAATTGCAGCACCGAGGTGCCCGACATCGACAGCCCGGCGATCGCGTTGGCGCCGGTGGCGCCGAGCGAGCGGTCGATCAGCGGCGGCAGCTCCTCGGTGAGGAAGGTCTTCCACTTGTTCACGCCGAGTACGGGATCCGGTGCGCGCCAATCGGTGTAATAGCTCCACTGCCCCCCGATCGGCTCGACCACGTTGACGTGTTTCCCGCCGAGGAAGCCCAGGACGTCGGTGCGAGCGTTCCAGGTGGCGGTGTCCTCACCGCCACCCGCGCCGTTGAGCAGGTACAGCGTCGGCGCCGGCGTGCCGGTATCGGCCGGACGTTGCACGAAGACCTCGATGTCCTTGTCCATCGCCGCGGAGTACACCTGCAGGGTCAGGCCGCCGCCGTCGGCCGCCTGCACACTGTCGATCCGGGAGCCGTCGCCGGAGGTGCCGGCCGCGGGTAGCGCGACGGGGTCGGCGGACGCCGGACCGGCGACGAGCGGCGCGAGGGCGAGCACGACCGCCAGGGTTGCGGACAGTGCGAGGCTCGCTCGTGATCTCGGCAGTCGCACGCCGTAACTCCTTCGGAAACAGTTGCTTTCACGGTTCGAGAACTACAGCGGCTACGCTGCCCGACCCGGATGAAGGCAGTCTGCAACCCAGCTGGGGAATTGCTGAGAGCGATACGACACGCGATCAACGACCGAAGGACCCGTCGCGCGGAATTCCGCGCGACGGGTCCTTCGAATCTCTTCGCGGTAACGTGGAACTAATTGAAGAGGTTCGGTCCGCACACCGGCCAGGCGCCGATACCCTGGCTGCCGAGAACATTCTCGGCCACCCGGATCTGCTCGTCGCGGCTGGCGTCCGCAGGGCTGCCCGCGCCGCCGTTGGCCTCCCAGGTACCCTGGGTGAACTGCAGTCCACCGTAGAAACCGTTACCGGTGTCGATGTTCCAATTGCCACCGGCCTCGCACTGCGCGACGGCATCCCAGTCGTGACCGTCGTCGGCGGAAGCGGTGCCGGCCAGGGCCAGCGGGGCGACGACGAGCGCACCGGCGACGACGGCGAGACCGAGAGCACGCGGGGTGAATTTGCGGTTGCTGGTCATAACATTTCCTGCCTGCACCCCACCACCCGCACGAATTTGCCAGCGGGTTCCCGTCCCCGGGAATCTCGGTTCGGAACTCGACGCGGGACGGGATCACCGGTGTTCTGCGTTTCGAGTCACGGCCCGGTTGTCCGGGTTGCCGACGACGATAACGAACAAATCACGGCAGATCACGCGGCGATAACGGTGATATAGCTGAATGCAATCACCGGCGAACCGGTCGTTTCCCGGCCGGACGCGGGGTGCGCGACGGCACCGGCGTTCCAGTAATCACAGCCATGTAATGTGACACAGATCACCTGTGTCGACCCCGAAACGCCGGGAATAGACCGGTTTCAGAGGTCGGTCGGTGAGCTGGGTCACTGCGGGTCGCCGGGCTCCGGCAGCGGCCAGCGACCGAAGCGGGGACGTCCTGGTCGGTGGTCTTCGGGCAGGCCACCGGACATCTTCGCGAGTCGACCTTCGATCTGGGTCAGATACACACCGGCGAGGCGAAGCGGCAGGTGGTCTTCGGTACCGCTCTTCGAATCCGGCCCGGCACCGGTTTCGGGCACCGGCTGCGGCTCCGGCGGCTCCGGCTCCGGCCGTGGTACCGGCTCCGGACCTGGCAGCGGCCCAGACTCCGACTCCGGCAGCGGCACGGTCTCCAAGTTCGGCAGCGGCACGGACTCCGGGGCGGGTGGCGGTACAGTCGCGACTTTCCGCGCCTCGGCACGCCGGGTATCCGCTTCCGAGATCCCTGCTCGCACCTCGGCCCGCCGGTTCGCCGCGCTCGACACGATTTCCCGCAGTTCGGCGCGCTGGGTCTCTGCCGCGGCAAGCCAGCCCGCCGCCTGCCGGAGCACCTCCCCCTCGGTGAGGTCGCCGTCCAGCAGCAGGCCGGCGCATTCCGGCACCACCAGCATCGCCGAACCCAGATGTTGCAGGCAGCGGGCGGTACCCAGCCGATGTTCCAACGCTCGGTATCCGTCAAGTGCGGTCTGCCAGCAGCGCAGCGCGCGACGCGGTTCGCCCCGCATCCACCACAGCACGCCCATCAGCTCGAAGGTGTGTGCTCGCCCCGACGGGTCCCGGCCTCGGTCGGTCAATGCCTGCGCCAGCGTGAGGCGATTCCACGCGGCATCCGGATGGCCGAGTCGCAGGTGCAGGGTGGCCGTCTCGAGCAGCAGCGTCACCTGTCCCGGTACGTCGGGGCGCACCGAATGCGACCACGCGTACTCCAGATGTGCCAGGACCTCGTCGCGCAGCCGCAGGACTTCGCTCATTCCATCGGCGTCGGTCAGGGCGGTTCCCAAGAGTCCGGCAGCCGTGGCGTCGGCGAGCAGTTCGCGTGCCTTCCGATGTTCCCAGCGCACTCGCAGGCTCCAGTGGTACCGGAACGGCCGGATCCATCGGCGACGAGTTCCGGGGTCGTTCAGCCGAATCCGGACCATCGCGTCGATCTCGGGGAAGCGGGTGTCGTCCACGATCGACTTCATCTGTGAGTCGATCCCGTAAGCGTCCTCGCCCAACCCGATACGCGCGTGCCACAGATCGAGCGCGTCCGCGATCCGCGCCAGATCCACCACCGCCGCCTCGGACAGGGCCGGCCGGCCGGTAGCACCAGCACTGCGCACCCGACCCGTGCCGGTGGTCGGTTCCTCTTCCGAAGCCCCGGTCGCCGAGGGTTCCTCAGCCTCCGGGCCCGACACCTCCGCCGGTGTTTCCGCCGGCCCCGGCGGATCGGCCGGACCCTCGGCGGACCGAACCGTCGGCACCACCGAACCCGATTCGGTGGGCGGCATCTCGGACGACCGATCGCCCGAACCCGACTCCGGGGCCGATGTCTCGGACGGCCGATCACCCGAACCCTGCTCGGGGGCCGAAGCCTTGGACGGCTGACCGCCCGAGCCCGACTCGGAGACCGGCGTCCCGGACGGCCGATCACCCGAACCCGTACCGGCGAACAGGCGTAACGGTGATCCCGGGCCGACCACGGTTCGCGTCACTGCGCGCAGCCACTCCAGCAACGTCGGGCGCAGACACTTCCGAACATGTTCGGCAGCAACCGGTTTCGGCGCAGGGTACTTCTCCGCGCAGGCCGAGATCAAGTGCCGCAGATCATCGGCCTCCGCGAGGAACCAGCGCTGGGCACCGGCGCTGAGTTCGACGGAGTCGAGCGCCACCGCCCAGCGGGAGGCGCGGTCGGCGTAGTGGCGCAGCAACTCCTGTAGTGCGGCGGGCCACTGTTCGGTCCGGGCCACTTCGAGGGCGTCGGGTAGTTCCGGTTTTCCGGAGTGGGTTAGGCGATCACGGCCCGCGGCGGTGAGTACGTGACTGTCCCGCAGGCGATTGATCTCACGGAGCACGGTGGTGTTCGGCTGCGAACCTCGCTCGTAGGGAAGAACTCTCGTCGCGGAGAGCATCGCGGCGACGACGTCATACAGCGCGCTGACCTCGAACACGTCCACCGGCAGATCGCGCAGCACCGCCGCGATGATGTCGCCGTCCTCCGCCTCGCTTTCCGGCACTGTGTCGTTTCCGCTCACCGCCGGCATACCTTTCGGCAGAGGCGGTGGTTGCACCAGGTCGGCGGTCAACGCCAGTTCCTGCGTGATGCGCCAGCGTTCGCGGATATCGGTGACCCATCGCCACATCACATAGCCGACCGCCGCCACCACGAGGGCGACCGCAACCCACAGCCGCACCTGTCCGAACAGCGCCGCCAACGGGCTGTCTGTGAGTGCGCCCTCGACCAGTTTGCCGGCGAATTCGAGCAGGATCTCACCGCCGAGGAGGGCCGGTGGGCCGATCAGGCCGAGCCACAACAGGGTTCGCGGCGGAGTGATCAGCGAGGCCCGGGAGCGGTGCTCGGTGCGGTTGTCCGGGCTCACCGCAGCACCCCGCCGGAGAGGCCGGGCACCAGGAACCGCCGCCAGGTGAACAGCAACAGCAACACCGGTGGCACCGCCGAGATCAGCGCCCCCGCCGCGAGATAGCCCGTCTTCTCGTTGAACTCGCGCGCCTCGCCCCACAGCAGCACCGACCACGGGCTGACGTCGGCGCCGCTGACCAGCAGACCGACGAAGAAGTCGTTCCACACCTGGATCAGTTCCAGCACCGCGACCGCGCCGACCGCGGGTCGGGCGCGCCACATCATCTCCAGCACATCCGATACGGGGACGCTCGAACCGCGCGGCGCGTCGGCCTCCGGACTGTCCGGCGGCGGCAGCAGGGCGCCGCGCAGGATCAGGACCGCCATCGGCAATCCGATCGCGGCGTGCACGAGAATCAGTGTCGCACGGGACAATCCGGTGAGGCCCAGCGATTCGGCCGCCTGCCGGATCGGGCCGACGTACAACTGCGCGGGCAGAACCGCGAGCACCACCAGCAGGATCACGCTCGAACGCGCCGCGGGTCGTTCGGGCCGCAACGCGGCGAGTTGGTAGGCGACCGGCAGCGCGGCCCCGAGCGTCAGCGCCGTCGCCCAGGCCGCCACCTCGAAGGTGTTCTGCAGTGCGCGCCACAAGGTTTCGTCGTGCCAGATACTGTTGGCGCCGTAGAACCCCGGCCCACCGGTACCGGTGAAGCCGACCACCAGCAGCAGGACCAGCGGCGACAGCACCACCACCGTGGGAATCCATACCCGCAGTTGCTGCCACCACGGCAACAGCTTCCGCACGGGATCGCGGCGCGGCGCGGACCGGACCCAGCTGGTGCGCAGCTTGCCCGCGTCGATCTGCAACACCCACACGGTCAGGCCGACGATGACGACCAGCGGGATCGCGTAGGCCGCCGCACGGCCGGGGTGGGGATCGCCGGTAGCCAGCCGCCACCAGTGCACGGTCGCACTGTCCAGCGAATATTGGAGTGCGCCGGGTACCGCGATCAGTACAGCGTCGAATACCCGGGCCGCGGCGATCACCGAACCCAGGCCGATCACGAGAACGACCGGCCGCACCATCAGCACCAGCCGGTACCACAAGATCCTGCCGCCCGGCCCGTCGATATGCCCACGGCGCACCGGATCGGCCTCCACCGCCGCGACCGCGCCCCGGAACAGGACGAGGATCACCCCGAACCACGTCCACAGGAATGCCATGAACAGCGCACCCATGTACCAGACATATTCGCCGGCAATGCCTTTCACCAATCCGGCGGTCTCCGCCCAGCCGACGACGAGACGGGCCGCCACGCCGGTGGCGAAGGCCGACACCCCGAACGGCAGTACCACCGGCCAGGACATCCACCAGGTGTTACGCCACTGCCACGCCACCCAAAATCCGACCCAGAGCATGACCAGCATCAACGCCACCCACAGCAGGGTGCGCCCGTACGCGCCGCGACCCGCGGGCCCGAGTTCGATCGTCACCTCGATCGCCGCGAGGGCCGCGAACGCGAATGCCAACGGCCAGGCTGCGAACAGACCCGCTCTCACGAGGGCGCGGAGCCGAGGACGCGCCTGCGGTACCGGCTTCTCTCCCGGTGGTTCTGCACTGTCCGTCTGCGGGACGCCGACTTTCGCCAGTCGTGGCGTGATGTCGTGCCGCCACAGCAGTACCAGCGCGATCGCGGCGAGTGCGAACACCGCGCACCACTCGACCAGGCGAAGGTCTGCCCGCAGTGCTCGCTCGACGGTGAATCCCGCTGGGACCACGAGCAACAACAGCACCAGTACCGCCGCCGGGATATACAACAGCAGCGACAGCCACGGCCACCGGCGACCGGCGTGCAGCGGGCCCGCCATCCGGCGGGTCGAGACCTCCAGTCTCAGGTTGTGCGCGACGATCTCACCGTCGGTCATCGGAAACTCTTCTCGACCGCGACCATCCCGTCCACCGCTCGGTGCGCCGCCTCCTCGGGGTGACGACCGGTTCCGACGTCCTTCAGCAGGTCGGTGAGGACCTGCCACAAGCCGTTGCGGCGGCCGGCCGGGCCCATCATGTCGGCGAGGCCGAAGGCGTCCCATTTGTTGAGATCCGGAGCCAGATCCGTCAGTATCGGCCAGTCGGGCAGCGGCTCGGACCCCCGGCGCGGCACCAGGAATCCACCCGGGTTCTCAACCCAGGAGGCGGTGGCATTCGGCGCGGACAGCCGGGTGACGAGGTCCACCGCGGCGGTGCTGGCATTCGCGGTCATCACCATGACGTCGCCACCGCCGATTCGCGGAGCGGCCTTGTCCGGGGCAACCGCCGGGAACCAGGTCACGCCGACCTCGTGTTCGGGCCGCCGGGCCCGGGCCATCGCACTGCGCACGATGGGCGCGGCGAAATCGGGGGCGGCCACCATGGCGGCCTTCCGATGTTCGAAGACGGCGCGTACCGCGTCGGGGAACTGAAGGGTCAGCGCGCGACCGACCCCACCGGGGAGCACACCCGGCGCACCCCACAGGGAACCCAGCCGAGTGAATATATCCTTCATCAGTTCGGTGTCCCAATTCCGTGGATCACCGGCCCAACTCGCGTCCTGGAGAATCCGATACTCCTCGGGTGACCAGCTGTCGAGGACGTTCTCGAACATATCGGCCAGCACCCAGCCGTCGGCGGCGCCGAGGGCCAGCAGCGCGCGACCGGGCGCGACCCGAGCCGACCAGTCCGCTACGGTCCAGCCCGGCGGCAGGGCCCCGCCGGCGAAGGCCGTCCGGTCGTACCACAGCAGCGATTTGGCGGCCGACTTGAACGGCACGGCATGCGGTTCGCCGCGCGGCCAGAGCAGTTTCCGCCAGGGTCTCGTGTAGTTGAGCCGTTCGTCGTCGTCGACGTGGTTCTGGCCGTCGGTGGACCACAGACTCACCGGAACCGATTTCAACCGCCCGATCGGCTGGGACCTGACCTCGCCGACGGTGGGCAGCATGACGATCTCGGGCGCCGAGCTGCGGCGGGCCGACAACGCCGTATCGATCTCGTCGCCGAGGGGCACGACCTCGATCGCGGCATCGGCGCCGGGGGCCGCCCGCGGAAGACCGTCGAGTACCTTGCGGAAGGCCCGGAGCTCGTCGCCGCTCCACGGCACCGCGATGCGGACCGCCGTGGAGCCGCCACTACTCGATACGCGGGACGCACAACCGGTCAGGACCGGTGCCAGCACCCCCGCACGCAGAATCGTCCGCCGCGAAACCATATTCCCCCATCACCGCATACCACGCACGCCGGTGTTACTTGTAGGGGAAACCTTAACGGCCGCAACGGGTTCGCAGCGACGAAATGCGAGATTCCGAGCCGGGTACTCACCGCGCGGGCGGATAGTCCGGCGGTGGCCGGCGGAATGCCGGGGGCTGCTGCAAGGGCTGCGACGGGGGCGGGGTCTGCAACGGGGGCTGGTCGGGTGACTGTTGCGGGAAGCGCGGCGGCTGCGCACCGGGCGCCAGTTGCGGCCGTGCCGGGGCGGCGGGGGCGATCGGGTCGACCGGGGTGGCCGCCGCGGCCTCGGCGGCCCGGACCGCGCGCTCGGCGGCCGGATCGGTCTTCACGTCGAACCAGTCGGCGACCTCGTCGGAATCGTCCTCGGGCTGCGAACTTCCGGCGTCGTCGGGTGCGGACTCGTAGCGGAAGATACCGTCCTCGCCCTGGCTGCCGAACTGTTTCGCGAAGCCCTCCAACGCCTTTCCGAAATCGCTGGGCACCACCCAGACCTTGTTGGCGTCGCCCTTGGCGACCAGCGGCAGGGTCTGCATGTATTGATAGGCAAGCAGTTCCGGGGTCGGCTTGCCGGATTTGATGGCGGCGAAGACCTTTTCGATGGCCTTCGCCTGGCCCTGGGCCTGCAGATAGGAGGCGGCGCGCTCACCCTGGGCCCGCAGGATGCGGCTCTGGCGTTCACCTTCCGCGGACAGGATCGCCGACTGCTTGGAACCCTCCGCGGAGAGGATCTGCGACTGTTTCGCGCCCTCGGCCGTCTTGATCTGGGCCTCGCGGGTGCCTTCGGCGGTGAGGATCATGGCCCGCTTCTCGCGGTCGGCCTTCATCTGCTTCTCCATCGACTCCTGGATCGACGGCGGCGGATCGATGGCCTTCAGCTCGACCCGCGCGACCCGCAGACCCCAGCGGCCGGTGGCCTCGTCGAGTACGCCGCGCAGCTGCGAGTTGATCGCGTCGCGCGAGGTCAGGGTCTCCTCCAGCGTCATACCGCCGACCACGTTGCGCAGCGTGGTGATGGTCAGCTGCTCGACCGCGGCGATGTAGTTGCTGATCTCGTACACCGCGGCCTGCGGGGTGGTGACCTGGAAGTAGACGACGGAGTCGATCTGCACGGTGAGGTTGTCCTGGGTGATCACCGGCTGCGGCGGGAACGAGACGACCCGCTCACGCAGGTCGACCCGGGCACGGACCCGGTCGGCGAACGGCACCAGGAAGGTCAGCTGCCCCGATACCGTCCGGGAGTAGCGGCCCAGCCGCTCGATCACCGCGGCCTCGGCCTGCGGCACCAGCGCGATCGATCGGAACACCACCACCACGACCAATATGACGAGCACTATCGCGACGATCAGTACAGCCATCACGGCCCCTTCCAGACGACGGCGTGCGCGCCGTCGATCTTCATCACGTAGACGGTCTCTCCCTCGGGGTACTCCTCGGTGGGGTCGAGCGGCCGCGCGCTCCACACCTCACCGCCGATCTTCACCCGGCCGGTGTGCTCGTTGACCGTCTCGAGCACCCGCGCCGACTTACCCGGCAACGCGTGCACGTTGGTGAGCGTGGGGGGCGGAGTCGCGAAGCGCCGCAACAACATCGGACGCACCAGGAACAGCAGCGCCACCGCACTCACACCGAACACGACCGCACCACCGACCACCGGCAGGTGTACCACCCCGACCACGCCCGCGGTGGCCAGCGCCGCTCCGCCGAGCATGAGCAGCGTGAAATCACCGGTGAGCATCTCGGCCGCCGCGAGCAGGACCCCCGCGATCAGCCATACGACAGCGGCCACGCCTCCACCCTAACCGCTCCGGCGGTGGCGACGCGGGCAAGAACGCGCAAATCCTTGCCGAGACGGTAGTTTCGACCGGGTGCGGGAGTACGGCGATATCTACACGGGGCACACACGCAAGCAGCGGCCGGCCGTGCCGGAGGTGGTGGCCGAGCGCGATCTGGTGGTCGAGGACGCCGCCAGCGGATTCTGCGGTGCGGTGGTCGGATTCGATCGCAGCTACGACGGCGAGTTCGTGAAACTGGAGGACCGGCACGGCGCGGTGCGGCTGTTCGCGCTGCGCGAGGCGGCGTTTCTCATCGACGGCCGGCCGGTGACCCTGGTCCGCCCGAAGGCCGCGGCGGCGAGCGCGCCGACCAGGTCCGCGTCCGGCTCGACCCGGGTGGACGGGTTGCGGGCCCGGGTGGCCCGGACCAACCGGATCTGGGTGGAGGGTGTGCACGACGCGGCACTGGTGGAGCGGGTGTGGGGCCACGATCTGCGCGTGGAGGGTGTGGTCGTCGAACAGCTGGAGGGGCTGGATCATCTGGCCGTGCGGCTCACCGAATTCGGGCCCGGCTCCGGCCGGCGGGTCGGGGTGCTGGTCGACCATCTGGTCACCGGTTCGAAGGAGACCGGCCTGACCACCGGACTCGGCCCGCACGTGCTCGTCACCGGCCATCCCTACATCGATGTGTGGCAGGCCGTGCGGCCGGCCGCGGTCGGCATCGAGGCCTGGCCGCGGGTTCCGCGCGGCGAGGACTGGAAGACCGGGATCTGCCGCCGCCTCGGCTGGGGCACCCCGCAGGAGGGGTGGCGGCGGGTCTACGACGCGGTCGGCTCCTTCCGGGATCTGGAGGCGCCGCTGATCGGCGCGGTGGAGCGGCTGATCGACTTCGTCACCGAGGATCCGGAGCGGTAGCGTCGGCCCGCCCGCCCCGCAGCAGCGAGGCCACCGCCGCCACCAGCGCCAGCGCCGCCGACGCCGCGAACACCACCACCAGGCCGTCGTGGAAGGGCCCGGAGATCAGGTGCGGGAAGAACTCCCGGCCGGTCAGGGTCTGCTGATCCGCCGGGGACAGCGTCGGCAGCACGTGATAGGGGGCGAGCAGATTCCCGATCGGGTTCACCCCGAGGATCGCGGCGAACAACGACGACACCGGCGGCAGTGACCCCACCCGGGCCGCGACGTCCGGCGGTACGCCCGCGGCCTGCAGACCGCTGGTCAGGGTGTGCGGCAGGCTGCTCGCCAGTCCGGCGATCATCAGCGTGAAGAACACGCCGATCGACAACGAGGTGCCGGAATTCTGGAAGGTCGACCGCATCCCCGAGGCCACGCCGCGCGTCCGCGACGGCACGCTGCCCATGATCGAAGAGGTGTTCGGCGAGCTGAACATGCCCAGCCCGATGCCGTTGACCGTGATCAGCACGGCGAAGATCCAGTACGGGAAGTCGATCGGCAGCAACAGCAATCCCACGAAACTTGCAGCGAATGCAATCATGCCGCCGGTGGCGAATCCGCGCTGACCGAACCGATCCGACAGTGATCCCGACACCGGGCCCGCGATCAGGAATCCGGCCGTCAGCGGCAGCATGAAGATGCCCGCCCACAGCGGGGTCCGGTCGTAGTCGTAACCGTGTAACGGCAGCCAGATGCCCTGCAACCAGATGATCAGCACGAACTGCAATCCGCCCTGGGCCAGCCGCGCGACGAATCCGGCCAGATTGCCGGCCGTGAACGCCCGGATCCGGAACAACCCGAGATCGAACATGGGCTCCGCAACCGAGTGCTCGATCCACGCGAACGCCGCGAGCAGTACCGCCCCGCCGATCAGCAGCACCAGCACCTTCGGGCTGGTCCAGCCCATCATGTGCCCGCCGTACGGTTGCAGCCCCTCGGTGATGCCGATGAGGATCCCGCCCAGGCCGACCGCGAAGGTGATGTTGCCCCACCAGTCGATCCGGCCCGCGTGCCGCTCCCCCGTCTCGCGCAATGTCCAGTAGGCCCAGACGGTCATGAACACACCCACCGGCACGTTCACCCAGAACACCGCACGCCAGTCCCAGATCGCCAGCACGCCACCGAGCACCAGGCCGATGAACATACCGGCGAGCCCGGCGACCTGGTTGATCCCGAGTGCGAAGCCGCGGCGATCCGGCGGGAACGCGTCGGTGAGGATCGCCGCCGAATTGGCGGTGAGCATCGAGCCGCCCAGCGCTTGCAGCAGCCGCCACCCGATCAGCCACATCGCCCCGTGGCCGCCGAGGAACGGATCGAAGGACAGCAGGATCGAGGCGACGGTGAACACCGCGAAACCCGCGTTGTAGATCCGCACCCGCCCGAACATGTCCCCGAGCCGGCCCAGCGTCACCACGAACACCGCCTGCACCAGCCGGTAGCCCATGATCATCCGGAGCAGATAGCCGACGTTGCCGCCGGACAGGGGATCCAGCTGGATACCCCGGAAGATCGCCGGCAGCGAGATGAGCACGATCGATCCGTCGAGGGCCGACATGAACACCGCCGTGGTGGTGTTCGCCAGCGCGATCCAGCGATAGTTGTCACCGCGGGTCGTGTCCGGGGGCGCCAATTCCGTTGCCATCAGATGCGTTCCGCCATTCTCTCGATCAGCGGCACGACGGCCGCGAGCAATTCCAGTTCGCCCCGGTCGAATCCGGAGCCGAGCGCGCGGGCCAGCAGTGCCGCGCGCTGAGTTCTGCGCTGCCCCACCAGTTCCCGGGCAGCGTCGGTCGCGGACAGCAGGACCCGGCGGCCGTCGTCCGGATCGGCGCGGCGCTCGACCAGCCCGCGCTGTTCCAGCGCGCGAACGGTGGCACCCATGGATTGCGGGCTGACCCGTTCCAGCTTCGCCAGTGCGCTCGAGGTCACCGGACCGCCGCCCTCGAGTCGCGACAGCGCGGATCGCTCGGACAGCGTCAGCTCACCGGCGGCCGGCATCTCCCGCAGTCGGCGCGCCAGCAGTCCGACACTCGCGCGCAGGGCGACCGCCAGCTCCTCGACATCAACCTGTTCGGGCATATTGCTAATACTAAACTGATAAGTTTCGACTTAGCAATTCGGACGCAGGTAGGCCCCGGGCCGGTGAAGCCGGATTCAGTCGCCGAGGTGCAGGGACCGCAGTTGCAGTTCCGGTGCGACCTTGCGGGCCGCGTCCGGATGTTCGCCGCAGACCAGCACCGGGATATCGCGCACCACCTCGACCTCGGCCCGCGCACGTCCCGGGCCGCTGCCGCCGGACCAGGCAAGTTCGACCGCGGCGGTCCGGCCGCCGGGTCCGATCTCCGTGTGCGCGAGGGTGATTCGCCGATCGAGCCACGACCAGCCGTAGCGTTCGAACAGTGCGCGTTCCACCACCTGCCCCCAGCGGTCCAGGGCGGTGTTGCCGCGGTAGTGACCGTCGCGCAGCGGGGGCGCGCCGGCGTGCCGGACGATCCCGTCGAGCAGGTCGGCGTCGAGAAAACTCCACACCAGCCCGTCCGGCATCGTGAAGCCGGTCGGGGCGAATCGGTGCCCACCGGTGTGGCTGCAATGTCGCACCCGTACGCCGGGTACGCCGGCGCCGACATCCAGCGCCAGGCGGGCACCCAGACGACCACAACACTTGTCGCGGATCCCGTGGCCGCACAGCAGCACCTCGGCGGGTGCGGGGCGGCCGTTCATTCCGGCGAACCGTTCGTCGCTCGGTGGTGGTGCGAGGGCATCGTCCGGTGCTCCGACTCTTCGGGCCGGGCCGGATGGACGCGGAGCTACGGAGTGATCGTTGCCGAGGTCGATCGCAGCGGCGGAGTCGATGGCAGCGGCGGCATTGCCGCCCGCGCGGACGGAGTCGACGGCGGCGGGGTCGAGAGCAGCGGCCGTTGTCAGCGATACCCGGACAGCGTCGGCGAGGTGCTCGGCGGGCAGATCGTAGTCGGTGCCCGCGAACCGGCCGCGGTCGGTGCGACGCCAGATGGTCACGGGCACGGTGCTTTTCGTCGACGGCTGCGCGGCGATGGGGCGGACCGCGAGCAGGCGGGTGCGCGGCAGGCCGCGGGCGAGGATGTCGGCGAACACCGGGAGTGTGTTCACATCGCGGGGCCACGGTGGCGGGACCTCGATCAGCACCAGGGTGTCGCAGGTGGGTGCGGTGCCGATCGGGTCGACGCCCTGGTCGCGGGTCCAGGCGGCACAGCGGTAGTCCGTCGCGGTGGTCATGTGGCGCAGGCGATCTCGTGGAAGCCCTGCACCCAGGGGGTCAGGTAGTCCTCGGCCGCGGCCGCGTCGCCGGGGACCGGTAGTTGCAGCCGGACATCGGTGACCCCGGCCGCGAGGAGCGCCGGAAGGCCGCCGAGGGTGGCGGCCCGATCCGGATCGCCGTCGCGGCCGGGCACATTCGGCAGTTTTCCGGCGATGCCGATCTCCGCCGGGTCGCGGCCGAATTCGGCGACGGCCGCGCGCATCCGCGGGATCGTGTCGAGGAGTTCGGCGGTCACGTCGGAGGCCTTGCCCCAGGGGATCCAGCCCGCGCCGAAGCGGGCCAGCCGCCGCATCGCGCCCGGATTCACGGTGCCGGACACCCAGATCGGAATCCCCTGCGGTTGCACCGGTTTCGGCATCAAGTGGATGTTCTCGAAGGACAGTTCCGGAGAGGTGTAGGTGGCCCGCTGCTCCCGCCACAGCAGGCGGCAGACCTCGAGGGTGTGGTCCAGCAAACGTCCCCGGGCCGCGAAGTCCAGCCCGGCGGCCTCGTATTCCTCACGCTGCCAGCCGATTCCGACGCCGAGGTCGAGGCGGCCGCCGGACAGTACATCCAGGGTGGCCGCGGACTTCGCCAGTACGATCGGCCGCCGCAGCGCGGCGAGCAGGATGCTGTTGGTGAACCGGATCCGGGTCGTCATCCCGGCCAGGAAGGACATGGTCGTCATCGGTTCCAGGAAGTGACCGTCGGAGCCGGTCGGCTGCCGTCCGCCGACCCGGCCGCCCAGTTCCGGCCGCGCGTAGTTGTCCAGCCGCTCACCGAAGACGACATGCTCGCCGGACAGCACCACCCGGTCCGCACCCGCCCGATCGGCCCCGATCACCCGGCCGAACAGCGGCTGCCACGATCCGGGATCCTCGGCCGACATCGCGGTGTAGCGGATCGAGAATCCGGCCGTCATCGGGGACCGACGGCTCTGGCGCACAACGGCATCCGCCGGATCCCGGGGTGATCGCCGGACCTCACGGTTCCCCCAGCAGGGACGCCGGAACACCGATGCTGCGCGGTTCGAGGAAGTTCGCCAGACCTTCGGGGCCCAGTTCCCGGCCCAGCCCGGACTGTTTGAATCCGCCGAACGGCACCAGCGGGTAGGGCGGGTAGTCCGCGTTGATGTTGATCGAACCCGTGCGCAGCCGCCGGGCCACGGCCAGTGCGCGCGCCGGGTCGGCGCTCCACACACCGCCGGACAGTCCGTAGGGCGAGTCGTTGGCGATGCGGACGGCCTCGTCCTCGTCGCCGAACGGGATGAGGCACAGCACCGGGCCGAAGATCTCCTCCCGCGCCACCCGCATACCGTTGTCGACATCGCCGAGGATCGTCGGTTCGACATACCAGCCGCGCGGCAGGTGCGCGGGCCGCTTACCGCCGGTGACGACGCGCGCTCCGTGCTCGACCGCGTCGCCGATGTAACCCTCGACCCGGGTCCGCTGCCGCTGCGCCACGAGCGGCCCGATCACCGTCACCGGATCGTGCGGATCGCCGACGGGAATTCCGCTCGCGGTGGCTCCGGCAGCGGCCAGCGCCTCGTCGTATCGGTTGCGGTGCACCAGGATTCGGGTCTGGGCGGCGCACACCTGACCGGAGCGGTTCATGCCGATCCCGACGACGGCCGGGATCACCGTCGCCACGTCGGCGTCCGCGAGCAGGACGCAGGCCGATTTGCCGCCGAGTTCCAGCGAGACCCGTTTCACCTGTTCGCCGCAGAGACTCATGATCCGCTTACCCGCGGCGGTGGATCCGGTGAACGCGATCTTGTCGACCCCGGGATGGGTGACCAGATGTTCGCCCACCTCGCGGCCGCCGGGCACCACGTTCACCACGCCCTCGGGCAGCCCGGCCTCGTGCAGCGCCTCGGCGAGTACGAAGGTGCTCAGCGGCGCCTCGGGCGGTGGCTTGATCACCACCGTGCACCCGGCGGCGAGTGCGGGCGCGGTCTTCCACGCCGCCAGCGTGACCGGCGAATTCCACGGGATGATCGCACCGACCACGCCGACCGGTTCCTGGGTGACGATCCCGGCCCGGCCACCGTCGCGCACCACGCGCTCGAAATCGACACTGCCCGCCAGCCGGCCGTAGTATTCGAACACCGGGGCCACGAGCGCGGTCTGCGAGCCGGGATTGCCGACGGGACAAGCGATCTCCTCGACCGTGATCGCCGCGATGTCGGCGGCCCGCCGATGCAGGATCTCGGCGGCCCGCACCAGGATCGCGCCGCGCTCGGCGGGATCCAGCCGGGGCCACGGGCCGGTGTCGAAGGCGGCGCGGGCGGCGGCGACGGCCCGATCGATATCCGGTCCCGTCGCCGCCGGCACCGCGCCGACGATCTCCTCGCTGGACGGCGACACCACCGGGAATCGGTGTGCCGCCGCGGGTTCGGTCCACGCGCCGCCGATCCAGAAGGCGTCGCGGTACAGCAACTGCTGATTCATGCGCTCTCGCTCACCGTGTGCGATGTCCCGGCGGATCAGCCGGGCATGTTGATGCCGCCGTCGACGACGAGCACCTGGCCGGTCATGTACCCCGCCCCCGCCGAGCAGAGGAAGCCGACCACCGGCGCCACATCCGCGGGGTGGCCGACGCGGCCCAGCGGAGCGCCGGCGACCCCCTTCTCCAGCACCTCCCGGGGCACCGCGGCGAGCGTGGCCTCGGTATCGATCACTCCCGGCGCGACCGCGTTGACCGTGATGCCGAACGGGCCGAGTTCCCGAGCCAGCGTCTTGGTCATGGTGACGACGGCGGCCTTGGACATCGAATAGTGCAGGGAGCCGGGCACTGTCGCGTAGATCGAGGCCGAACTCTGATTCACGATGCGGCCGAAGCCCTGTCGCTTCATGTGCGGGATCGCGGCGCGGCACATGAAATACGTACCGCTGATGTTGATGTCGATATTGCGCTGCCACATCTCCAGGCCGATGTTCTCGGCGATGTCGAAGCTGCGATGACGGTACAGGGCCGCGTTGTTGATCAGGAAGTCGAGCGTGCCCTGCTCGGCCACGACCCGGTCGAGCCCGGCCACACAGGCTTCGGGATCGGCGATGTCGAACACCAGAGTGCTTGCCGCGCCGCCGGATTCGGTGATCTCCTTCGTGACCGCGGCGGCGGCCGCGGCATCGATGTCGGCGACCACGACATGCGCTCCGCGACCGGCGAGGTGCCGCGCGTACTCCGCGCCGATGCCGTTGCCCGCGCCCGTGACGACGGCGACGCGACCGATGAAGTCGGACATAGGAAAACCTCTCCCGCGGCGGCACTGCCGCATGACCTCGTTGTTCCCGAGATGCAAGACTACCCTTGCATGTAGGCCGGAGCAAGCGCATGATGTGTTCGAGGTCACCACCGCCGCACTCGCCGGCGATCCCGCCACAGCGACGAACTCGGTGTTTTCACAAGGGGTTTCGCCCATGAACAGACAGCAGGAGCTCGACGCGATGCGCCGCATGCTGCGCATCCGCCGGTTCGAGGAAGCCGCGATGGATATCGTGCGCAAGGGCCAGGGCATCGCCGGCTCGGTCCATCTCTGTATCGGCCAGGAGGCCACCGTCGTCGGATCCTGCCTGGCACTGCGCGCAGACGACTTCATGGTGGGATACCACCGCTCACACGGTCATCCGATCGCGAAGGGCGCGCGGCTCGCGCCGTTGATGGCCGAGTTGATGGGCCGCAGCACCGGAATCTGCCGCGGCAAGGGCGGTTCCATGCATCTGGCCGATTTCCGGGTCGGCAGTCTCGGCGAGACCGCGATCGTCGGGGCGGGTATCCCGCAGGCCGCGGGCGCCGCCTACGCCGCGCGCATCCGCGGCACCGATCAGGTGGCGCTGTCGTTCTTCGGCGACGGCGGCGCCAATATCGGCTCCTTCCACGAGGGGCTCAACCTCGCCGCGGCCTGGCGGCTCGGCGTCGTATTCGTCTGCGAGAACAACCTTTACGCGATGTCCACCGCACTGTCCGACACGATGGCCGCCGACAGTATCGCCGCACGCGCCGCCGCCTACCGGATGCCGGGCGTGAGCGTCGACGGCCAGGATGTGGCCGCCGTGTACGAGGCGGCCGCCACGGCCGTCGACCGCGCGCGCGACGGCGGCGGCCCGACCCTGATCGAGGCCCGCACCTACCGCTACCGCGACCACGCCGAATACGGCGGAATGGATCTGGGCCACCGCGCGATCGAGGAACTCGAACAGTGGCGCACCCGCGATCCGCTGGATCTGTTGCGGGCCCGGCTGCTGACCGGCGGCGTCGGCGCGGAGGTACTCGACGAGATGGCGGCGGAGGTGGCCGAGGAGGTGCGCGAGGCGGTCCGATTCGCCAGGCGCAGCCCACTTCCCGAGCCCGCCGCACTGTTCGAGGATCTGTGGGCCACGCCGGTGGAGGTGTCCCGGTGACCGTGATGAGCTACCGCGAGGCGATCCGCCGGGCCATGCTCGAGGAGATGCGCCGTGACCCGAATGTCGTGGTGTTCTGCGAGGACGCGCGCTTCTGGACCATGCCCACGCACGGATTCGTCGACGAGTTCGGGCCGGATCGCGTTCCGATCATGCCCATCTCCGAGGAGGGTTTCACCGGTGCGGCGATCGGCGCGGCCATGACCGGCGTGCGGCCGATCGTGGACTACACCATCGCCAATCTCATGTACGTGGCGTGGGATCAGATCGTCAATCACGCCGCGAAGAACCGCTACCTGTTCGGCGGCCAGGCGAGCGTGCCGATCGTGTTCCGCGCCGCCATGAAGTACGCGAACGCCACCGCCGCACAGCATTCCGACCGGCCGTACCCGCAACTGATGAACGTGCCCGGCCTCAAGATCGTGGTCCCGGCCACCCCGGCCGACGCGCTCGGATTGCTGAAATCGGCCATCCGCGACGACGATCCGGTGGTCTACTTCGAACCGCTGCTGCTGTGGGGCAGCAAGGGCGAGGTGCCCGACGGCGAACATCTGGTCCCGATCGGCCGGGCCGCGGTGGCGCGCGCGGGCCGCGACGTCACCGTCGTGGCGATCGGTGACGCGGTGCCCGCCGCGTTGAAAGCCGCTGCGGCGCTGGCGGACCGGGGCATCGAGGCGGAGGTGCTCGATCCGCGCACGCTGGTGCCGCTGGACCGCACCGCGATCCTGGAGTCGGTGGCCCGCACCGGCCGGCTGGTCGTCGCCGATCCCGCCCACCGGACCTGCGGCGCCGCGGCGGAGATCGCCGCCGTGGTGGCCGAGGAGGGTTTCGCGAGCCTGCGGGCCCCCATCGTGCGGGTGGTCGCCCCGGATGTGCACCCACCGTTCAGTCCCGCGCTGGAACGCCTGATGTATCCCACCCCCGCGCGCATCGCGGCCGCCGCCGAGGCGCTGGTGACCGGCGCGCCGTCCCCGAAGGAGCTGGTCGGGCCATGAGCGAGCCGGTGGAGGTCAACCTCCCGCAATTCGGCATGGGTATGACCGAAGGCACTGTCCTGCAATGGTTCAAGCAGGAGGGTGAACCGGTCGTCGAGGACGAGGACATCGCCGAGGTGGAGGCGGAGAAGATCACTGTCATGGTGATCGCGCCCGAATCCGGCACGCTGACCAGGATTCTCGTCGCCCCCGGGGAGACCGTCCCGGTCTTCACCACCCTCGCCCTCATCGACGGCGGGGAGGAGCGGTGACCGGCGCCGAAGGCAATTCCGGCCGGGTGGCGGGCAAGGTCGCGATCGTCACCGGGGGCGGGCAGGCCGACGGGCCCGGCATCGGCACCGGCAAGGCCACCGCGATCCTGCTGGCCCGCCACGGCGCCGACATCGTCCTGGTCGATCGCGAACCCGCCCGCGCCGAACTCACCCGCGCGGAGATCGAGGAGGCCGGCGGCCGCGCGGTGGTGTTCGCGGGCGATGTCACCGACAGCGCCGACTGCGCGCGGGCCGTGCACACCGCACTGGACCGCTTCGGCCGGCTCGACGTACTGATCAACAATGTCGGTGTCTCGCAACCGGGGAGCATCCTCGACACCGATGAACAGACCTGGGACCGGATGCAGCAGATCAACCTGAAATCCGTCTATCTGATGTCGCGCCGGGCGATTCCGGCGATGACCGCCGGCGGCGGCGGTTCGATCGTGAACGTCTCCTCGATCGGCGCGCTGCGCGCGATCGGCTTCGCCGCCTACTCCGCCGCCAAGGGCGGAATGATCTCGCTCTCGCAGGAAATGGCTGCCGCGCACGGACCTCAGGGCATCCGGGTCAACGTCGTGGTCCCGGGTTCGGTGCAGACCCCGCGCACCAAGGGCGCGTCCGAGAAGCTGGGCCAGGACCTGCAACGCATCCGCGACACCGCGGCCGCCGTCCTGCCGCTGGGTCGCGTCACCGTCGGCACGGGCTGGGACATCGGCTGGGCCGCACTGTTCTTCGCCTCCGACGAATCGCAGTGGATCACCGGTCAGGTGCTCACCGCCGACGGCGGGGCGAGCGTCACGCTGCCCGCGGTGGCGCTCGCGGGCCTGCGGCTGCCGGGGGATTCGTGAACCCCGCCGACCTGTTCACCACCTGGGGCGCCGCCTGGGTCACCCGCGACCCCGCCGAGCGGCTGCGCCGGTTCGAGCAATGCTGTACGGAGAACATCGAATTCGTGCCGCCGGACGAGCGGCCGGTGATCCGCGGCCGCGCGGCGCTCGCCCGGCACGTCACCGAGTACACCGCCGCCTGGCCCCCGGGCGTCGGTTTCGAACTGGCCCGGCCACCGGACACCCACCACGGTTACAGCCGCGGCATCGTGCGCTGGCTGTTCCCCGCCACGATCGCGGTGGGCTGCGACATCATCCGCATCGACGGCGGCCGCATCGCCTCGATGCTGGTCTTCGCCGAGCCGTGACGATCACCCCCACACCATGATTCGCGCGCACATCCCTACGAAAGAAGGTGCACCAGTGACCGCCAACGGCACCCACGACGCCCGGCGGATCCGGGATTCGCTCGGCCACGTCGTCATCGACGCCGACGCTCATCACGTCGAGATCAGCGTGGCATTCGCCGATTTCGTCCGCGACCACGGCGGCGGCGCGCTGCTCGACGACCCGGCGGTCCGTGCCCTGGGCCTGTCCGACGCCGCCGGCGAGCAGGTGCCGGCGCTGGAACAGCGCCGGCGGCAGCACATCTCGGCCCGGCCGGTGTGGTGGACCCCGGCCGACACCCTCGACTACGCCAGCGTCACGATGCCCGCGCTGTATCACGAACGCCTCGGCGAGGCGGGTATCGACTTCGCGGTGGTGTACCCGTCGCGCGGCCTGACGCTGCTGTCGCTGGAACGCGAGGACACCCGGGTCGGCCTGGCCCGGCTCTACAACGAGTACGTCGCCGAGATCTACGCGCCCTACCGGGATCGGTTGTCGCCGGTGGCGGTGATCCCCGCACACACCCCCGCCGAGGGCGTCGCGGCGCTGGAGCACGCCACCGCGATCGGGTTGCGCGCGGCGCTGATGCCCTCGTTCGTGTGGCGGCCGATACCGGCGTTCGCGGATGCCCCGCCGCAGTACCGATCCCGGTTGCAGCGCATCGACAACTTCGGCCTGGACAGCGAATACGACTACGACCCGTTCTGGGCGAAGGCGGTGGAGCTGGATGTGCCGCTGTCCTGCCACACCTCCGGATTCAAACTGCCCGGCCATTTCACGCCCTCCAACTATTCCTTCGCCGCAGGACATTTCGCCGCCGTCGGGGAGGGCACCGCGAAATCGCTGTTCCTCGGCGGCGTCACCACCCGCTTCCCCGGCCTGCGGATCGCCCTGCTGGAGGGCGGTGTCGCCGTGGGCGTGCGGGTGTACGGAGATCTGGTGTCGCGCTTCGAGAAACGCGGCCGCCGGGGCCTGGGCCGGCTGGATCCGGCCCGGCTCGACGGCGCGGAACTGCACCGGCTGGCCGGCCGCTACGCGCCGGGCCTCACCCGGTACACACCCGAACAGCTGATCCCGGGCACCTCCGCACCCGACGGGCAGGTCGACGATTTCGCCGCCAGCGGCGTCACCTCGGCGGCCGATATCCGGGACGCGTTCTCCCGCAACTTCTTCTGGGGCTGTGAGGGTGACGATCCGCTGGTCGGCCTCGCCTGGGACGATCGGGTGAATCCGCTCGGCGCCACGCTGCCCGCGATGATGGGCTCCGACCTCGGCCACTGGGACGTGCCGTCGTTCACGCTGCCGCTGGTCGAGGCGTACGAACTCGTCGAGGACGCAATCCTCACGCCCGCACAGTTCGAGGAGTTCACCTGCACCAACGCCGTGCGGTACTACGCCGGCGCCGGTTCGTCGTTCTTCGCCGGGACCGCGGTCGCGGCCGACGTGGAGCGCATCCGATCCGCACACTGGGAGCGCACGGCATGACACCCGAGATGCAACGCGAACTGGGCCGCCGCACCCTGGCCCTGATCGACGGCAGGACCACCGACATGGCCGAGCACATCATGGCGGAGCCGCTGGCGGGCTACCGGTCCGCCGAGGTGTTCGAGCGGGAACGGCAGCTGATCTTCGGCCGGTACCCGATGTTCGTCGGCCTGAGTTGCGATCTGCCGCAACCGGGTTCGTGGTTCACCTTCGACGCCACCGGCACCCCGATCCTGGTCACCCGCGACGCGTCCGGACGGGTCCGGGCCCTGCTCAACATGTGCCGGCACCGCGGCGTGCGCGTGGTGGAATCCGGCCGCGGCACCCGGGCACGCCGCTTCACCTGCCCGTTCCACGCCTGGTCCTACGACATCGACGGCACGCTGGTCGGCGTCACCGGCCCCGACGGTTTCACCGAATTGCGCCGGGAGGAGCGGGGTCTGGTCGAACTGCCCGCCGAGGAGCGCCACGGGATGCTGTTCGTGGCGGCCCATCCCGACGCGGCGTTCACCGTCGACGAATATCTCGGCGGACTGGCGGATCAGTTCGCGTCCTTCGGTTTCCGGAGCTGGCAGTCGATCGCCGCGCCGCATCCGCATCCGGTGCGGGCGAATTGGAAGGTGGCGTGGGGCACGCATCTGGAGACCTACCATTTCGCGTATCTGCACAAGGCCACCGCGGGCCCGCTGGTCCACGGCAACACCTCGATCGCCGACTTCTACGGCGACCACGCGCTGATGACCTCCACCATGCGCACCGTGGACCGGTTGCGCGAGGTGCCCGAGGAGCAGTGGCGGCCGGTCGACGACGGGCAGATCAACCTGAACTACCGGCTGTTCCCGAACCTGAGTTTCTCGGTGGTGGCCGATCGGCTGGAGATCTTCACCATCTATCCCGGTGAATCCCTGCACGAGACGGTGGCCTGGCATCACGCCTACCGCCGCACGGCGCCGTCCCCGGAGGAGGCGGACGCGCTGGACAAGGAGGTGCGCTGGGCCTGCCAGACCGTGGTCGACAACGAGGACTACGCGATGGCCGCCAAGGTCGGCGCGGCGATGCGTTCCCCCTACACCCCAGACACGATGGTGTTCGGCCGCAACGAGCCGGTCATGCAGCACATGGCGCTGGTCCTGCGCCGGGCGATGGCGCAGCCGTGACCGGCCCACTGCGCGACCGGGTCGCGATCGTCACCGGTGCGGGACATGCGGCGGGCCGCGGGTACGCCGTGGCCCTCGCCGCGGCCGGGGCCCGGGTCGTGGTGGCCGACAGCGTCGCCGACGCGGGCAAGCGGACCGTCGAGCTGATCGAACAGACCGGTGGCACTGCGGTTTTCGCGCCCCTCGAGGTCACCGACGAGGACAGTGTCCGCACCACCGTCGCGCTCGCGCTGGACGGCTTCGGCCGGTTGGACGTGCTGGTCAACAACCCGAATCGCTACGGCGACACCCGCTACACCCCGCTGGCGGACATGACGATCGAGCACTGGGATCGGACCATGGCGGT